>JBNLAC010000011.1:0-48245 GCA_050301935.1 Methylophilaceae bacterium | reverse complement strand
CTCAATCAGGCAATCGAAAAACAAATTACACAAGCGCCTAATCAGTACTATTGGAATTATCACCGCTATAAAGTAAGTCGCAAATCTAGAGAAAAACTAACCAATGAGCCGTGAGTGATTAGAAAAAAAGCCGACTAACAAGTCGGCTTTTTATTGGTTGAATCAACTTATTTTTAGCTTTGCGGCGCAACTTCCTGAACTGGCGCTGGCTCAGCAACAAAGATTTCAACACGACGATTCTTAGCCCTATTGGCTGCTGTATCATTCGCTGCTATAGGCTCGTGAGATCCTCGTCCCTCGGTAAAAATTCTGCTAGCTGCTACACCATGACCAGACAAATAATTTTTAACACTATTGGCACGATTAAGCGATAGTGGATCATTTACAGCATCACTTCCAGTGCTGTCAGTATGACCAATCACCGTTACTGTTGTTGCTGTATTTTGCTTCAACCCGTCAGCAAAAGTATCAAGCACTGTCCTAAAGTTTGGTTGAATATCTGCACGACCAACCGCAAAAGAAATATCACTTGGAATATCAAGTTTTAAACGATTATCCTCTGTTTGTGTAACGCCAACACCAGTTCCCTGGGTTGCTGCTTCCATTTCTTCTTTTTGTTTTTGCATTTTCTTGGACCACACATTACCAGCTACAGCACCTGCTGCTCCACCAACGACAGCACCGATAGCGGCACCCTTACCTTTACCGGCAATAGCACCAACCACTGCTCCAGCACCGGCACCAATTGCGGCACCTTTAGCCGTATCTTTTTGTGTTTCTGTCATATTGGCACAACCGCCTAAGGCAAATGCTGTAATGACCGATCCAATTATTATATTTTTAACCATTTTATTTCCTCTCTATTGAATTACGTCATCCAAGCTAACGCTCGAATGTGCTATTAGGACTACATTAATCTAGTTTAGTGCGCTCTAGTGCCAATTTTTTTTGAAATTTTTTGCTGTTAAATTTTTTATATAAGCGTTTAGCTCTTGATTCAACACGCTGCCAGAAATCAACCGACTCCGACCGATAATAATGTTTAAAACGCACATAATCTCTGGCAGTTAATCCAACATCCATACTCGAAAAATACAAAGCAGCAATATCTTTCATATTGGCTTTTTCATTTACAACACGATGAATGATGACACGATGCAAATCAATCAGAATCAGTTTTATTATTGGCAAACTAGCATTATCCAGACATAAATGACAAAGATAAAAATCACGATGATTGACGCCATTGTCATGTAGCGTTTTGGCTAAGTTTGCAGCATGGATAATTAATTGCCGTTTAAACCGTGAATCAGGTGGCGCTTGTTTCCATGATGCACATAGCTCCTCCAGAGAGGTGATATCTCCTAAATCCTCGGTCATTACAAAGGATTGCAATTTTGCTGGATTGCAACCACGCTGCCCATAGGCTACTAATGCTGTAGTTGCAACGTTTAAAGCCTGTATTTTTTCAATCGCAGCTACTTCCGTCATCGCACTTAGAATCGGTTTTTTCAATGAGCACAAATTTTTTACTATCTCAGCCCAACCAACACCAAAATGCTGTTTGATAAAGTATGATTTTTCCAATATTTCAACCCGCATTGTTTTACGGCCAGGTACATCTCGAAAAGTTTGTCCATCAAGTGCCATGGCGACTTCGAAGGTGTCACTCTTCTTTCCGGCTCCAAGCGCTTTGCGCAAAGGTGCAGGCATTGAAAATATTGTTTTTTTATTGCAGCCCATAGGCTTATTGCCCTGCCCTGTTAGCTTTTTTTATTTCTGCCAGTTGAATTAAAATGTTTGCCTCAGCGCTACCATCGTTATCCTGCATAATTTTTTTTGTATAGGACAAACCATTTTTTGACCATTTTGGTTTTGGCTTACTAGATAAGTCTAGAGCTTCCCTCATCTCCAGCCACTCCTGATTAAATGCTTTCTGATTAAATGGGTCAGCCGACACGATACCAGCGTCTGCATTTTTAACATGCATGGCATAACCACAGCTCTCAGTCACCAACATAGGTGCTCCACTGGCCATGCCCTCTAAAATGACCAAACCAGTATTTTCACGGTATGCAGGATGTACACAAACATCTGCCCCCTGCATCAACTGCGGAATATCTGAGCGCCCTTTTGAAATAACGACATGATTTTGCAATCCTAATTTCTCCGCCATCGCTGCGAATTGCTTCGGATTGTCTTGGCCCACAGCAACTAAACGCGTATTTTGACGTAATTTTTCAGGCATGGCTGCCAACGCCAAAATCGCTCGATCCAGTCCTTTCATTGAAAAACCTGAGCCGGTGAGTAGATAGACAAAATCACTCGCACCAAAATCGAATGTTTTCCGTAAGTACTGGCGCATCTTCTTTTTATCCTGCAGCGAAAACCTTTCAGGTGAAAGATAGGGTGGAATGTAATGAAAACGCTCATCAGGTAATCCATACCATCGCTGAAAATGTGGCTTTTCTGTTAAAGAAACGGCCAATACGTGCGTTTTCGAATCTGCAGAGAAAATAGCTTTTTCGCATGCAGCGAACCATTTCGTTCTGGGCGCCAATCTGTACCAGAATCCTCGTTGCTTGTGAGCTCTTTCTATGAAACAAGGATCAGCCGCAAAGTGCGCATCTAAACCAGCCATTCGGTTATAACCAAAAATATAGTCGAAATGACTGTTTTTAATAATACTAAATGTAGCTTTGATAAATTTTTTATATCGCTGGTAATTAAACCAGCCTTTTTGTGGCAGGACATGTACACCCATTTGGTTGGGGGCATCCCCTTGCCAGCTCAGTGTAAACACATCAACTTGATGACCACGCTTAATCAGTTCATTGGCAGTTCGCAACATATCGCGTTGCATGCCGCCATAGGGAAAATACTTAAATATGATAAAAGCAAACTTCAATAGCTGTTCAATCCATCTCGAAAATAGAGATTGTATGCGAAAATAGCGGCATGAAACGTATTTTACTGGTTAAAACCTCTTCACTCGGTGATGTCATACATAATTTACCTGTTGTAAATGATATTCTACAGCAACATCCAGATGCTGAGATAGACTGGGTCGTTGAAGAAGGTTTTGCAGAAATCCCAAGATTGCACCCAGCGATAAGACAAATTTTTCCTGTCGCGATGAGGCGTTGGCGTAAAAACCTCTTCAGCAAAACAACTTGGTCTGAAATTGGTAGTTTCAAACATACTGTTTCCGATCATTCCTATGATTTAATTATTGATACCCAAGGTTTAATCAAGAGCGCCGTATTAAGCCAATTTGCCAACGGGAAAAAATATGGCTTTGATAAGCAATCTGCCCGTGAGCCGCTAGCAAGCTACTTTTACCAGAACACTTTTCAGGTCAGCCGCAACCAGCATGCGGTCACGCGCAATCGCGAGCTAGCAGCATATGCACTTGGCTACCCCAAACCAAACAACGCGCCAGAATATGGCATTGCAACCAATATCAACAAACTGGGTTTTGCATTACCTAAAAAATTCATTATTGGCTTACATGGTACGAGCAAAGAGAGCAAATTGTGGCCTTTGCCGCAATGGATTGCACTAGCTAAAGCACTTTCAAATAATGATTGCCACCTAGTACTACCTTGGGCAAGTGAGAGTGAATATAAGCGCGCGCTGGAGATTGCCGATAAGCAGAACAATGTCACAGTATTACCCAAACTCAGCATTTCGCAACTGGCATACATTATTAATAGCGCAATAGCCGCCGTTGGCGTTGATACAGGCCTCTCTCATTTAAGCGCAGCCTTAAACATCCCTACAGTCGCCATTTATACTGATACAGATCCAAAATTAACTGGCGTTGTGGCATCATCAGTAGGGAAAGTCATCAATTTAGGTGGTAAAAAACAAAATCCTGCCACATCATCTGTTATAGATTCTTTAAAGCAAATTAACGTCGTACTTTGATGCACGACATAAAATACTGCTACTTCAGATGCTTAACAACAAAATAGGCAAAACCTAACATAGCAACAACTATCATCGCGATACCAATAATACTCATCAACCCATAATCAGTTGAAAACAAATCAAGCCATATTTTCATTTTATGTCTCCAATCTAGCATCAATAAACCAACCTCAATAGCAATATGCCACTTAATATGCTGTGCCTTTTTGACTTACAACAAACAAACATCATTTACCATCAACCAATAATCTCTAAAAAAATAACGTAATACCCTTGAAATACGCATCATCATCTCCATATATCACTGAGATTTATTAACTATGGATTAGAAAATGGCAGACGAACTAAACACTGAAGAACAAAACCCTATGCAAACTGAGGAAAATCAACAGACGCAGGAACCAGAAGCTACTGCTGATAATGAAAAAACCGCAGAAGAGAAAATTGCTGAGTTAGAAGCAGCGCTGGAAGAAGCAAAGTCACAGGTTTTATACGTCAAAGCTGAAGGTGAAAATATCCGCCGTAGATCCTTCGAGGATATTGATAAAGCACGTAAGTTCGCACTAGAAAAGTTCTCAAGCGAACTGCTGGCAGTTAAAGATAGTTTGGACGCAGCGCTAGCTGTTGAGAGCGCCACTGTAGAGAGTTACAAGGATGGTGTAGAGCTCACAGCCAAGCAGTTACTCAGCGTGTTTGAAAAATTTAACATTGCGGAATTAAACCCAGTAGAAGAAAAGTTTGATCCCAATATGCACCAAGCAATCAGCACAATTGAGTCTGATGCCGAACCAAACACCATCGTATCAGTATTACAAAAAGGCTATACATTAAATGACAGGGTTCTGCGTCCTGCTTTAGTTGTCGTTTCAAAAGCAAAATAGCCCTATTACAAATAAGGACTTGAAAAGATAAAAACAGTCCCAATCATACGGGTAAAGCAGTAAAAAATGAATGACAAATATATGGTTTAAATTAACAAATACAGTATTTTAGAAATATAAGGAATAGATAACATGGGCAAAATAATTGGTATTGACTTAGGTACAACGAACTCTTGCGTTTCGGTAATGGAAGGCGGTAAACCTCGCGTTATTGAAAACGCTGAAGGTACACGTACTACACCTTCCATCATTGCATACCAAGAAGACGGTGAAATTCTAGTTGGTGCGCCTGCAAAACGTCAGGCTGTAACTAACCCAGAGAACACACTTTATGCAGTAAAACGCTTGATTGGCAGACGCTTTGATGAAGATGCTGTTCAAAAAGACATCAAATTAATGCCATACAAAATCGTTAAGGCTAATAACGGTGATGCATGGGTTGAAGTGCGTGGTGAAAAAATGGCACCTCCACAAGTCTCAGCTGAAGTACTACGCAAAATGAAAAAAACCGCTGAAGACTATCTTGGTGAAGAAGTTACTGAAGCTGTTATTACAGTACCAGCCTATTTTAATGATAGCCAACGCCAAGCAACAAAAGATGCTGGTCGTATTGCAGGTTTGGAAGTTAAACGTATTATTAACGAGCCAACAGCTGCAGCACTAGCTTTTGGTTTGGACAAGCAGGAAGGCGATCGCAAGATTGCAGTATATGACTTAGGTGGTGGTACATTTGATATTTCAATCATTGAAATATCAAGCATTGATGGCGAACATCAATTTGAGGTGCTTTCAACCAATGGCGATACATTCTTGGGTGGTGAAGATTTCGATAACCGCATTATCGACTTCCTTGCTGATGAATTCAAAAAAGACAATGCAGGTTTAGACCTACGCAATGATTTACTCGCTAAACAACGTCTGAAAGAAGCTGCAGAAAAAGCAAAAATCGAGCTTTCTTCAAGCTCACAAACTGAAGTTAATTTGCCTTACATTACTGCGGATGCATCAGGTCCTAAACACTTGGTTGTCAAAATCACACGCTCTAAATTTGAGAGCATGGTAGAAGACTTGATCGAACGCACTATGGCTCCTTGCCAAACTGCAATGAAGGATGCAGGTGTATCAGCTTCTGATATCACGGATGTTATCTTGGTAGGTGGTCAAAGCCGCATGCCAAAAGTGCAAGCAAAAGTGCAAGAGATTTTTGGTAAAGAACCTCGTAAAGACGTTAACCCAGATGAAGCTGTATCAGTAGGTGCTGCAATTCAAGGTGGCGTGTTGCAAGGTGATGTGAAAGACGTATTGTTATTAGACGTAACACCACTATCCTTGGGTATTGAAACACTTGGTGGCGTAATGACTAAACTCATTAAAAAGAATACAACGATTCCAACCAAGGCATCACAAGTATTCTCTACTGCTGAAGATAACCAAAATGCTGTCACCATTCAAGTGCTACAAGGTGAACGTGAAATGGCATCTGGCAATAAGAGCTTAGGTCAATTTAATTTGACAGATATTCCGCCTGCGCCACGCGGTCAGCCACAAATTGAAGTGACGTTTGATATTGATGCTAATGGTATTTTGCATGTATCAGCTAAAGATAAAGCGACTGGTAAAGAAAACAAAATTACCATTAAGGCAAACTCTGGTTTAAGTGAAGAAGAGATTCAACGCATGGAGCAAGACGCAGAGGCACATGCCGAAGAAGATAAAGCACTTCGCGAAACAGTAGATGCGCGCAATAGTGCAGATGCGATGATCCACAGCGTGAAAAAATCACTTAATGAGTATGGTGACAAACTAGATGCTGATGAGAAATCTAAGATTGAAGATGCAATCAAAGATTTGGAAGCTGTCATCAAGGATGGTGATAAAGAGACAATCGAAGCAAAAACAAATGCTTTGATGGAAGCTTCACAAAAGCTTGGTGAAAAAGTGAATGCAGCTGCGCAAGCAGAAGCAAACACGGAAAGCGCTCAATCAAAAGATAGCAGTGAGAAAACAGTTGATGCAGAAGTAGTAGATGCTGAGTTTGAAGAGGTTAAAAAAGACGACTAATCAGTCTTATTGCACAGTCGGTCAATAGCTTTAGATTTTAAAGCTATTGACCATGTTTACTGAGCATATAAATTATAACGTTGCGCTTGTAAGTCACCACATAGCTTACAAGCGCGCAACTCATGATAGATATGATATATGGCAGATAAAAGAGATTATTACGAAGTATTAGGCGTTAATAAAGATGCGTCAGATGAAGAAATTAAAAAGTCTTATCGCAAATTAGCGATGAAGTATCACCCTGACCGTAATCCCGATAACGCAAAAGCGGAGGAGCAGTTTAAAGAAGCTAAAGAAGCTTACGAAATACTATCAGACAGTCAAAAACGTGCTGCCTATGACCAATACGGCCATGCTGGTGTTGATCCAAGCATGGGTGCAGGCGCTGGTGGTTTCGGCGGTTTTGGTGGTGGCGGTTTTAATGACGCCTTTGGTGATATTTTTGGTGATATTTTTGGTGGCGGTCGTCAACAACGTTCCAATGTCTATCGTGGTGCCGACTTACGCTACAACATGGAAGTATCACTAGAGCAAGCTGCCAAAGGAACGGAAACTAAAATCCGCATACCAGTGATGTCTACATGTGGCACTTGTGATGGCACTGGTGCAAAACCAGGTAAATCAGCCTCAACATGTGGAACCTGTGGTGGTCACGGTCAAGTGCGTATGCAGCAAGGCTTTTTCTCTGTACAACAAACCTGCCCTAAATGTCACGGCACTGGCAAAACTATCGCAAAAGCAGATGAATGTTCAACATGCCATGGTGATGGTCGTGTAAAACAGCATAAAACGCTATCTGTGAAAATTCCTGCAGGTGTGGATGAAGGTGATCGCATTCGCTTATCAGGCGAAGGTGAAGCTGGTGTTAATGGTGGGCCAACTGGTGATTTATATGTTGTTATCCATCTTAAAAAGCATGAAATTTTTGAAAGAGATGGTGGTAATTTACATTGTGAAATGCCTATTAGTTTCACAACGGCAGCACTAGGTGGTGAAATTGAAGTCCCTACACTAGGTGGTTCGGCTAAGATGAAAGTGCCTGCAGAGACACAAACAGGCGCTGTGTTTAGGTTACGAGGAAAAGGAATCAAGCCATTACGCTCAAGCGACTATGGTGATTTAATGGTACATGTTGTGGTTGAAACACCTGTAAAATTGACCGAAAAACAGAAAGACTTATTGCGTGAATTTGAATCAAGCACGCAAGCTGATGCAGGTAAACACAGTCCAAGAAATAAGAGTTGGCTAGATAAAGCAAAAGCATTTTTCGAGTAAATCATCACTATAAAAAAAAGCGTCGCTGAATAACGACGCTTTTTTTATTTCTTTACAAATCAGTTACATATAAGTCATCAAACTGCAACATGTCCTTGTTATAGTATCAGCTCTTTCAACAGAAGAGGAGACTAAAAATGAATCAAAAGTTCATTCAAAGTGCAGTACTAGGTAGTTTAATGTTTGGCGTCCTTGCCTTCGGTAATTTCGACGCAAATGCAAATGGCTTCCATAAAAAAGCAAACAAAAATGGTGAAGTTGTTTCAGCTAACCAGTTTTATACCATGCTTGACCACACAAGCTCTGAAGAAGTAGCAGTTAAGTTTGGTTTACCAGACACAATCTCTACACTTAAAGATGCTGACGGTTCTCAAGCTGGCGTAGTTTGGACGTACAAGAATGCTGTAGAAAAAGACAGTAAAGAACTAGATGCAAACTTCGTGTTTGTAGCTGGTCAGTTTAAGTACGTTACTTTATCAAGCAGCTAAAGCTGCAAAAAATCTAAAAGCCTGCTCCTCCCTGTGCAGGCTTTTATTTTATCTAGGTATTTACTTTTAATTTTCTAACTCGCTTTTAATCACTAACAGCTCATCTTCAGGTTCTGCATAGTTTTCGTATTGTTGTCCATTGGTTCTTTGGTACCAGTATTTACTGTTCCATTCATCGCCTTCTATTTTATGCAAGACAGCGTGTATCCAATTAGCATAATGATCCGAAAACTCTTGAACAATTTTGTGTGGCACATCCCATTCGCCATCTAAAGCAAGTTGAACAGCTTGTTTAAGGTGTTCTATATTTTCCATCTTGACTAAACCTATACTTCTTTTGGATAGCTAATCGTTCCTTTTTCAATAAATTCAATTTTATATCCATCAGGGTCTTCCACAAATGCAATGACGATCGTGCCATGTTTCATTGGCCCAGCTTCACGTATCACTTTCCCACCTTTTGATTTTACTTTTTCACAGGCTGCATAAGCATCATCAACCTCAATTGCTATATGTCCGTAAGCATTTCCCAAGTCATATTTGCTAGTGCCATAGTTATAGGTCAGTTCTATCACTGTATGATCATACTCATTACCATAGCCAACAAATGCTAGTGTAAATTCACCATCAGGATAATCATGCTGGCGAATCAGTTTCATACCCAGTACATTCGTATAAAAATCAATTGAACGTTGCAAATCACCTACACGCAACATCGTATGTAACATCCGCATTTATCTTCTCCTATTTACTTGTAATTCTTTCAAATTTCGCCAGTAGCTCTTCTTTTGTTTCTATGACATTTGGATTCATTGGTATGCAATCTATCGGACATACAGAAACACATTGTGGTTCATCATAATGGCCAACACACTCAGTGCAAAGTTTAGGATCAATTTCATAAATTTCCTGACCTTGGTAAATTGCATCGTTAGGACATACTGGTTCACAAACATCACAATTGATACACTCATCAGTAATCATTAACGCCATAATTTACTCATGCCCCAACTTCTTTTTAATCGCCTTTTCAACATTTTGTGAAACAAACTGACTGACTGCACCACCCAATCTAGCGACTTCCCTTACTAGACTAGAAGATACGAACATAAATTCTTCTGAAGGAGTCATGAATAATGTTTCCAATTTCGGATAGAGTTTACGGTTCATACCAGCTAATTGAAACTCATATTCAAAATCACTGGCAGCGCGCAAACCACGTATGACCATTTGTGCACCTTGCTCTTGCACAAACTGCATCAATAAACCACTAAAGCCAACTACTTTGATGTTAGGCGCATTGAATGCCTCTTTTGCAAGAGTTACGCGTTCCTCTAAGCTAAACAAAGTGTTTTTATTAGTACTTCCTGCTACTGCGACAATAACTTCATCAAATAGATCTGCTGCTCTACAAACAATATCCTCATGCCCAAATGTAATCGGATCAAAAGTACCTGGGTAGACTGCTATGCGGTTTTTACTCATATTGAAATCTCTCTATTTAATGCATTTTAACAAATGATAATATACATTGCCTGCTTTACCATGTTTAAAGACTTCCCAATGTTCATTTGATTGTAATGCATACTCTGCTTCCGCATATAAAACACCATCCTCTTTCAAATGACTACCAATAATAGGCAGTAATTTATCCAACCATCTTTTTTTATAGGGAGGATCACAAAAAATTAGATCAAAAAGCTGCCTATTCGAAACTAAAAATTGCATTGCATCCGTATTGATAATTTGACAATTATCTGCCTTGAGTAAACCTTGATTCTGTTTTAAAGCAGCTGCCACTGCTTTTGAATACTCCACCATTGTAAGCTGTTTGGCATTACGTGATAGCGCTTCAAACCCCATACACCCAGTACCAGCAAACAAGTCCAAACAGACTCGGCCTGTTAAATCCTGTCCAAGCCAGTTAAAAACGGTTTGCCGAACACGATCTGGAGTCGGTCGCAAACCTTCAGCATCAGGGAACTTCAACAGTCGGCTACGCCAAACGCCTGCATTAATACGTACAGTGTTAGGATTTTTACTCATTATTAAGTGCCTGGATAAGATAACTGGCACATTAACAAATCGGTATTAAAATAGCAAAATACGGCTAGTGATCATTTTTGATATTAAAGGAGTTGACTTGGCCTCTGCGTTTGCACATATCGCAATACCAACAGTGATGTACATAGCCTTCAAAAGCAAGACTGTAAATTACAGACTGTATTTATTAGCCTCACTATTATCAATAGTGCCTGATGCTGACGTGATTGCTTTCCAATATGGCATTCCTTATGAATCACCGTGGGGGCATCGAGGATTTACACACTCTCTATTTTTCGCAGCATGTGCTGCTAGTTTTTGCATGATGTTTACAACTTTTTTGCGCTCATCAAGAACAACAGTATTCTTGTTTTGTTTTATTAGCTGCGCTTCACATGCTTTTTTGGATGCAATGACAAATGGTGGACTCGGTGTGGCTATTACATGGCCATTTGATAATCATCGCTATTTTTTACCGTTTAGACCAATTGAAGTATCACCAGTAAGCATTAAAGCTTTTTTTAGTGAATGGGGAATAAGGGTTATTCGTTCAGAATTTTTATGGGTGTTTCTGCCTGCAGCAAGTTTGTCACTTGCTGCATTAGTCTTCAAACACCGAAGCAAATAAACAACTCCGATGACAACTAGTCGCTTGCACCCACAATAACAGAAGTAAAGTGCTCTAAATTTAAGCGACGATTAAAGGCATCTTTGACTTGTGCAGCTGTCACTTTATTCACTTCCTTATTAAAATCATCTAGGTAAGTAAGTGGCAATTTATAAAAGCCTATCATCGCTACATAGCCCAATATTTCTTTGTTACTGTCTAAGCGCATTGGGAAACCACCTGTAATATTTGATTTGGCAGCTTTTAGCTCTTTATCGGTGATGCCATTCTCAATGAATCCTTTAAGCGTTTCGTTAACTACTTTGAGCGCATCACTTGCTTGCTCTTTCTTAGTCTGCAAGCCTATTTGGAATGGTCCCAACTGTGCCATAGGAATAAAATAACTATAAACACTATAGACCAGACCACGCTTTTCACGCACTTCTTCCGTGAGGCGAGACACAAAACCACCCCCACCTAATATATAGTTACCTACATACAGGGGGAAATAATCAGCATCGCCGCGTTTTACACCTGGGTAGCCTAATAAAATATGTGCCTGACTAGCTGGATGTGGAATTTTTTGCTCAGACGGAGTTGACGGCAGATTGACTGCTGGCAATGGTTTTACTGCTGGTGTGTTTGGTAGTCCAGCAGCCACTTTATTTGCAATTGTCTGCGCTTCTGATTTTGTAATATCTCCAATTAGCACAATAGTTGCACTTTTTGCACTGTAATATTGTTGATAAAACTCCTGCATTGCTTGCTGCGTGATTGCATTAATGGTCTCCTCTTCGCCCTCTTCAGGCAAACCGTATGGGTGAGCTCCATATAGCGCTTGCATAAAAGCTTTGTTTGCTATGCTATCTGGTTGTGTAGCAGCCTCCTGTAAGCCAGCTATGATACGTGTCTTTTCGCGGGCCAGCACTTCGCTTGGAAAATCAGGCTGATGCAATACTTTATTAAAAACGGATATTGCCTTTTCTTTTTCACTCGTTAAAGTTCTAAGTGTGAATGCAGCCTGATCCGCATCTAAAGATCCACCAAATTCAGCACCAATATCAGCAAAAGCATTAGTGATATCTTCTTCATTCATGCCCGCAGCACCAAGGCTCATCATGTGCTTTGTCACCCCAGCTAATCCTGCTGCGGCTTTACTATTGCGCGCAGCACCAGCAGGAAACCCAACACTCATATCCAGAATAGGCAAGTCGTGATTCTCAACAAAATAAACATCGCTACCTTCTTTCGTCTGCCAGTGCTCGATATTTACGGCAGCCTGAGCATTGAATATAATCAAACTGCATACTGATAAAATAAAAATACGGATTGTTTTCATTCTGTTACCTTAAAAATAATTCTTTAAAATCAAGTTTCAGCGATTCTAAACTACTAATTAGCCTAGACTCACAAAAGTGTGCTCTAGCATAGCGCCCTGAAACACTCGCTAATGAATATGTGGCTGGCCTGCTGGCTTAGCATCAGGGTCGATGGGTTGTGGATCAAGTGTAGCAACAGTCATATTGTCTATCGTTAAGTACTTTTTAGCGACAGATTGAACTTGTTCTGAGGTCACTGCTTTAAGTTTTTCTGGGTAAGTTTTTGATAAGCGCCAATCATAACCCATTGTTTCTAACTGCCCTATTTGCATACCTTGATAAAACATAGAGTCTCGCTCATAAACATCAGCTGCAATAACAGCAGCTTTAACGCGATCTAACTCGGTTTGTGTTACACCATCGTTTTTAATTTTTTCAATTTCTGCTAATAGTGCATCTTCAAGCTCTTTTACTGTTTTATCCTGAGAAGGTGTACCTACTAACTCAAATAACGACAACCTTCCTCTAGTTGCGCTATCATAACCAGCTCCTACACTTACCGCTAAAGCTGTTTCTCGTACCAATCGTTGATTTAATCTGGCAGATTTATTTCCACTTAAGACACCAGCCAATACATCTAGGGCATAAGGTTCCCAATTATTTTTAACATCCTCTGAGTCACTAGCTAAGGTAGGTGTATGAAAACCCATAATAATAAATGGAAGTTTACCTGGCGCTTTAACGACTGCACGACGCACTCCCATTTGTTCTGGTTCAACCTGCGGTTTACGCTCTGGTAATGTGCGCGCTTTTAGTGGACCAAAGTATTTTTTTGCTAAAGCCAGCACTTCCTTGGCCTGCACATCACCAACTACGACTACTATTGCATTATTTGGTGCATACCAATTTTGATACCATTCTCGCGCATCATCTGCTGTCATGTTTTCTAAATCATTCATAAAACCAATAACCGAGCGTCCATATGGATGTGCACGAAAAGCCATTGATTGAAATTGTTCATTTACGCGTGACTGTGGTTTGTCATCTGTGCGCCAACGACGCTCTTCCATGACAACCTTAATTTCCTTAGCAAACTCCTCATCCGTAATCACCAAATTAGCCATCCGATCGGCTTCCAACTTGAACGATAGAGGTAAATGTGACTTTTCTAGTTGCTGAAAATAACAGGTGAAATCTGCTCCAGTAAAGGCATTTTCTTTCCCCCCCACTTCTGCGATTAGTCGAGAAAATTGACCTGGCTCTATGGTTTTTGTACCCTTAAACATCATATGCTCCAACACATGCGCAACACCAGTTTTGCCATTGACTTCGTCTACGCTACCAGCCCGATACCATACCTGCGAAACAACAACTGGTGAACGGTGGTCTTCTTTGACGATTAACTTAAGACCATTATCCAATTTAAACTCTTGCACTGGCACTTCAGCATGGGTGCTGCTCGCCATTACCAATAACAATAAACATAAGGTTCTAATTAACAATTTATTTTTCTCCAAACTTCTCTGATGGCATTAACACGTTTTGAATGTCAAACTAGTATTTAAACACAGCTGTCAGACCAGCAACTTTAATCGCAAGTTCACTAAATGATGTGCGTCTAGACACTTACTGTGCATCTAATTTACACTAATTTGAATTCAAATCACCTATAATTCTATGTACACGCAAGATTATTAAGCTTAAGAATTTGCCTTTACACTAGCGGAATGTCAGAAAATAGCATCTATGTTTGATTTTTTCAAAAAAAACAAAACACCTGAAACAGTTCAGAAAAAACAAGAAAACCAACTAACAGAGGTTCAGGAAAACAAACCTTCAACTAGTTCTCCCACAGTTGAAGGTGATAAATTGAGTCTAACAGAGCGCCTAAAAAGAGGTCTCAGTAAAACGCGTCAACACTTAGGTGGCCAATTAAGTGGGCTGTTTAGTGGCGGCAAAATTGATGAAGACACCTATGAAGAGTTAGAGTCTATTTTGCTCACTTCAGACATAGGTATAGCTGCAACCCAGAAGTTACTAGATGCATTGAAAGTAAGAGTAAGAAAAGAAGGTTTGGAAGATACATCAGCACTCAAGGAAGCTTTAAAGTCTGAACTCTTATCAATACTAACTCCTTTAGAGGCACCCTTAGAGACCAACAAACACCAGCCTTTTGTCATCATGTTAGCGGGTGTCAACGGAGCAGGCAAAACGACTTCTATTGGCAAACTGGCTAAACTTTTTCAAGCGCAAGGCAGCTCAGTTTTGATTGCAGCTGGTGATACATTCAGAGCAGCAGCAAGAGAGCAATTGCAAGTTTGGGGGGAACGTAATAACGTGCATGTTGTGGCCTCAGAGGGTGCTGATGCCGCTGCGGTTATATTTGATGCAGTTAACTCAGCCATCGCCAAAAAAATCGACATTGTTATTGCTGATACAGCTGGTCGATTACCTACGCAGATGCACTTAATGGATGAAATCACAAAAGTCAAACGCGTCATTAATAAAGCGCTAGCGGGTGCGCCTCACGAGGTGATGTTAGTGCTAGATGCTAACACTGGCCAAAATGCAGTTAGCCAAGTAAAGGCTTTCGATGATGCATTATCCGTCACTGGCTTAATCCTTAGCAAATTGGACGGCAGCGCTAAAGGCGGTGTTATTGCCGCCATTGCTGAAGAGCGCCCTATTCCAATTCGCTTTGTTGGAGTTGGCGAAGCCATTGATGATCTGCGCCCATTCAATGCTAATGACTTTGTCAATGCTCTTTTTGACAGTTAAACTATCGCTTCAGCAATAGATATCAGAAGTACCAATACTCTATGATTGTTTTAGACAATGTAACAAAACGCTATCCAAGTAGCCAAGAAGCCCTCAGTAATGCGAGCTTTACGATTGAACAAGGAGAGATGGTGTATGTTACAGGCCACTCTGGTGCAGGTAAAAGCACACTATTAAAAATGATCGCCGCCATTGAACGACCGACTAGCGGTACCGTACTGATTAATAACCAAAATGTGAGTCAATTACGCGCCTCTGCGCTGCCATATATAAGGCGAAAATTTGGACTTGTCTTTCAGGACCATAAATTACTATACGATCGTAACTGCTACCAAAATGTGGCGTTACCATTATCAATTAATGGAATTACGGGAGAAGATGCCGGGAAACGTATTCGTGCTGCATTAGATAAAGTTGGACTGCTGAACAAAGAAAAAGCAATGCCAATTACACTATCAGGTGGCGAACAACAACGCTTAGCAATCGCACGGGCTGTCGTCTCAAGACCAGCAATACTCATAGCCGACGAACCAACCGGAAACCTTGATAAAAATTATGCAGATGACATTTTGGCACTATTTAATGCGTTCCAGCAGGTAGGGGCAACTGTCATCATCGCAACACATGATGCCCTAGGAACAGCGCGAGGACAACACAAAATACTACATTTAGATCATGGTAGGTTAACCCAGCCAGAGGTGTCAGCATGAGTGCATGGTTCATACAACAGTCTCAAGCGCTAAAATTAGTGCTATCCCGTTTTCAGAATAATGTGCTTAGCACTTTATTTATTTCTCTAGCTATAGCGGTTAGTTTGGCATTACCCGTGATTGTCTATCTGTTACTGGATAGTTTCAGCGGCATAACAAACACGCTCAAAAGCGAATCAAATATTAATATTTTCCTCGAACAAAATATTGATAATACTGTTCGTGACAGCATTCATAACATTCTGGCCAGCCATTCTACAATTGAAAACTTTACTTTTGTTCCCAAAGAAGAAGCTCTAGAGCAGCTGACGCAAGCAACTGGCAATGAAAACATTTTAGCCGGCCTAGATCAGAACCCGTTGCCAGATGCTTTTTTCATCCAGCTAGCTACACTTGATTCTGAATCAATTTCCGCGCTTTCAGATCAGCTGCGTAATATTGATGGTGTTGCCGAAGTGCAAATTGATAATGCATGGATTAAACGATTAAATTACTTACTTACATTAGGTAAAAAAGCTATGTTTGTACTCGTCATTTTGCTTGGCTTCGCTGTATTTGCGGTTATTGGGAATACCATACGGATGCAGATATTAACGCAGCAGGAAGAAATTGAAGTAAGCCAACTAATAGGCGCGACGAAAAGCTTTATCCGCAGGCCATTTTTGTATGCTGGTGCTGCATACGGGTTACTAGGCGGAATTTTAGCATTATTGATTACCGCTGCTGTTATATTGCTATTTAACAAATCAATTAACGCACTTGCTAATGAATATCAAAGCAACTTTAGCTTACACCTCCCTAATGCGGATGTCTGTCTGGCAACCTGTTTAACCGCAATGGTAATCGGTTTGCTATCGGCATATCTTGCTGTCTCAAAATCTCTTTTTAAATCGATTAATTAAACATTAATTGCAACTTTTTTCAGAACTAGCACTCTCACAACAAGAGTGCTAAAATAGCATTGTAATTTTAAAAGGAGAAGGATTATAACCGCTTTAACATTACCATCGATTTCGTCAATTGATAGCTATGACCATTACATGCGTACTATCAAAGCATTCCCTGTGCTTAGCGCAGAGGAAGAGTATGACTATGCGATGCGCCTGAAAAATCATAATGATTTGGAAGCAGCGCAAAAATTGATCGTTTCGCATCTACGTTTGGTTGTAAAAATCGCACGCGGCTACATTGGTTATGGTTTACCTCAATTAGATTTAATCCAAGAAGGCAACATTGGTCTGATGAAAGCTGTAAAACGCTTTGATCCAGAACGTGGTGTGCGCTTAGTTTCATTTGCCATTCATTGGATCAAAGCAGAAATACACGAGTATGTCATACGTAACTGGCGTCTTGTCAAAACAGCAACAACAAAAGCGCAACGTAAACTTTTCTTCAATTTACGTAGCATGAAGAAAGATGCAAACTCACTCAGCCCAGATGAAATAAAAGATATTGCAAATGAGCTGAATGTTAAACCAGAAGATGTCTCTGAAATGGAATACCGTCTAAATGGCCAAGAAATGTCCATAGACATCCAACATGATGCTGATGGAGAAGAGTCATATAATCCATTAGCGCATTTGGAAGCAGAAACACCAGAACCTTCTGCATACTTAGAGGCGGAGCAAGATGAGCGGCTTCAATCGACCGCACTCATGAGTGCATTGAATAGTTTAGATGATAGAAGCAGACGCATCATAGAAGCACGTTGGCTAAATGAAAAAAATAACAGCACATTGCATGACCTAGCAAGTGAATTTGGCGTTTCAGCTGAGCGTATTCGTCAGATTGAACAAAAAGCGATGCAAAATGTTAAGAAGCTAATGTTAACTGCTAACTAATAATTTTGCTTTTCACCAAAATAAAAATAGCCGCTAAATGCGGCTATTTTTATTTTATAACTTAGACAACTATGCCGCTTCTGCAGTATCAGATCCCTCAAATTCTAAGGCATTGCTCATATGTTGTTTTAATATCTGTAAATCATCCATCTGCGCGCGAATACTTTTCTCTATATTTTCAAGCTCAAGAATACGGTCTTCCAAGGTATCAGTTGCTTTATAAATGCGCTTAATACTCTCTAAGCGACGACGCAATTGTAACTGATGCTCCCTAACTTGTGACTCCATTGGTGATATAACGGCTTTGAGCCAATTTTCGACATCGCGGTTAGCCACTTCATACACATGCACTACACGACTTGCCAGTGTTTCAAAGAACTTTGTGGTAAGCGTCATTTTTTCATTGGCTATCATATTAAACGCTGTATTAAACTGCTCTTTGTAAGCACGCTCTAACTTAGCCAACTCTTTTTGATAACGTAATGTTGAGAATGCTGGCGGCTCCGTCTTACGTAAACCGTGTTCTTTAGAGAACTTGTCATACATGACATCCATCATTTTCTTGATTTCATCAATTTGCTCATCAGAGGAAACTAGACGTCCTTTGAGCTCTTCAAAAAACCCATCCATGGCATCACGCATGGTTTTTGTGAACTTAGCATTCACCATTGTCTCACGCGTGTTGTGCACTTTTAACTTCAATGCTTCCATGCCAAGCAATGTGAATAATTTATTAGTTTGCTGTGAAAACACACTGCGTAGAGCTTGGAAACGTTGTAAGCCTTTTTCAAAGTTTTCTTTGTCTTGTTTAACTTTGTTCATCATGTGCTCTACAACATCTTCGTTTTTACCTCGAAGTCCGCGAAGCTCTTCAAGTTGGTCAATTACCCCAGACACACGAGACTCAAGAATCATATTGGAGTTACCAATTAAATCTTCGATTTCATTCTTGGTATTGTCATGTACAATCTCTTTTTTTGAAGGAATAAGCTCTTCTGATAGCGCCTTCTCAAGATCAAGCAATCGACTTTGCTCAACTAATGCTTGGTTATTGTTAATTTTACCGAGCAAACCTTTTTGCGCAGATGTTGGGAAAATATGTCCTTCATCCAAACTTAACAACTCTGCAGTGGTTCTAACTTGCTTGGCAATTTCTTTTTCTACTTCAACCTCAGTTTTGAGCTCATCCCATAAACCATCAATCTTGTTTAATACCGCCATACGGCCTTTTTGCTTCCAGCGCGTACCACTGATATATTGACGCCAAACGTCAATTTCTGACTTGGTAACACCCGTATCTGCAGCCAAAATAAACAAGACAGCATGTGCGTTAGGTAACATATTTAATGTAAGCTCAGGCTCTGTACCAATCGCATTTAAACCAGGAGTATCAAGTATCACTAGGCCCTGCTCAAGCAAAGGGTGCGGGAAATTAATTACCGCGTAGCGCCAACACGGAATATCAATTGATCCATCTTTATTTACACTCATTGCATCATCACTGCTGTTTGGATCAAACAGTCCAAATTTTTCAGCTTCTTCCACTGTGACACGTTTGGTTTGACTCACTTGTTCAAATGCTTTTGCCATACTTTCATTTGATTCAACATCAAACTCAACAACAGTCCACTCTTCAGGGTAACGCTTATATTCTGTTGTAGTGGCGTCTAATGCTCGTGTATCAATAGGCAGCAACTGCAATGAGCTCGGTTTGGATGGGTCATATAACAGCTCAGTAGGACACATCGTCGTGCGACCTGCGCTTGACGGAAGTAGTCGTTGACCATACCCTGCAAAGAAAATGGCATTAATTAGCTCTGATTTACCACGCGAGAACTCGGCCACGAAAGCCACGTTCAATTTATCTTCGCGCAAGCGCTCCAATAAATTCGAAATTCGCTGATCTATTTGCGCGTCATTAAGCTCTTGCTCGTTCAACCAACTTCGATAGTCACATATACTATCAACAAGTGCTTTCCTCCACTCTGCATATCCAGCAAGTTGAATTGCTAAATCAGTATCTGCCATTATTGTTTCCTTAAAATAGGCTCTTTTTTACTGACATTACTCTATCATGAAGAACAGAAAATTCAACTAAATCAGATACATTTACCATAAAAATAATGCAGATTCTGATAAAAGGTGACTTTTGTACGACAAACGGTCAGCATCCTTATTAATTTACGAAAAAAGCTATCTGTGGCAACTTGCTAAGCAATGTTCTGCTATCATTTCAGCTTTGGTGAAACTTTTTTAATCAATATATGAGCGGCCTCAGCACACATACCCCAAGACCGATTGACATCAAGCTGCATCAAGCATCTAAGCTGCTTGAAATAAAATTTGATAATGATACAGAGTGTATGCTTTCTTGCGAGTTTTTAAGGGTTTATTCACCTTCGGCAGAAGTAAAAGGCCATGGGCACGGCCAAGAAATATTACAAGTAGGCAAAGAGGATGTGAATATTACTGGTATTGAACCGGTTGGGAACTATGCTATCAAATTATTATTCTCTGATGGCCATGATACAGGCCTTTATTCTTGGGATTATTTGTACTACCTAGCAGAGCATTATGAAGCGCTATGGTTAGAATACATAGGTAAACTAGATGCTGCCGGACATAAGAGAAAGCAACCATCTTAGAAGGAAAAGAATGAGCGATAAAGAAACACATTTTGGCTTTCAATCTGTTAATGAGAACGAAAAACAGAAAAAAGTTGGTGAGGTATTTCACTCAGTAGCAAAAAAATACGACATTATGAATGATGTAATGTCTGCTGGGATGCATAGACTATGGAAGCGATTTACCGTCAATATAAGCGGTGTTAAATCCGGAGACCGTGTATTAGACATCGCTGGAGGTAGTGGTGATCTATCTAAGTTATTTAGCAAAAGAGTAGGTCCTCAAGGTCAAGTCGTTCTAACAGACATTAATGCTTCCATGCTATCTGTCGGTCGAGATAATATGATTGATGCAGGCCTTAATGTGCCAGTAGCACAGTGTAATGCTGAATACTTGCCGTTTGCTGACAATACGTTTGACTGTGTTATTGTCGCTTTTGGGCTAAGAAATATGACTCACAAAGATGTCGCACTTCAAGAAATGCAGCGAGTACTTAAAGTAGGTGGTAGATTATTAGTGTTAGAGTTTTCCAAAGTATGGGAACCATTGACTAAAATTTATGATGCTTATTCTTTTAAACTTTTACCATTTATGGGCAAGATTATTGCCAATGATGCAGATAGCTACAACTATTTAGCTGAGTCTATCCGGATGCATCCAGATCAAGACACCTTAAAGCAAATGATGTCGGATGCAGGTCTTAGTAAAGTTGACTACTACAACCTTAGCGCAGGCATTGTCGCTTTACATAAAGGCTATAAGCTATAAAGTCATATAGACATGTTTAAACCAATCGCCTCTCAATTTTTACAACACCTTACTAACCAAAACAATTGGTCACGCAAATACCTCTTGCCATTTGCAGGTAAAGTGCTGCAGTTTAATATTGTGCCCATCAAAACTAAACTTATCATCTTAGAAGATGGTAGTTTGGGTATTTCGCCTGACCATGCAACAGCAGATGCAATCATTCATATTCCACCAAGCTTAGCGATCAGACTGATGGCAAAAGATGAATCTGCAAAGATGGAGATTAGAATAGATGGCGACAGTCATCTAGCGACGAAAGTAACCAAAGTTTTACAGTACATCCGCTGGGATGTCGAGGATGACCTCAGTAAAGTAGTTGGTGATATCACTTCCAACAAAGTTGTTACTATGGCCAAAGAATCAGCGCAAGCGGTAAAGAAACAAACCACTAGCATAACTGAAATGCTGATAGAGTTTTGGCAAGAAGAAAAGCCTATTTTAGCCAAGCAATGGCAAGTTAATCAATTCAATACAGATGTTGACAGGTTAAGTAGTGACATGAATAGATTAGAAAAACGATTAAATAAGCTTAAAAATCGCATAGAAGAAAGTAGTACCAACTAACAATGCATTATCTACGTTTGATTTATATTTTTTGGGTTGCCTTGTGGTTTCGTCTAGATGATTTTATTACACACGACTCCGGCCTACATCCTTTACAACTGCTAATAAAAGCTTGTCTCTTTTGGCGCGTTAAAAAAGAACCAAGAGGAGTCCGACTTAGGTTGGCTCTAGAAAAACTGGGACCACTTTTTGTCAAATTTGGCCAAGTATTATCGACGCGCAGAGACTTGTTGCCTGAAGACGTTGCAAATGAACTGGCAAAATTACAAGATCAAGTGCCTCCAATTGACTATATAGAAATTGAAAAAACGATTACGGCAGCATTTGGACAGCCTCTAGAAAGTATTTATGCGCAGTTTGATAAAGAATGCATTGCTAGCGCTTCAGTAGCGCAAGTACATTTTGCACGTCTAAATAGCGGCGAAGATGTCGCTGTCAAAGTGCTAAGGCCAAATATTGAAAAAGTCATCGAACAAGATTTATCATTATTAAGATCACTTGCTTGGCTAGTTAAAAATATTTCCAATGAAGGTAAGCGCTTGAAGCCTACCGAAATAGTCGAAGAGTTTGCACGCCACACCAAACATGAACTTGATTTGACGCTCGAAGCAGCAAATTGCAGTCAGCTTGCCAGAAACTTTGGTGACAAACGTCTACTAATTCCTGCCATCTACTGGGATTATTGTCGTCAATCAGTAATGACCATGCAACGCATGCACGGCACACCGATTAGAGACACAGCAACCTTAACTGCAAAAGGCATTGACCTATCACAGCTAGCACATGATGGTGTTGAGCTATTTTTTACACAAGTATTTCGCGATGGATTCTTTCACGCAGATATGCATCCTGGAAATATACAGGTCGCAGAGGATGGGCGCTATATTGCTCTAGATTTCGGCATTATGGGTAACCTGAATGATGCAGACAAATATTATCTTGCCCGTAATTTTTTAGCCTTTTTCAATCGAGACTATCGAGATGTAGCGCAGGCCCATATTGATTCAGGTTGGGTACCTAAAGGCACCAATCGAGAAGAATTAGAAATTGCTATTCGTGCTATCTGCGAACCTATCTTTAACAAACCACTTAAAGACATATCATTTGGGCGAACACTGCTAAGCTTGTTTCAGATGTCTAGACGATTTGGCGTTGTCATTCAGCCACAGCTCGTCATGTTGCAAAAGACATTGCTTAATATAGAAGGCTTAGGGCGCGATTTAGACCCTAATATTGACCTTTGGCAAACTGCGCGACCATTCCTGAAACGATGGATGAGCGAACAGCTAGGCTGGCGAAAAATAGCAAAATCTATAAAAAAAGAACTACCTTTCATACTCAAAACTGCGCCGGAGATGCCACGTTTAATACACCGCTACCTAAGTCAACAAACAAGTGAAGAGAGCAGTTCTCCATTCAGGTCTGATATGAATAAACTTATCCAGGTTCAGCAGCAACAAGTTCGCTGGTATAAAACACTTACTTTTACGCTGCTCAGTGTAGCCATATTGCAGATTGCTTTTGTGTTGATAATGTTGCTTAAATAACGCCAGTCCCATATCTACTTAGCTTATGTTCACCCATAGAATGGTATACGGTTGTCTATAATCATATCTCTATGATACATTACGCTGCTAAATAACAAATGTGGACAATGCGGTGGTCGATAAAAAACAACACATCCTGACAGAAAAAATCAGACTACTCTATTTAAATAGCTTGGTACCTGCGGTACTCAGCGGTTTTGCAGCACTCTTTTTAGTGGCAGCTCTTTGGAACAGTGCAAACCATCAATCACTTTTAATATGGCTAAGTATTACAATATTTTTGGCCATTATCCGCGTCTCACTTATATTGAGCTTCAAAAGAAAACAGCCAACAGGTAAAGAAATTTTAAAGTGGGAAAGACCATTTACTATCTCCTTATTTGCAGTATTTTTAATCTGGAGTATAGGTGTACTTATTGTTACTCCTAAAGACAATCTAGCTTCAATTTTTATTGTTAGTGTCTTTTCGATAGGATTAGCTGCGGCAGCTATTTCTTGGTACGGGCATATCCGTTACATACAACTGGGCACAATATGCATGGCATTAATCCCTATCATGACGGTATTACTCACTCATGGCAAACCTGAAACCCTATGGGTCGGCATGGCTGCTTGTTTCATGTTTATGTCATGTATTTCAACTAGTCATATCTTCCAAAAAACGCTCAATGGTAATCTCGAGCTTGCGTATGACCTAGAAAAGTCGATTAAAGACGCAGAGATACTTGCACGTACCGATGTATTAACAGGGCTGAATAATCGTCGTGCTTTTTTTGATAAAGCGCCTGCTTTACTTAATAGGTGTCATAAGAAAGAGTTGCCAGTCAGCATAGTCATGTTTGACATTGATTATTTTAAGAAAATTAACGATGAGTTTGGACATGCAGGCGGCGATATTGCTTTACAGCATGTAGCTAATTTGCTGAAGCATGAGCTCAGAAAGTCAGATATTAGTTGCAGATTTGGTGGCGAGGAGTTTGCTATTCTCTTGCCCAACACTAATTTAGAAGAGGCTTTTATAGTTGCAGAAAAGATAAAGCTTTTGATTGCAGCAACACCTGTCATTATACCTAGAAAAAAAAGCATCCCGATAACTGCCAGTTTTGGTGTATCAGATGTTGGTGAAACAATAGATGAAATCCTAAACAATGCTGACCAAGCCATGTATAACGCCAAAAACAATGGTCGAAATTTGGTCTTCACTTACGAGCCATTGCAGACAACTGATCACATTAAAAAGACCAGAAAATTCAAATCTGACAAGAGTGCAAAAATAAGAGATTCACTACTACATTAAATGTGACTTAGCAGGCGGTATTATTATTTATATGGTTGGCATTTTTTGCAATAAAAAGTAGAGCGCTGACCAAGTCGAATACATTTAATTAGTGTTTTACATTTTTTACAAGGTTGATTTGTACGTCCGTAAACATAATAAGACTGCTGGAAGTATCCAGACTTGCCATTCACCGAGGAAAAATCACGCACACTGCTGCCCCCGGCCTCCAAGGCGTCAGCTAAAGTCGCCTTTATTTCACTTACTAATTTATTACATTTTGCTAAGCTTAATTGGTTAGCGATGTATTGCGGATGAATGCCCGACCTGAAAAGTGCCTCATTTGCATAAATATTACCGACCCCAACAACAAGATGTGCATCCATAATAGCTATTTTAATAGCAGCCTTTCGCGACTTTAGTTGGCTGAGTAAATAGCGTCCATCAAAAGCATCTTGAAGTGGCTCAGGTCCTAAGCTTGCCAATAAAGCGTGCGAACCTGGATTTTTCCCTGCCCACAACACGGCACCAAAGCGTCTGGGGTCATTAAGTCGCATCACTTGGTTATTCTGAAAAACAATATCAAAATGATCATGCTTTTCTGGCGGATAGTTTCTATCAAGCAAGCTAATACTTCCTGACATGCCTAAATGTAACAGTAATGTTCCATTTTCGAAGCCTAATTGTATATATTTTGCGCGCCTGTCTAAGGTCAGTAGCCTTCGGTTAGCTAAGGTTTCAGGTAGGTGCATTGGAATGGGCCATCGCATTGCTGCATTGCGAATAGCGACTGAGCTAACAGTTTGATTGATAAGTGGCAATAAGCCTTGTTTGGTGATTTCAACCTCAGGCAACTCAGGCATCGAAATTGATTACTTGATGTTTAATGGTGGGTTAAGCATCGTAAACCCTACGTCATTTGGGTATCGATAAATTAAACCTTCATCAGGTCTTGCCAATACCAAATCAGGTGATTCCATCAGCTTGTCAAAATGAACGCTGTCACCATCCTCTAACATTACTTTAAATGAAGGGTAGGTCATCGTTCTATCTGGTGTATAAAGCTCTACTGATTTAGCGGGATTCTGCTTCCAGCTAAACTCCAACCATTCATTCAAATCATTCTGAACTGGTTTTGCAGCCTCAATATTGGCTTCCCATTTTCCGTTCACTAAATTAAGCTTTAGCGCAGATGACTCCCATTGTTCCAAGTGTGAAAAATCAAAGCCAGATATCTGTTTAACTTCAGTAGGTGCCAGACTGTTTTTGTCTACCATCTCAATTGGTTGCGTACTTGCAGCTTCAGAGTAGACTGCGCTTAGCAAATACACTTGGTCTTTATAAGCAATGTATTGCTCCTCGGTCACCGAATTATAGGTTCCAAAAGAAAAAAGCTCTTCCCCATTTACAGTCTTCATACTAAGTCTAACCAGAGGGTTTTCTAATCCGAATTTACCTAAATCAGTTGCTGGTAACTTGTATTCTGACTTGGCTGCTATGATTGACAATATGCGCTGCACAGATCGCTGATCAGCTCTCTGCTTATATGGTTTATTCATATACCAATAACCGTTATTTTTCTCAAAAACTACCGGCGCCTTAGCTGGAAAGTCAATTTTCACTGCGTTAATATCAGCCAATTTAAGCTGAGAAACCTCATATGTGATCTTTTCTTCAACCTCATTTTTTGGTTTTAAATACAAAAAAGAGACCAAACCAGCTACGAGAACTAGCATAATTAAATTGAGAAGCCATCTTTTTTTCATTATCAACAATTCCGCAGCAAAATAATTAGGATTACGCTTTTCTGCGTCTCCACCATAATAATAATCCTGCCATCAAGAAACCAAGCGGGATAAAGTATTGAAAGCCGTGAAAGACAGTCCAGGCTACAGCCCTGCCCATATCAGTATTTGGTATCGTAACATTTGCATCTTTGAGTGGCATAGGCTGAATAGTGATTAGTTGATCATCACCTGCCAACCAGTTAACGACATTAATACCAAAATCAAGATTACCACCATTGGTAACAAACGTATTAGATAAGAAATTTGCATTGCCCATCACGACTACGCGTTGGCCTTTTTTGCCATATACACGCTCAAGCGCCACACCAATATTAATCGGGCCTCGTTTATCAACACCTTCATCAAAAGTCACTTTCTGGTTTTTAACACCAGGTGCAATTTTTTCTGACTCCAACCAGCCATTAGGCGCGACATCTACCAGACGCCCGACTTTCCAACCGAGGTCAAATGAAGCTTTAGCATCCACTTCTCTGGCTTCTGGAAACAAAGTACGCAATTGGAAACTTCTAGTGATAGGGTGATCTCCGTAAGCACTTGCAAACGCAACTTTTGCATCTGCGCCATATTGCGCAGCAGACATATCAACAGCAATACCTGAGGAAACAGTGATACCTAGATACTCGGCAACGTTGTCCAATCCATGATAATTATTATCATCTAACAACCAAAGTAGATTGCCACCAGCTTGAATATATTCCAGAATTTTTTTGGCTTCCACCTCGCTCACGTCCACTTGAGGACTTGCAATCACTAGCATAGCGCCGCTTGTAGGGACTGCTTGCGCAATTGTTAAATCAGGGTTTGCAAATTTAAAGCCTTTTTCTTCTAGTTGTTTACCAAACTCACCTAAGTCATGGTTCTTAATACCTTGCATGTGACGTTCGCCATGCCCATCCAAGAACATAATCGGCTTTTCATTAGTACGTGATAAGCGCACTAATAAATTCGTCATATCTTGCTCTACGATTGGTGGAAATATGTGCTCTGTTCTTTTGTTATATTCAACGACCACTTCACCGTCTTGCTTAATATTAGCTTCTTGGGCTAATTTCGGCTCTTCTGTTGGATTAATAAATTTGATATTGATATCTTTTTTTTGCCGTTGATAGCGCGCGACAAAATCTAGCATACCTTTGCGGAAAGTATCACCTCTACTGGGATCATCTTTGGTAGCAAACACAGTGATATTGACTGGATCTTTCATTTGATTGAGTACATCGATACTGCCTTGCGTCAAAATATTCCTGTTCGCTTGCGTCACATCTTTGGCATAGCGATACTGGTGACCCAAATAACCTAATACAACAACAAGTGCCACAAATAAAATGACAAAAAACCAACTTTGCACCAGCATCTGGAGCTTTAAACTGCGATTCATTTTCATACTGTAACCTGATTAGCCTCTTAAACGGTCTGCGTCTAAACGACGAATCGTTAAAATTAAGAAAGTCAAAATAAATAAAAGAAAGTAGACTATGTCTGCACTATCAATCAAACCACCAGCAAATGATTGAAAATGTTTCATAAATGAAAGCTGTGCCATGGTACTGCTTGGGTCGCCAGCAAAGAACCGATCCAAAATCATCAAAACGAATAATGCCACAAAACTTAATATTGCAGCGACGACTGGTTGTGACGTTAAGCTTGAGAAATAAAGCCCTAAAGCAGAAAAACTAGCCACCAACATAAACAGCCCAAACGAATTGGAAAGAATATAACCAAAGTCAATATCAGACCAAATATTTAGCGTTGAAAGCATTACGCCGATATAAACAATCAAAATACTCAAAAAAATGAGCAGACCTAAAAACTTACCTATCACAATCTCAATAATTGAAAGAGGAGCACTGAACAAGAAAGGTAAAGTCTGATTACGACGCTCCTCAGATATCAGCCGCATGGATAGCAGCGGCACAGCAAATAACATGATAAATGAAGCGAGTCCATAAACATTTTGCCCGACAAACTGTGTTACTCCCACCCGCTCTGCAGGGCGAATTGAGCCAGACATCACCTCAAAATAGTTATTCACACCATTTAAATAATATGTGCCAAAGGAAAACATTAGTAATGCCAAAATGACCCAACCCATTGGCGATGCAAACATACTCTTCAGTTCTTTTCTTGCAATACTTAATATCATCTTATTATCCCAACCAGCCAGCTATGCGGCTTGCTCTCCTTGTGTCGTCGTCTGATCATGGTATGTCAGCTGAACAAACACATCTTCCAAACTCGTTTGATCTGGTGCTATTTGATATAAACCCCAACCATGTTTTACAGAAGCTTTTACAATCAACTCTTGTGGCATTGTGCCTTCTTCAATACTTACACGCACCATGTTATTTTCAGTGATTTCCACATTAGATACACCTTTAATCTTTGCCAAGTCATTAATGTCTGGCAATTGATTAAATCCGATTAACAGCTTGTTGCCCATGCGCTGACTCTTTAGTACTTCAATATCACCATTAAAAACCAGCTTTCCTTGGTCAATAATTTGCACATGATCACAAACCATCTCGACCTCAGGTAGGATATGGGTAGACACGATAACACTGTGTTCTTGTCCAATTTCTTTAATTAAAGTCCGAATATCGCGAATTTGAATTGGGTCCAACCCAACTGTAGGCTCATCTAAGATCACCACCATAGGACTGTGAATAATGGCCTGAGCGATACCAACGCGTTGCTGGTAACCATTAGATAAATTTTCAATTAATCGTTTACTCATATGGCCTAAGCCACAACGTTCTTTAGCAACTTCAACTGCTTGCTTTATATGTTTACTGTTTACATTATGAAGGCGAGCTGCAATGGTAAGGTATTCATCGACCGTAAACTCCTTATATAATGGTCGCATTTCAGGTAGATATCCAATCAAAGCTTTGGCTTCTTTAGGATTTTCTATCATATCTATACCACATATTTTCACACTGCCAAGGCTGGGTGCCAAGTTGCCAGTTAGCATTTTCATCGTGGTTGACTTACCAGCACCATTGGGACCAAGAAAGCCCAACACCTGCCCTTTTGCTAAATTAAAACTCACATCACTAACGGCTGCTCTGTCGCCATATAGGCGTGTAAGCTCAATTGCTTCAACTGTAAAATCACTCATATTAAAATGTTTTCGTTACGCTTTTTAAAATCCTAGTTTGCTACGAAACTAAATCGCTGGATAAGTTTCAAGCAAAAAGTTATAGTACGATTAATGAAATCTTAATTATAGGCAAATTATTTCATCAACCCTTAATTATGGATGAACTTGTTCAAACTGTCACGGACTAAACTATACTTTAGAACATCCTAAGTTGGATAATCACTCGATGATCGATATTAAAAAATTATTTACGTTTGCACTAATTTACGCCTTTTGCGTAAACGTTGCAGTTGCCAAATCTGACGTTGAGCCTAAAATCAAAGAAGCAAATGCTGAGTTTGTGTACAAATATCTACTTGGCGAAATAGCTGGGCAACGTGGTGATTTATCATTAGCTAGCCAGCTGTTTTTGGATTTAGCCAAACAAACCAGAGATCCACGTTTAGCTGAACGCGCAGCTAGGTCAGCTGCTTATGCGCGCCAACAAGGTTTGGCATTAGATGCCGCAATACTCTGGGCAGAGCTCGATCCAGACTCATTAGAAGCACAACAAGCGTCAGGACAAATGCTCATTGCCACAGGTGACATTCAAGGTGCAATGCCACACATTAAAAGATTACTATCAATTGATAAAATGCGTGCGGATGGCTTCCTGTATATCAACGACTTGCTAAGTAATCAGCAAGACAAGCAAGCAGTGCTAAAAGTTGTTAAAGAGCTAGCACAACCTTATCCTGACTCACCAGAGGCACAGTTTGCAGTTGCCAGAGCAGCTTGGCTCGCTGGCGAAAAAGAATCATCCAAGCAAGCACTGGAAAAAGCGAATATGCTGAAACCAGGTTGGGAAACCAGTGCACAAATGTTGGGGCAAATCATCACCACAGAATCCCCTGATGACGCCGTTAAGTTTTATCAAGATTTCTTGAAACAATATCCTGATGCAAATAAAGTCAGGATGAATTACGCAAAACTGCTGGTTAGCTTAAAAAGACACAAAGAAGCTAAACCAGAATTTATTAAACTTTCTGAGAGCGCTAAAGACAATCCAGAAACAAGTGCAGTAGTTGGTCTGCTCTCACTTGAAGCAGACGAGTTAGACATGGCAGAGAAGTATCTCCAACAAGCAATAGATAATGATTTTGAAGATAAAGAGCAACTTTACATATACCTTGGCCGCACTGCGGAGCGCAAAAAGAATGACGCCAAAGCACTAGACTGGTACGACCAAGTGCCAGCGAATAATAGTCATTTTCTTGAAGCTAGATTTTCTGCTGCAAACGTAATAGCACGCACCAAAAATTTAGATGCTGCTATTGAAATGTTGGATAGCCTGGAGGACTTGACGATTGAACAGAAACTGGCAGTCGTACAGGGCGAAGCAGCAATGCTTGCTCAGGCTGATCGTCATCAAGAGGCTTTTGACCTCATTGAAAAAACAGTGAACTCTGTTCCGAACACACCGCAACTGATCTATGATTATGCAATGGCTGCAGAACGGCTTGGTAAATTAGATTTAATGGAAGCTGAATTACGCAAAGTCATTCAATTGCAACCTGATTATGCTGCTGCCTACAATGCCTTGGGTTATTCATTTGCTGACCGCAACATCAACTTAAATGAAGCTAAAACCCTGATTGAAACAGCGCACAAACTTTCCCCAGATGATCATTACATTTTAGACAGCTTGGGTTGGATCGAGTATCGCCTTGGCAACTATGATATGGCAGTAAAGCACTTAAGAAAAGCACATTCGATTCAAGCAGACCCAGAAATTTCTGCACATCTTGGAGAAGTGTTGTGGAAACAAGGCTTGCAAGAGGAAGCGCAAAAAATATGGGACAACGCTTTAAAAGATTTTCCAAACAACAACCTCTTGGTTAGTACGGCCAAGAAATTTAAACCGTAATAAAAATAATCAACAATTTTGATTAGCATGTTTCACTTAATCAAGCGTAGTCAAGTTGAATGGCTTGTTCTTTTAGCTGCTTTATTTTTATTGTCAGGGTGTCAAACAATATCTCCTTCACATGAATCTAAGAGCACTAACAATTTAGAAAAACCATCTGTTTTACATGCTAAACACATGGCTGCGATAGAAAAAATCCAAGAATTCTCCATGAAAGGCCGTATTGCTGTTATTACAAATCAGAAAAATGCCTCAGCCAGACTTGCTTGGGAGCATTCCAATCATACTGATAATGTAGATATATATTCACCTTTAGGTGGGAAAGTAGCCAATATCATCAAAACGCCTGAACAAGTAACATTCAAAGATAACAAGCAAACGTTAACAGCTAACGATACCGAATCTCTTACGCAAGAGACACTGGGTTTCAGATTACCGCTATCAGGACTGAGTTACTGGGCTTTAGGTAAACCAAGCAATCAAAGTATCGCCAATGCAATGACATGGGATAATGATGGCAAAACTAAAACTTTACTTCAGGATGGCTGGAATATTGAATACAACGACTATTTAACGCATGAAGGGTATACCCTTCCGCGAAAAGTCAGCTTGAGTAATGATCTTATTTCAATCAAGCTTATTGTCGACAATTGGGATAAAGTACAGTAAGCATTAACATTAAAACCATATATTCTTAGCTTCATTCTTGATATATTCCAATACTATGCCATCTTTTCAAGCGCCCGCGAAAATCAATCTGTTTTTACACATCACAGGACAACTGGCGAATGGCTATCACACACTTCAAAGTGCATTTCAACTATTGGATTTTTATGACACCATTTCCCTACAACCTACATCCAACAGCAAGATAAAAAGACTCACCGATGTAGAAGGTGTTCCTGAGCAACAGGACTTGACTGTGCGAGCAGCACAAGCTCTTCAGCAGGCAACAGGCACTACACGCGGTGTTGAAATCAGCATTCAAAAACAGATTCCTATGGGTGGAGGTTTAGGAGGAGGCAGCTCGGATGCTGCAACGATACTACTAGCGCTCAATCAATTATGGGAGCTAAACTTGTCGCGTGAAGAGTTAATGAAGATTGGTGTAAAGCTTGGCGCTGATGTCCCATTTTTTATTTTCGGCCAAAATGCATGGGCGGAAGGAATTGGCGATATACTTAGCCCACTATCGCTACCAACACAATACTATGTGGTACTCACGCCACGAATAAATGTATCAACAGGAAAAATATTTGCGAATTCCAGATTGACAAAAGATACGAAACCATTGAAAATAGCGGACTTTTCCGATGGTCAGAATACTAAGTTATTTAAAAATGACCTTGAAAAAGTTGTATGTGAAGAATTTAAAGCAGTTGCCGATAGTCTGCAGTGGCTAAGCCAATATGGTGAAGCAAGAATGAGCGGTTCTGGAGCATCTGTTTTTGTAGCAGTTGATTCATACAAAATGGCAGAAGTAATACTCTCGCAAAAACCTAACGATATTAACGGTTTTATAGCCAAGAGTTTAAACAAGCATCCTTTGTATGATTTAACGGGATAAAGTTTATTGGGGAGTCGCCAAGCTGGTTAAGGCACTGGATTTTGATTCCAGCATGCGAAGGTTCGAATCCTTCCTCCTCAGCCATAATTTAAAAGACCAAAGCGTGTAGATTAATGAGATTTACACGCTTTTAAATTTTTTAAGGATACACGTGTCAACGACTAGCAACATGATGGTGTTTACAGGCAATGCCAACCCAGTATTAGCACAAGAAGTTGCTAGTAATCTAGGTATTCCGCTGGGACGTGCAGATGTAGGCCGATTTTCAGATGGTGAAATCATGCTGGAAATCCTTGAAAATGTACGCGGTCGTGACGTATTTGTTTTGCAGTCAACCTGTCATCCAAATAATGATAGCTTGATGGAAGTCATGGTAATGATTGATGCATTACGACGCTCATCAGCGGGTCGTATCACTGCAGCCATACCTTATTTAGGTTACTCTAGGCAAGATCGCCGCCCCCGCTCTGCGCGTGTTGCAATTACGGCTAAAGTGGTGGCTAATATGCTGACAAGTGTTGGTGTAAACCGCCTATTAACGATGGATTTACACTCTGATCAAATTCAGGGTTTTTTTGATATTCCTGTTGATAACATTTATGCCACTTCGATTCTATTGGATGACCTTAAAAAGCAACATTATGAAAATTTAGTCGTAGTGTCACCTGATATAGGTGGTGTCGTTAGAGCGCGTGCAGCTGCAAAACAGCTAGGATCTGATTTGGCTATTATTGACAAACGTCGACCAAAACCGAATGAAGCCAAAGTAATGAATATTATTGGTGAAGTTTCAGGCCGGACTTGCGTCATCATGGATGACATGGTCGATACAGCTAACACTTTATGTGAAGCAGCATCTGCACTAAAAGAGCAAGGTGCTACAAAAGTGGTAGCCTATGCAACACACCCCGTGTTGTCAGGTGTAGCAGCACAACGCATTAGCGAGTCTTCACTTGATGAATTAGTGGTTACAAATACGATACCACTGAGTGAAGCATCAAGAAGTTGTAAAAAAATTCGTCAATTGAGTGCAGCAGTATTGCTTGCCGAAACAATACGTAGAATTAGTAAAGAAGACTCCGTGTCTTCTTTGTTCATGGATTGATTTAGTTCCCTGTTATCTGGTCGCGGATAACAGATTTTTATGTAGTTCCAATTAGGAGTAGTAAAATGAGTATTAATATTAAAGCCGTCAAACGTGACGTTAAAGGTACGAGTGCGAGCCGCCGCCTACGTCGTGCAGGCCGTGTACCAGGCGTGGTATATGGTGGTAATGATCCAGCAATCACACTTGAATTTGACCATAAAGACTTGTTCATGGAGTTTCGTCACGAAGCATTCCACGCATCTATTTTAAGTCTAGAAGTTGATGGCAAAAAAGAAGACGTGTTATTACGAGATTATCAACTACACCCTGTTCGTAATACGATTCAGCACATTGATTTTCAGCGTGTATCAGCGACTGAAAAAATCCACGTAAAAGTACCGTTCCACTTTATCAATGGCGAAACGGCTCCAGGCGTTAAATTGGGTGGTGGTAATGTCGCTCACATCCTGAATGAAGCTGAAGTAAGCTGCTTAGCGAAAAACTTACCAGAGTTTATTACTGTTGATCTAGGTTCACTTGAAGTTGGTGAGTCTATCCACTTGTCTGAAATCACATTGCCAGAAGGTGTTGAATTTGTTCAATTAGCTCATGGTGCCGACCCAGCTGTAAGTTCTATCAACAAACCGCGCGGCGGCTCTGCTGATGCAGCAGATACCAGCGAAGGTGATGTAGCTGAAGATAATGCTGATGAAGCAGCAGAAGGTGATGCTGAATAAGCTTTAGGCTGTAAAATAACGCGTGTTCTAGCAATAGAACGCGCGTTTTTTATTTATACACGGGCAAATCATAACCATGACAGCAAAATTAAAATTATTGGTAGGGCTAGGCAATCCTGGTGAAAAATATGTTGCTACAAGACATAATGCTGGTTTCTGGTGGATTGACTTAATTGCGCAACAAACAGGCACTCCCATTAATTTAGATGCCAAAATGTATGGCTCAGTAGGCAAACTTAACCAAAATACATGGTTATTAAAACCAAATACTTTTATGAATGCCAGTGGCAAATCTGTCGCTGCTTTAGCAAATTACTTTAAAATTAGCCCTGAAGAAATTCTTGTGATTCATGATGAGCTAGACCTCAACCCTGGACAAGCCAAATTAAAATTCGGTGGCGGTCATGGCGGTCATAATGGTTTACGTGACATTCATGCTGCGCTTGGTTCTCCGAACTACTGGCGCTTACGTATAGGCATTGGCCACCCAGGCAATAAAAATGAGGTTGTAAACTACGTACTTAAACCACCAACAAAAGATGAGCAAACAGCCATTGATGAAAGTATCGACAATAGTAGCAAAGTGTTGGATTTTTTACTGAATGGTGACTTTGAGCAAGCAATGCTTAAGTTGCACACGCAAAACAAATCTTAAAAAACTACTAGTCTATTTAAATTGCTTAACAAACACCTCAAACTCTTCCGGCAATAGTGACTTCGAAAAATAATACCCCTGACCGAAATCACAACCAATTGCTGTCAAGATATCGCATTGTTCTTTTGTCTCAATGCCCTCTGCGATCACTTTAATATCTAAATTGTGTGCCATTGCGATAATAGCCTTACAGAGCACTCTATCTTCATTACTAGTTTCAAGACTCGCTACAAATGACTGATCAATTTTAAGATAATCGATGTCGAACTTGCGTAGATATGCCAAAGAAGAATAGCCTGTACCAAAGTCATCTAGGGCAACCTGAATACCATTATCACGATACTCATTCAATCGCTCTTCCACTTGAACAGAAGCATCCAATAATAAACCTTCAGTAATTTCAACCACAACTGAATTGTTGAGGGCTTTGTTATTAGCAATCATCTGTAGCCATCCCCTATTTTCAGCATCGTTATTGTTAAACTGAACTGGCGACTTATTAACAGCAATTTGAAAATCTGAGTGAATTGTATTGCGCCAATCAATACATTGTTTGATTGCCTCTTTAAATACCCAGCCTCCAATATCATTAATCAATCTAGTGTTTTCAGCAATGGGTATAAATTCAGCTGGGCTTACAACCCCTCGCTGTGGATGCCTCCATCGCAACAAGGCTTCACATTTGAAGATTTGCTGAGTTCCTAACTCTACAATAGGTTGATACTCTATATAAAATTGATTTTTACCTAAGGCCTCTCTTAAATCGTTGGATAAGTGTAAACGATGTATAGCCTCATCTTGCATTGCAGGTGTGAAATAGGTAAAACAATTGCCACCTCTCTTCTTGGATGCATACATTGCTTGATCTACACATTTCAATAACTCTTCAAGGGACTGAGAGTCATCTGGATAAATAGTAATACCAATACTTGCAGAAACAAAAATCTTTTGATCCCCCAACACAAAGGGTTGTGATAGTGATGCAAGCACTTTATGCGCAATTAGATCTAGGTTATTTACTTTTTCATTTTCTAATTCAGGAATCAAAATAACAAACTCGTCACCTCCTAGCCTTGCAACAACATCCTCGCTATACACAAGATTGACGAGTCGTTCTGCAGCCAGCTTCAGCAGTGCATCGCCATAGTCATGACCTAAGGTATCGTTCACGCCTTTAAAATCATCTAAATCAAGAAACATCAACGCCAGCTTTTTTCGTGTCCGATTTGACTTTTTGAGCTCTTGCTCAAGCCTTGCGTTAAGCATCCGTCTATTTGGCAAACCAGTCAATGCATCGAAATTTGCATGTTGCCAAACCATTTCTTCAGATTGTTTTAACTGAGAAATATCTGTGTTTGTCCCTACCATACGCAAAGGCTCGCCATGCTCATTTCGATTAACTACCATGCCTCGAGCTAATACCCACTTCCACGAACCATCTTTACATTGCAAGCGGCATTCCAACGAATAATTTCGCCTTTCTCCTTTTAGTGATGCATTTAATCTTTCAATGACATTTGTATAATCTTCTGGATGAATCCTGCTTTGCCATTCTTCTAACGTTGGACCAATTTCATCTTCCTCATATCCAAGCATTTGCTTCCAAAACTTTGAGTAAACAACATAATTTGTTTCTATATCCCAGTCCCATATGCCGTCACCGGAACCTTCTAATGCAAAGCGCCAGCGATCATCACTAAACTTCAGTCTTTTATTAACATGCCTCAATGAATCTAATGTACGTATTCTGGCAATCGCTAAAAACATAACAGTTGTTAAAGCGATTGCAAGCAACAAACCAAACAAGCCGATGATAGTTGACTGTTTATAATCTAGTTTTTTTTCAAATAGAGGTAGTGAGCTCGCAAGCATTGTCCACTTTTGATCAAGGAATTCCACTTGTTGTTTAGCGGTAAATTTTGCTGAGGCCTCTTGGTTCTCTCTGACATCAGATGTACTTTCGTAAAGTAAGTATTCCTTTTTCTGAACTGCACCTTTGTATAGTGAAAATCGAATTGATTGTGTGTTATTGTTTTCTAACACACTCTTAAAAATAGTTTTTAAGTCTAACTGCAGGAATACCCATCCATCTATCTCTTCAATCCGACTTTTGCCCAGCTTAATACCTCTATCTTGAAGAGGCTTGAACACAGGCATCACCATCGTCAAGCATTCACAATGTTCTGCCCATGCTGGCCAATTAACATCATTTAACAGAATAATCTGGTTATGCAATGCAGAATATTCTAATCCACTCTTAACCACCTTGTTGTCGAACAAGTCATACATGTACTCACGCTGATATTGTGTATCCTGCTCCACTAGATATAGTACAGGCGCGTGATTTGATTGCTTATCCAGCTGAGCTATTTTCCATCTAAACTTGCTCTCAGCACTATTTAATGTATCTGGCTCTAGTGGATTAACAAATTTTGCAAAACCAATCCTATTTAAGCCATTGGAAAACTTTGAATCTAATATCTCAGATACAAATGCATCAAACTCTGCTTCACTAACAAATGTAGAAGAGTCAAAAAAACCATTGATTGCATACAATGATTGTTCATAGTGATTGAGTTGATTAAAAAACTGATTGGAAACTTGATTTAGTTGGTACTCGAATTTATTCTGATGAACACTAAACTCCGCGGTACGCTCAGCATTCCATACAAAGTAAGCAACTGGCAGAGAGAAGGCCAGCACAAGCCATGGTAGCAATTCGTACCAATTTCGCACATGCCATCCTTCTGCTCTTGTTGTTCTTTTCATATAAAGAAGTCGATAAGATTAAACACATAATATACTGAAAAGCATATTTTTCAATTAACCAAACAGGGGATAGTTTGTGTTTTATTTAGTGACGTTTCTTTTTGCATAAGCAATAAAAGGTTAGAATAGCGCCTTTATTATTAATCGCTTATCGCGAACTAACAAAGGCAACACATTATATGCAGTGCGGAATTGTAGGATTACCCAACGTAGGTAAATCAACCTTATTTAATGCCATAACCAAAGCGGGTATTGCAGCAGAAAACTACCCTTTTTGTACGATAGAGCCTAATGTTGGTATTGTAGAAGTTCCTGATCCACGTCTTCAACCCATTGTCGACATCGTCAAGCCAGAGCGAACACTACCAGCAACAGTAGAAATGGTTGATATTGCAGGGATTGTAGAAGGCGCGTCAAAAGGTGAAGGGTTGGGCAATAAATTCTTAGCCAATATCCGTGAAACAGACGCAATCGCGCATGTTGTCCGTTGTTTTGATGATGGAAATGTGGTGCATGTAGCGGGTAAAGTTGATCCACTATCAGACATTGAAGTCATTAATACAGAGCTTGCTTTAGCAGATTTAGAAACAGTTGAAAAAACACTACAACGTGAATCAAAAAAAGCAAAGTCTGGTGATAAAGAGGCATTAGCGCTAATTGCGCTATGCGAGCAAGTAAAAGCACATTTAAATGAAGGCGCTCCAGTTCGCACAATGGGGCTAGATGCGGAACAATTAAAACGAATTAAGCCGCTATGCCTGATCACCGTAAAACCAGTGCTTTACATTGCTAACGTTGACGAGTCAGGCTTTCAAAATAACCCTTATCTAGATAAAGTCATGGCACTGGGAGAAAAAGAAAATGCGCCAGTTGTCTGTATATGCGCCAAGATTGAAGCAGAAATCTCAGAGCTAGATGACGAGGACAAAGCAGTATTTTTAGAAGAGCTTGGTCAAGAAGAGCCCGGCTTAAACCGAGTGATTCGCGCTGCCTATGATTTGTTGGGTTTGCAAACTTATTTCACTGCAGGCGTGCATGAAGTACGTGCATGGACCATTAAAAAAGGTGACACTGCGCCACAGGCTGCAGGTGTGATTCACACTGACTTTGAACGCGGATTTATTCGAGCAGAGATTATCGCCTATGATGAATATATCAAACATAAAGGTGAAAAAGGTGCGCAAGAAGCCGGAAAAATGCGCTTAGAAGGTAAGGAATACATCATGCAAGATGGTGATGTGGTGCATTTCAGATTTAACGTTTAAATCCGTTCAAAAATCATGCGTGATGCGGTGTTGACTGCATCGCGCATTCCTAACTGTACTTAGCGTACTATCTTCATCCCTTACTTCTTGCCGCCTAGCCTCAGTTTTTCTTTTTGAATCGAGACTAAATTAATCGAAAAACAAGTAATTTTATTTTGACAACTCGCAACTAAAACTCTAAAATTGCGGGCTTGCTGAAATTAGAGCAAAACAGTTTACTGGTGATGTAGCTCAGCTGGTTAGAGCACAGCATTCATAATGCTGGGGTCGTGGGTTCAAGTCCCACTTTCACCACCAATATAGACGCCCCTTTCGAGAGATTGGGGCGTTTTCTTTTCATCACATTTTTTGTGATAACTAGTTGTTTTTTTGATATCGTCGTATAATGAGGGCTTGATTGCAAAATCATATCGCCTTGGGGTGGCTTTATGCCTGAGATCTCTTGTAGAGGGACCCAATGAACCTGATCCAGATAATACTGGCGTAGGGACAGGCAGAGCATTGTTTTTATGCGAATTTGTTTTATTGGGTTGCTATAGTGGATTCTCAATAAACGGAATATTCGAACGCTAATCTCTCCTGTCCTTTTTATGTTTTTTATAGAAAGGATATTCTTTGAAACCGACAACCAAGCGCATAGCGCTTATTAGTCTCCTCTTAACAACACCTGCATTTGCTGCAGAAGAATCTGACATTAAAGTATCAGATGTGATTGTTAGCGCTGATTTTCGCCCTAGCACGGCTGCAGAAACACCTGTTAGCCTAACAGAAATTGATGAAGAAACGATTGAATCACGTGGTGCTCAGCATCTTGAAGAAGTACTGAACCTTGCGCCGAATGTAAATATTTCTAGCGGCGCGTCTCGTGGTCAATTTTTTCAAATCCGAGGTATTGGTGAACGCAGCCAGTTCAGTGCTCCATTGAATCCATCGGTTGGCTTAGTAATTGATGGGATTGATTTTAGCCGAACTGGTGGTGCTGCAACGCTGTTCGATATTGACTCTATTGAAATTTTACGTGGTCCACAAGGCACAAAATTTGGCACCAATGCTTTAGCTGGTACCATTAATATGCGTAGCAAAGAGCCTACAAAAGAATTTGATATGCATGCTGAAACAGGCTTTGCTGAGTACAACACACGTAATTTTGGTATAGCTGCTGGTGGCACTTTGGTTGAAGATAAACTCTTAGGCCGAGCATCATTATATAGCCATAAATCTGATGGTTATATGGATAATGATTTTTTGAATAGAGACAATACGCAAAATCAAGATGAGTTAACCTTCCGTAGCAAACTAAAATTATTGGCAACTGATGATTTAACGGTTGATTTCAGCTACAGCCATTTAAATATTGATAATGGTTATGATGCATTTACATTAGACAATAGCCGTAATAGCTTGTCAGATAATCCTGGCGAAGACAAACAAATAACAAATGCTTTTGGAGCCAAGGCAAATTGGCAACTATCTGATGCTGTGATTATGCAATCGGAAGCAACATACCTCAACAGTAATATTGTCTATAGTTATGATGCAGATTGGGGATTTGCCGGACAATTTGATCCTGCATTGTTCCCTTATATTGGTTTCGAACGCTTTGATCGCAACCGTGACAATTATTCTTTAGAGTTACGTTTATTATCTGATACTGCTGGGCGCATTTTTAATGACACTACAGATTGGACTATTGGTTTATTTTTCTTAGACCAAGATGAAGCTTTTAAACAGGACTCCAACTTTGGCATTTTCGGTGCAACTGCAAGAGAAGGTGATTATGATACGCAAAACACTGCATTGTATGGACAATTAGATGCTCACTTAACTGACAAGCTAACTTTCATCACTGGCGCCCGTGTTGAGTACTTTAAAGCAGAGTATGATGATTCGGATGCGCTCTCAATCAATACAAATGAAACATTATTCGGTGGGAAACTTGGGCTAAACTATCAGGCCAATAAAAATCAATTGCTATATGCCACTTTATCGCGTGGCTATAAGTCTGGTGGCGTGAATAACAATGCATTGCTTGCGACAAACCAGCGCGTATTTGATACAGAATACAACATTACACTTGAGGCTGGTATTAAATCTAGCTGGTTGAATGATCGCTTAAAAACAACTTTGGCTGCTTTTTATACAGATCGTCGAAATGCGCAAGTTAAAAACTCAATCCCCACAGGCCCAGCTACTTTTCTAGATTTTATTGGTAATGCCTCAAATGCAACTCACAAGGGTTTAGAAGCGAGTCTTGATTGGTTTATAACCGATAGATTCCGTATGCTAGGTACGTTAGGTTTACTGGATGCGGAATTTGATAATCACTCAGTACAGGGTGTTAGTTTTAATGGCCGTCAAGTAGCACACGCGCCAGATTACACTTATAGTCTAGGCGCAGAATTTTATGCAACCAGTGCTTGGACTTTACGCGCTAATATTGAAGGAAAAGATAAGTTCTATTTCTCTGATAGCCATAATGCAGAATCGAATAGATACGATATTGTTAATGCGAGTGCAGATTATCGACATGATAAACATTGGAAAGTGAGCATCTGGGCTAGAAATTTATTTGATAAAGACTATGCCACCCGTGGTTTCTTTTTTGAAAACAATCCGGCCACTGGCTATATCAAAGAGAAATTTATTCAATATGGTGAGCCTCGTGTGGCTGGCATGACAGTTAGTTACGATTATTAGTTAAATTATTGATAGAGGGCTAAGGCCCTCTTATCTTATATCTAGGAGCAATAATATGCGTATTTCAGTTGATATTAGCTTGTACCCATTAACCGAAGGCTATGAAAAACCCATTTTGGCGTTTATTGATAAGCTTGAAGCAAATGGTAAGCTAAGAGTAAAACGTAATAGCCTCAGCACACAAGTATTTGGTGAGTACCGTGACGTGATGGATTGTTTAGATGCTGAGATAGAGGCTGTATTTGCGGCATTGCCTCACAGTGTATTTGCAATGAAATTTATCGGCACTGATCGAGCTGATGTTGTAGACGTTTAGTGACATCCAAATGGAAAATACCAGCACCAACGTTTTAATAGAAGCTTTTGGCCTAATGTCAGGTTGGGAAATAACCGCAGCCTTAATGGGGGTAGCCTATATTTTATTTGCCGCTAAAGAGTCGCAATGGTGCTGGCTATTTGCTTTTATTAGTACGGTTATCTATACCCTATTATTTTGGGAAGGCCAGCTTCCCATGCAGGCATTACTCAACTTTTACTACATGGGAATGGCTGTGTACGGCTTTTGGTTATGGCACCGACATGGCACGGCCCAAGAGCCTTTGATGATTAGTAGTTGGGACTGGTCAAACAATCTGCTATTTATTTTGATTGGTTTTTTCATTAGTGCTGCTGTCACTAGTTACCTTGACCTAACTGGGCAATCTCAAAGTCCAGCGTTAGATGCCTATATAACGGTGTTTTCTGTGTTAAACACGTGGTTGATGGCTAAAAAGATTCTACAGAATTGGCTATACTGGATCATCATTGATGCTGCTGCAGTTGTGCTTTATATTGAAACGGCCTACTACGCGACAGCTGTGCTATTTGTGATTAATACTATTCTAGCTATGGCAGGGTTTGTCAGTTGGATAAAACTCTACAGACTACAATCAACTACATCTCTGAATGCTTAGTAGTCTTGCTTCATCCATCTCTGAATGTCCGTTTCACCTAGTACATTCATCAAAAATAATAGTAGTTGATAACTAGCCTTTTGTTGACTGTAATCGGGCCAATCACATTCAAGTGTGTATTGTGTTCTAAACAAATCAAATTGCTCTGCTGTTAAAACATATTCCAATAAAACCAGCTCTAGCGCTCGCGGTCCAATTGCAAACGCATCTAAATCGATTAAGGCGATTGGATAACCAGCCTCCTTGCTGTCTAGAATACGAAATTGATCCCACCGCAAATCGAGCATAATTGGTACAAAATCTACTTCACGCAATCTGGTTACTTGCACCAAAACTTCAGACAAGAGTGATTCAGGGATGTTGAAAGTACTTTTTTCTGCCAAGTCTCTTAAGGTAAGCAATAACTTCTCTTTCCAATCTGCTAAAGCAAAGGCAGGCTCATGCAAATCCCCCCATTTTTGGTGTCTTTGCTGATGTAACTGCGCAATATGCTTCGCAAGCAACACAACCATTTCATTTGTTACAAACTTAGCCTCAATATCTTCACCTGCCAGGAAGCGAGTCAGCACAAAGCGACTAGCTGACGCTGCCAAAAAATCTGGCACTACAAAGCAACCCTTCTCAGATAGTAAAGTATGTGTTTTATGTATTTGGCCTATACTGTTGGGGAAATTTGCCCCAAATAACTCATTCATTCCATACCAAAAACTTGATGTTGAAACAACATCGCGATCACAGACTTTTAAAATGGTTGGGCCATCTACCGTCTCACAATGCCAAAGCTGGTGTGTGCTATCTTCAAACTTAGTCTGCATTGCTTCTGCTTCGTCAATTAATCGCGGAAGCGTCAATTGTTCAGCTGGTGTCAGTTTTGGGTATGCGTACATATCATTTATGTGATTTAAGATTTGGTTTATTACATGACTAGATCCGTAAATTATACTCGCTCAGCATTTGATTAAGTCAGGCATAGCTAGAGCTTGGTTTAGGCTATCAATTACCCTAAAACTATTTACTTTTACAAACTCACTCGGTTGTTTTAAATCTGGTACCACAACCACTTTCAAACCCGCGGCAATAGCAGCTCTTGCGCCCTGCTCGCTATCTTCAAAGGCAATGCAATCTTCGGGACTAAGACCTAATTTCTCAATAGCTAACAAATATATATCTGGATTTGGTTTGCCTTTACTTACCTCTTGCCCGCTTGTAGTGTGCGTGAAATAACTAAGTACATTCACATGGCTTAAACGATGTTGAATATGTTGATGAGAAGATGAAGATGCAACACTGCATGCAATATTATGTTGCTTGTAGTGCTCAAGTAAAGAATTTGCACCGGGCTTTAATGGGAACACATGATTATGCTGTGCTAGGATAACATCTACCCTTTCCCCTACCCGGCTCAGATTTTCTAAACCGCCTAACTGCTCAGCCATTATTCTGCTTGAGTCAGCAGATGACCGACCTATTAAATTCACAAACTCTGTTTGCGTATAGTGAATACCAATCTCTTTAGCTGCTTGAATACAAGCTTGCATGATGATGCGCTCTGAATCAATTAACAGCCCATCCATATCAAATATTGCAGCTTTAACCATCGACTTCACTTCCTAAAAGGCATGACTTTATCACAACTAAATGACGTTCTTCCTGACGAGATATCGCATAGCTAATGCTTGCATCGCTAAATACAACAAAAATGCCCAACGCTTACGCGCTGGGCAGGCAAGTGTAAAGCAGCAAGACCATTGCAATATCAAGAGTTTAAATGCCCTTGGGGGAATCTTGCTTATTGGTATTATTGCTGTCATTATATTATACATATGTATAAAATGCAGCAAAAAACTAAGTTAATTATTGCATAATTGGAGCGGGAAGAATGTTTCGACCAGACATCTCATCCTGGGAAAGAATGCGCTCTTCCTCTTGAGCTATTCCCGCATAATTAACAGTCATTTTAATTATTATAAATAGATTGAGTACCGCCCATTTGGGCTAATCGCTCTGAATTAGATTGATGTGCAATTTATTCACTCTTAATATATATCCCATTACTGAAAGTTGTTTTTCATTACTTGGAAGGAAAACATGAGTACGGTGCTTATTACAGGAACTAATCGCGGAATAGGATTAGAATTCACAAAGCAATACGCTGAGGCTGGCTGGAATGTTTTAGCATGTTGCAGACACCCTGAATCTGCTGATAAACTGAATGCATTGGCAGCCAAGCACAGTAATATCAATATTTACCCTCTAGATGTTGCCAACTTTAAGCAAGTTGATGCGTTAGCCGAGCAATTAAACAATGTTGCAATTGATGTGCTTGTTAATAACGCTGGCGTCTATCCGAACGGAGGGTTGAGTGATAAGGATGTTGCAGAGTGGCTTAATGGATTTAAAATTAATAGCATAGCACCCTTTAAAATAGCAACTGCGTTTACCCCTCACATCGCACAAAGCAAATTTAAAAAACTTGCAACACTATCAAGCAAAATGGGCAGCATAGATGACAACACGAGTGGAGGTAGCTATATGTATCGCACGACAAAAACGGCTGCCAATATGGTGATGAAAAGCCTAAGCATAGACTTAGAGCCATCTGGAATAGCAGTAGTCACGCTGCATCCTGGTTGGGTAGGGACGGATATGGGAGGACCTAATGCGCTCATTAACGTGGAAACCAGCGTGAATGGGTTACGCAAAGTGATTGATAAGCTGAGTTTATCTGATACTGGTAAATTTATCGCTTATGATGGTAAAGAGATTGCTTGGTAACTTATTCTTCAATCACAGGGCTTGTATTTGATGGTTGAGACTTAAATGGTGCGCGCTCTTCGAGTTCTGATGTATAGCTAGCAATACCCTTAGACTCTCGCAATAGAAAATCTTTAATCGCCAACTCAAATTGTGGGTGGGCAATCTTATGATAAGAAGTAGTTGCTCGAGGTTTAAAACCGCGTGCTAATTTATGCTCACCTTGGGCGCCACCTTCAAAATACTTAATTTTTTGATCTATACAAAATTGTTGCGCCTGATAATAGCAAAGCTCAAAGTGCAAGCCTGAAACAAACTCGGTTGCACCCCAATAACGTCCGTACAATGTCTCATGATTATAAAAGTTTAAGGTACTGGCTATTTTCTTACCGTTACGCTCAGCAAAAATCAGGAGAATATGTTGCGGCATTGAATGTGCAATTTCACTAAAGAATGCACGCGTTAAATAAGGTGTTGAATGATGTTCACGATAGGTAGTGCAATAACACTGATAAAAGAAATCCCAGTCTGCTTCAGTTGCATCTTGACCTCTAACAAAGCGTGAGATTACTTTCGCATCTTCTATTTTTTTTCTTTCTTGGTGTATTTTCTTTCGCTTGTTGTGGCTGAGCGTTTTTAAAAAATCCTCGAAGTTATCATAGTCTTCGTTCTGCCATCTAAACTGGACACCAGTACGTTTTAGCCAACCTGCGCCCTCCAACAAGCTTGCATCTTGTTCATCAGGAAATAACACATGGGCACTTGAAAGCTGATGTTTGTGCATAATTGCCTCAACAGCCTCAATCAATTGTAATTTGGCCTGCTGATGTATTGCTAAGAGTCTTGCGCTAGTAACTGGTGAAAATGGGATGGCGGACAACAGTTTAGGATAGTAGGCTAAACCGTTTTGTTGATATGCATCGGCCCATGCCCAATCAAACACATATTCTCCGTAAGAATGGCTCTTGATGTACAAAGGCATTGCGCCCAACAAATTATCTTGCTGCTGAATAGTCAGTATACATGGACTCCATCCTGATGCTGTACCAACAGACTCAGACTTTTCCAATGCGGATAGAAAAGCATGGCTTAGAAGTGGCATTTTGGATGCCAGTGCATCCCATTTTGCCGCATCTACTTCATGGATTGATCCGACAACCTTTACAACAACTTGATTTGTTGCGCCATTATCAATAGATTCCATAGCATGGCTTATTCCAACGTTAAATGATAAAAGCAGCTATAAAGCTGCTTTCTACTAGGTAAACTATCTTAACTGGGCTGACCAGACTTTGTCGAGGCTTGATTACTCTTTTTTGGTTGGGCTGCCTTTTTGATAATACTTTCTTCAACAGCTTTTAGTCGTTGTGCTTCTAGTTTTGCCTCTGCGGCTTTATGTCGCTCTCTCCATTTAGCTTGGGCTAACTCTAACTCTTCAAAAGTAATGACATTGTCCTCGTCCACATCAACAGCATTAAAATGGCGCGCGATTTGTGGTAGGCATTCTGTCACTTCTTGACGATCTAGGGAGTCGTCTAAATCGTTATTACATTGTGTAAAGCGCTCTTTGAGGCTCTCTCGCATTTTTTGACGTTCACGTCTAATTTGAATATGCTCAGGATCATTATTTCTTGCATAATCCATTAATGCTTTGCGCAAACGTGCGCGGTCTTCTGGGCTAAAATTATATTCTAATGTTTTTTCCAACCCATAATTATTGTCCTCGTTATCCGTTGGGGTTGGAATAGAATCTAGCGCGTCCTTATTGCTTTCTGATGAAACAGTTGTATCAGCCACAGACGGGAAAATAAAAATGACACTCAGTACTATAAGCACTGTAAACTGCGACCAGAAAAACAATTTATTTGCTAGCATATTTTGAATTGTTAACTCCAAATAAACCTACTGCTTGGTAAGAGCGGAGATGTATAATGAATGAACATTGTAAGTGGAATGTTTCATATAGTGGTGTAATTGTAATAAATTGTAACTAAATCCGCCTCGGTGTTATCTACTGTTTGTGACCGTTTTTTTAAATAAAAGTTTTCGGATTCTAGATTTATCTGCAACGAACACCTATACTAATCGATTGTTAAATGAAATAAAATGCAGTTAACCCAGAAGAGCTAATGTGATGTCAGAAAATAAAAAAATTTTGATGGTTGATGATGACTTGCGTATGCGCGAGC
>JBNLAC010000010.1:0-49529 GCA_050301935.1 Methylophilaceae bacterium | reverse complement strand
TCATAATAGATTAATATTTGCACCCAGAACGCATGTAGAAGCCCACATGGAAAGACAACGCCATGCAGATTTTTTCTTGGATACTGCACCTTATAATGCACACACAACGGCTAGTGATATTATCTGGGCTGGGGTGCCGATTATTACTTACTTGGGTGAAACTTTCCCATCTAGAGTCGCTGCAAGCCTACTCAAACAAATTGGTTTATCTGAACTGATTTGTGAATCTTGGGAATCTTATGAGGAAAAGGCGCTTGCACTAGCCAATAATCCTCATGCGCTGGATACACTTAAAACCACTATCCGATCAGCTAAAACACAATCTAATTTATTTAATGCTGAGCTATTTGCACAACAATTAGAAGATCAATATCAATCCTTGTGGCAAGCGCACTGTCAAGACACTAGCCTTACACGATAAGCTTGTGATAAAGTCGAAACACCGTACTGATTTAACTAACAATAGGAAGACTTATGGCGGCATTTGACATTACACCTGTACTAAATTTCATGATTGAAAAAGGTGGCTCTGATTTATTTTTTAGTACATCAACTGCCATTCATTTAAGTGTTGAGGGCGAAACCTTGCCTATTAACAATCAAATTCTTGCGCCTGGAATGATTAAAGAAATTGCCTACGGCTTAATGAACGAAACGCAAACTAAAGAGTTTGAAGAGACCATGGAATGTAATTTTGCTATCAGCAAAAAAGGCGTCGGTCGTTTTCGCGTTAACGTTTTCCGCCAACGTGGTGAAGTTGGAATGGTCATTCGTCACATCAAAACTGAAATTCCAGATTTCAAAACTTTGGGATTACCAAATGTAATGAAAGACCTGATTATGCGTAAACGTGGTCTCATTCTGGTTGTGGGTGCGACAGGCTCAGGCAAATCAACAACACTTGCTTCCATGATCGACTATCGTAACGCGAATAGCAATGGTCATATCATTACGATTGAAGACCCAATTGAATTTGTTTATCACCACAAAAAGTCTGTTGTGGACCAGCGTGAGGTAGGAATTGACACGCATTCCTTCGAAAACGCACTTAAAAATGCAATGCGTCAAGCTCCTAACGTCATTTTAATTGGTGAGGTTCGCGATATGGAAGGAATGCAGCAAGCGCTTGCCTACGCTGAAACTGGTCACCTATGCTTGGCAACTTTGCATGCAAATAATGCTAATCAAGCATTAGAACGCATTGTCTCATTCTTTCCGCCAGAGGCTAAACATGGCTTACTGCTAGGTTTATCGCTTAACCTTGTTGGCATTCTATCTCAGCGTCTGATACCAGGAAAAGTAAAAAAACGTGTAGCTGCTGTCGAAGTACTCATCAATACGCCTTATGTTTCCGACCTGATTAATAAACAAAGATTAAGTGAAATTAAAGAAATTATGGGAGACAACAACGATATTGGCATGAATACTTTTGATCAGGCATTATTCCGATTATTCACTAATGGTGAAATAGATGAGGAAAATGCTCTTGCAAATGCCGACTCCAGAAATGACTTGTCACTGAAAATACGTTTTGCTGCTGAAGGGGCTCGTGGCGGCTTCGAGTCTTAATGTTCAACCTCCCCCAATGAAGCATACATAGCGGCAGAAACAATCAACACGCCACCTATCAACTCGTTTAGGGTCATTGCCTCGTCAGCCAAATAATAGGCAGCTATAGCCGCAACAACAAGTTCAAACAAAAAAATCACTGCCGCACGCGCCGCTGGAACGTGGGTAACACCATACTGCACAAATAAAGCTGCTGAAAACAGCAATAGTGCAACTATCAATGAAAGCAAAACTGTATATGTGTTTACAGGAACAACTAAAGTTGGATTCTCATCAAACACAAATATGCCAACAAGCGAAACAATCACAACACCTACCCATACCGCAAACGACTTGGCTACGATAGATAAATGTGCAGATTTGCGGGTAATGACATTGGTTAATGCAAAGCCCATACCAGCAGATAGTGCTAGCCAATCAGAGTATGTTCTTGGAAGCGGTACACTCGCCAGTATCGACGTGTCATACATCATGATTAAAGCACCTAGTAGAGAAACAACTATCACTAGAATTTCTTTTACACCGATAGGTTCTTTTAACCAAAAATGTGCCAATATCAAGGCCCATACTGGCGACAAATAAAATAATAGAATAACACGCATCACCTCGCCGTCTATCACGGCAAGTACATAACTGAGATTGGTCCAACCGGCAGCTAGCATTAACCAAATCATGCTTTTTGGTAGTCTGAATAAGCCTCTCCAGTATCGATAGAATATTAAACAACCTATTAATAACGCTATTAGGTAAGTATAAAAACTCGCTGCCACACCTGACATGCCTGCCAGTTCTAATAAGCGATAGGGATACCAGATGACGCCCCAAACGATTGCGCCAAAAAGTAATCCAAATATTGCAAAAAAGTTTTTATTCTTAGCGATGCTCACTATAATACTCACCTATGAATCAAAATATGAATTTGCTGCAACCTTATCCGTTTCAGCGCCTTAAAGCCTTGTTCGCTGATATAACACCGAACCCTGAATATACCCCAGTTAATTTATCTATTGGTGAACCCAAACATAAAACACCAGAGATTATACAAGCTAGTTTCATTAAGCATATTGCAGGATTAGCCCATTACCCTACCACGAAAGGTAGTTTGGGTTTACGGCAAGCAATCGCTGACTGGGCAAGCAATCGCTACAACATTCCTATGCTAGATGTGGAAAATGAGATTATTCCTGTCAACGGAAGTCGCGAAGCCTTATTTGCATTAGCGCAGGCAGTTATTGATACGACAAAGCCAAATCCTGTGGTCATCAGCCCTAACCCGTTCTATCAAATTTATGAAGGTGCTGCATTACTGGCTGGCGCAGAACCATATTTTATTAACACATTATCTGAGTATGGTTATAAGATGGATTTTACGGAGGTTCCTGCAGGCGTACTCAATCGTACTCAGTTAGTCTATGTATGTTCACCTGGCAATCCTTCTGGTAAGGTGATGTCGCTTGATGAGTGGAAAACGCTTTTTGAATTATCGGATCAATTTGGTTTTGTCATTGCCGCAGATGAGTGTTATTCAGAAATTTATTTTGACGAACAAAACCCACCAATTGGCGCGCTACAAGCAGCTCATCTATTGGGACGGGACTACTCGCGTTTAATTGTATTTGGCTCGCTATCCAAACGTTCTAACGTACCTGGCATGCGCTCTGGGTTTGTTGCTGGCGATGCTGTTATAATAGAGAAGTTTTTGTTGTATAGAACTTATCACGGTTGTGCAATGAATCCTGCGGCACAAGAAGCCAGCATTGCTGCTTGGACGGATGAAACACACGTTATCGAAAACCGTAGATTATATACAGAAAAATTTAACACCGTCGCACCGATGTTAAAAACAGTGTGGCCAAAGGTTCAGATGCCTGATGCTGCATTTTATTTATGGGTGCAAACCGACGAAGATGATACTCAAGTAGCACGTCGGTTATATGCTGATTTAAACATTACTGTGCTGCCGGGCAGCTACCTTGCCAGAACAGCACATGGAATAAATCCTGGCAAAGGCTTCATCCGCATGGCATTGGTAGCGACACTACAAGAGTGCGTTGAGGCATCGCAACGCATTCAACAACGATAAGGTGAATTAACCTTTCTTTAAATCATCGAATAAGGAGTAAAAATATGAGTGAAAGAATTATTATGCGCGTTGGAGAGGCACTAGTCGCAGGCGGGCCAAAAAATACGGCAGCAGAACCAGAAGTAGCAATTGGTGAAATGGATGGACCTATGGGTGTCGCATTTGCCAATCAACTGGCAAATCAATCTCAAGGTCACTCTAAAGTACTTGCGATTATGAATACAGATATTCAGGTGCGCCCAGCAACTTTAATGGTCAGTAAAGTGACTGTTAAAGATACAGCATATACCAACATTTTGATGGGTACAGTCCAAGGCGCTATCGCTAATGGTGTGCTAGATGCTGTGCGTGAAGGTTACATCCCCAAAGAAAAAGCCAATGACTTAGGCATTATTGTCTCTGTTTGGCTAAACCCAGGTGTTGCAGGCCAAAAAGACCTAGATCATAAAGCATTGTTTGAAATTCACCGCAAAGCAACAACTTTGGCGATTAAAAAAGCAATGTCTAATGAACCAAGTATTGATTGGCTGTTAGAAAACCAAGAAAAAACGATTCATAAATATTATCAAATGGGTTTAGATGGCAAAATTTAAGCTTTAGGATGTTGCAAGACTTAAAAAAGCCACTTAAATTAAGTGGCTTTTTTATGACATACACTACAGAACTTACTATTATAGATAGTTAATAAATCAATAATTAACTTTAAATATATTATTTAATTAATTGATTAGTAATACTTTTTACATTATCAATGTAATTGGGAAGTAATGGGTTAACCACTTGAATATCGGACATGCCTCGTAACCATGTCAATTGGCGCTTCGCCAATTGACGCGTGGCATAGATGCCCCGATTACTTAATTCCTCATCGTCATATTCACCAGCCAAATATTTTAGGACTTGTCGATAGCCTACACAACGCATTGAAGTCGATTCGATCGCCAAACTTGGATATTTTGCTAGGATGCTTTTAACCTCATCGATTAGGCCATCACTTAACATCTTTTTAAACCTAGTCGCGATTCGCTCGTGTAATATTTTCCTGTCGTTAGGAATTAATGCTATTTTGCTCACTCGGTAGGGTAATTTTTCAGCTGCTTGTTCAGCATACAGTGCTGACATCGTTTTACCCGTCAACTCATAAACTTCCAGCGCTCTTTGAATACGTTGCATGTCACTCGGCATTAGGCGGGACGCCGTTTCCGGATCAACCCCTGCCAGCTTATGATGCATCGCAGGCCACCCGATAAGAGCAGCCTCCTCGTCTAATTTGCTTCTCACTATTGCGCTTGCTGGTGGCAGACCACTCAACCCCTCTTCTAATGCTTTAAAATAGAGCATCGTACCACCCACCAAGACAGGTATCTTCCCTCTATCTGTAATGTCGGCCATTAATGCTAGCGCATCTTGCCTAAAATTAGCTGCTGAATAACTCTCGACAGGTGTAATGATATCGATTAGGTAATGTGGCGCTCGGGCTAATGTATCTGCATCTGGCTTAGCAGTACCGATATTCATGTCTTGATAGACCAATGCCGAATCGACACTAATAAGCTCAACAGGAAATTCTTGCAATAATGCTATGGCCGCATCTGTTTTGCCACTCGCTGTAGGGCCCATTAAAAAAATAGCGTTCGGAAGAGAATTGTCATTCATACTGTTAATTATTAGCTAGAGTTATATAATACCGCTTAGTGGTGAATTAATACTTTACCAACAATTGAACTCAGCAATGGCGGATTTATTATGAATTTAGAAAAAGTTATATTTGGTTTTTTTATTGTACTCGCAATGACGCTCAACTTCGGGTTCTTTCTGGGTGAAATTGATAATGTGACTCACCACCATGTTTATGAGCTTTATGCAGCAATCATTGTTAGTTTGATTGCCACTGTACTAAAATTTGGAGATCGCACACAAATGGGTGCTATTTTACTCTCTACTAGTCTGGCAGCAGACCTTCAACTAATCACAGCTGCTATCCTTTGGACAGCATTAGAAGGCAAAATGGATATGCCGAGTTTAATGGTTTACATTGTGTCATTATCAGGAGGTGCTTTAATGGCCAATTTTGTGTCCGTTATTTTATTAATTTCAGAAACGATTACGCAACGTCGATAAATCAAATTTTTTGTTACTATTCACTTCATCAATAAGACGCACTGCTTTCAACAATGAATAGCATACTCTTTATGATTCTCCGCCGTCTGCGGCGGCCACTTATCCTCATTATCGCTAGCTTTGGTATTGCGACAATAGGCTTAACCTTAGTGCCTGGTGTAGATGACCAAGGTAACACTTGGTACATGAGCATATTCGAGGCTTTTTATGTGATCAGCTACACAGCGACTACAATTGGGTTTGGTGAAGTCCCCTACCCATATAGTCAGGAGCAGCGGCTATGGATGACATTCTCTATCTACTTCACGGTTATCCCCTGGTTTTATGCTATAGGTAAGATTATTAGCTTGCTACAAGACATCAGCCTACGCCAAACAATTACGGCAGAACGTTTCGCGCGCAATGTGCAGCAGATACAGGAACCATTTTTTATTTTATGTAGTTACGGCCAATCTGCAAGCTTACTTGCACATATTCTCGATGAGAAAGGTATGCGTGTCGTTGTCGTCGAGCAAAACCAGGAACGATTGAACGAATTAGAACTGGCAGATACGAAAAATACCATACTAAGTCTATGTGCCGATGCAAAACTACCCGAAAACCTAATCAGAGCTGGTATATACAACCCCTACTGTAGCGGTGTAGTGACACTGACTGACAATGATGAAGTCAACCTGGCTGTCGCCGTCTCGGTTAAGCTCATGAAACCTGACTTACGTGTACTTGCTCGTGCAGAGCGTGAGGATATTGTAGCTAATATGGCCTCTTTTGGAACTGACCATATCATTAACCCTTATATTCTATTTGGTGATCAGCTAGCCATGCGAGTACATGCACTCGGCACCTACATATTACATCAATGGCTAACAGGCGTGCCTGGCGATACCTTACCTCCCCCAGAAAACCCTCCCAGAGGGAATTGGGTTGTATGTGGCTATGGCCGATTTGGGAAATCTGTCGTTGAAAATTTGGAACGTGAGCATTTAACGACGACAATTGTTGAAGCAATGCCAGACTTAACTGAATGCGAAAAATGTGTCATCGGCAGTGGTACAGAGGCCCATACACTATTGGAGGCGGGTATTGAAGAAGCATGTGGTATCGTAGCAGGCACTGACAACGATATCAACAACCTGTCAATTCTAATGACAGCAAAAGAACTCAATCCTAATCTATTCATGATTATCCGCAAAAACAACAGAAACAATAGCGCCTTATTCAAAAAATTTGGCGCTGACATCACAATGCAGCCGACGGATATCATTGCTCATGAATGCTTGGCGCACATGCTAACACCGTTATTAGCAGAGTTTCTTGCTCTCGTGCGTAATCAAGATAACCAATGGGCAAACAACTTAATCAGCCACTTAGTTGATGTCGTCGGTGAAACGGTTCCAGAAACCTTTGCAATTACGATTGACCATAAAAATGCAATCGCAGTGCAAGAATATATTGATAGCGGTTTGATTGTTAAACTAGAAAATATAATGAAAGATCCATCAAACCGCGATAATGACCTAAAACTAGTGCCTTTACTATTACTCAGAAATGGCAGACCATCACTTGTACCAGACAAGGATACGGTCGTCATCAATGGTGATCAAATTCTATTTTGTGGCACCTACGATGCTAAAAACTCACTACCAGCATCAATTAACAATACCAATTTATTCAACTATATTATGAATGGGTTAGAAGTACCCGACAGCTTTGTCTGGCGAACAATAAAGAACCTACTGCAACATTAAAACTGTTTTTACTTTCCTCGCATAAACATTTTATCCAAATCTTGCATACTAACTTGAAACCAAGTTGGTCGGCCATGGTTGCACTGACCAGAACGTTCAGTCGCTTCCATGTCACGTAATAGCGCATTCATCTCTGGTATAGTTAAATGACGATTTGCTCTAACAGCGGCATGACAAGCCATTGTACCCAATAAAGTATTGCGCTGATCGGTTAGCACTCGACTTGCCCCATATTCATTAAGCTCACGTAAAACATCACGTGCCAAAGAAACCGCGTCTGCATGCTTTAATAGTATTGGTATTGCTCGCACAGCTAATGTTGTTGGTGATAATACGGCAATATCAAATCCCAACTGCGTTAATATCTCGCTACCACTACTATGTATTTCGCTGACAGTAGCCACCTCAATCCTATCAGCATTAAAACTAACAGGTAGCAACAAAGGCTGCATTGGGACTTCTTTTTGATCAATTGCTTGTTTTAAGCGTTCATACATAATCCGCTCATGTGCAGCATGCATATCAACAACAACAAGGCCATCAGCATTTTGGGCTAGTATATACACGCCGTGAATCTGCCCTACTGCAAACCCCAGTGGGTAACTCTCCTCTTCATTAGCAGGTTCTTGTGTTTCACTTTGTAAGCTTGCGACAAACTGATTTTGACGCTGCTCTTGAGGTGCAGTGTTGGCATTATGTCCAAAGAGTGTTTGATAAAAATCAGGCGTTTGCTTTACCGAAAAGTCTATTGTCGACTGCTGCTTGAAATAAGACGCATTGCTTGCCTGAAATGGATTATGCGATGCCTGCCCAGCAGTAACAGCACTTGACTCCCCTGTAGGTGTTGCCAATGCCCTATGTAAGACATGAAATATAAATTGATGTACTGCTTGACCATCCCTAAAGCGGACTTCTGTTTTAGCTGGATGCACATTGACATCCACCAAGTTAGGGTCTAATTCTAGAAATAAGACATAGGCGGGATGCCTGTCGTGGTGCAATACATCTTGATAAGCTTGGCGTATAGCATGCGCAATAAGTTTATCTCGAACAAATCGCCCGTTCACAAAGACATATTGCGTATCACGTCTTCCTCGACTAAAAGTTGGCTTGGCAGCAACACCCCAGAAACGCAAACCCGCCGATGTCTCATCGACTGTTATCATTTCAGCAGCGAATTCTTCACCTAATACTGCTTTAAATCGACTGACAGGTTCTGAGGCGGCATAGCGACTGATTATTCGGCCATTATGCTCTAATACAAACGCAACATCAGGTCGTGATAATACCGTGCGCGTATAAGCCTCTTCACAATGGCCAAACTCAGTCGCTTCTTTTTTGAGAAATTTACGCCTTGCTGGCGTATTAAAGTATAGATCGCTCACTTCTACAATACTGCCGACATCCAAACCATATGGTTCGATTGCAGAAATATCACTGCCGTTGGCGTAAATTGACCATGCATGCTTTGTACCTTTAGCACGGCTCATAAGTCGCATTCTTGAAATTGAGGCAATACTTGCCAATGCTTCACCCCTAAACCCCAAACTTGCAACTGACTCTAGTTCCTCTAAAGAACTAATTTTACTGGTTGCATGCCTCGTTAAGGCAAGTTCCAAATCGTCTCTACCAATGCCTGCCCCATTATCAACAACTCTTAGTTGCTTAATACCCCCATCTGCTAGACTTACTTTAATCTCCGTACTTTGTGCATCGAGACTATTTTCTAACAATTCCTTCAAGGCAGAAGCAGGCCTTTCTACTACTTCTCCAGCTGCTATTTGGCTAATTAATTGGTCTGGCAGTATTTTGATATATGACATTAAATGAATATACTTAGATGTGCGCTTTACTCACTAACTGATAGCGCAATACGATTACGGCCAGACTCTTTAGCTTGATAAAGCGCTTTGTCTGCCCGCGCGATTGTTCTATCCGCAGTATCGTTGATTTCATGCTGGGCAATACCGAAGGATGCTGTAACAGTGACTATTTCATTATCAATTTTATGTTGATATTGCTCTAGTGTTACACGTAAGCGTTCCACCAACACTTTTGCAGACTCAAGTTCAGTCATTGGTAAAAAGATTAAAAACTCCTCTCCCCCATAGCGCGCTACGATATCGCCTTGTCTAACACCATTAGCCAATAACTGTGCGACTACTTTTAATACATCATCACCTGCAATATGCCCGTAATGATCGTTAACATCTTTAAAATAATCGATATCCATAATCACAAAACAGCAATCTAGTTGATGTCTCTTCACTTCTGGAAGCTTTTCTTCAATACGCTCAAGGATGTAACGTCGGTTGTATAAGCCCGTTAGCACATCATGTGCAGCCAGCATTTCTAGTTGCGCTTGAATATCTTGTAACTCGAGATTTCTTTTAACGAAATCTTCATTTGTTTTTTCTATCTTTTGGTGTAAAGCCTTTAGCTCTTCAACATAACCATCGTTTAGCAGCCTATGTTCAACTTGGCCTAGTATATATTTATTTGTCATCCATCCAAACATAATACAAACACATACCAAGCCCAGCGTACCAAAAAACCACCAAGAAAAAATTGAGAAATTGCTAATAAAATACCAGGCGGCCATCCCACTTGCGGCCAATACAAAACCAATCATGCCTTTTAAAGAAGCGGCTTTTGATGAGGATGAGATTGACACTACGATGGCGAGGATGACGGCTACCCGATACCCACCTGTATCGATGGAGCTTGCATCAACAAGCACAAAGAAAGCCATTCCCCAAGCCAAACCGTTCAAAAAATGTAAGAAGTTTTGGCGTTGCATGAAAGAGCGAATTTTATAGACTGGCATGTCATAGCTAAATTGAAATGAGGTAAACACGATGTAGAAATTAATAGCAAACATCGTTAGGACCCATATCATAATGTTTTTAGCGTCGGTAACTTGATAGAAACTAGCCGCTAAATACAAAACTAGTAATAATGTGCAATAGACTGTTATACGAGATTGCTGCAAGTAAATATTCAGCATCTCGAAATCAATAGCATCTTGCATATTTAATTTATTTAGCGCTTGCATCAACCATTTTCCCCTATTACAACTTTAGCAAGCGGCGGGTTTGCTGCAAAGTATTTTTTTATACCCTTAAGAATAGACTCTGCTAGCTTGGTCTGGTGAGTAGCACTGTTTAGCTTACGTTCTTCTTCTGGGTTACTAATAAACGCGGTTTCAACCAGGATAGATGGGATATCTGGTGACTTTAAAACAGCAAAACCAGCTTGTTCAACATGATTTTTATGTAAACGATTCACTTCACCGACATGGCCAAGCACAGCTTTACCTAATTTCAAGCTATCATTAATCGTCGCTGCTTGTGATAGATCTAATAGCGTTTTGGCTAATATCGGGTCTTTATCTTTGAGGCTAACACCACCAATTAAATCTGATTGATTTTCTTTTTGTGCTAAATATCTTGCCGTCGCACTCGTTGCTCCACGCTCTGATAACGCAAAGACAGACGAGCCGCGTGCTGATGACTTCGTAAATGAATCAGCATGGATTGATATAAACAAATCGGCCCTAAGTTTTCGTGCCTTAACAACTCGCCCTCCAAGGGAAACGAAATAATCACCATCTCGCGTTAATACCCCACGCATATTTTCTTCGGCATCGACCAATGCTTTGAGTTTTTTAGCAATTGCCAGTGTAATATCTTTTTCATGGCTACCTTTTGCACCACGTGCACCAGGGTCTTCTCCCCCATGACCAGCATCAATCGCAATAGTGATGATGCGCTTATTTTCTTCACTATCAGTATCTGGTTTATTATTTGGCAATGGCTCAATAATGGGTTTTGGTGGTGACTTGCCATCCTCTGAGAGCTCATCTAGCATCGCCATTAATGGATCTTTAATTGGAATAATATCCAATACTAGCCTATGCTGATAATCCCCCGCAGGCTTTAGTGAAAAAACATTAAAGTTAACTTCTTGTTTTAAATCGACTACAATTCGCACAACTGTCGGTTGATTAACCGCAACCCTTATTTTTTCTATATATGGATCATCCGATTTAATCTTACTTGAAAGCGAATTAAGCACATCGTTCAACGTAATATCTTCAACATCAACAACCAAGCGCTCTGGGTTCTTTAACGTAAATGTCTGATACTTTAATGGACTACCTGCCTCGATCGTAACACGGGTATATGCGTCCGCAGGCCATACACGTGTTGCTGTAATTTCGTTCGCAGCTAACAATGATGCGCTAGCGAATAAAGTCGCTATAAATATTACTAGTCTGACAAAAAATAATTTAACCATACTTCCTTAGGTCGATTTATACTCAATAATGGTTAGTTTCCGACCATTAACTTGCTTATTCTTATTCAATAAATCCAATTCAACATCATAGTCTGGATCAGGTAATAGTTCACCTGCCTTTTCTGGCCATTCCACGATGCATATACTCTCATGATTAAAATACTCATTAAATCCAGAAGCATCCCACTCAAATGGATCTACAAATCGATATAAATCAAAATGATAGACATTACATTGTGACAAATCATATGGCTCAACGATGGTATAAGTTGGACTTTTTACTTTACCATTATAACCAAGCCCCATTAGTATACCGCGTACAAAAGTTGTCTTGCCAGCACCAAGATCGCCATGCATAAACACAACATCTCCTGCTCGCAAAGACTTTGAAAAATCTCGCCCTGCCAGCAGGGTTGCCGCTTCATCGGCTAATTCAAGTGTAAAATGACTGTCCATGACGCTCAATACCTTAAATGACAACGAAATGACTAGGCTTGCCGCTGACATTAAACAATGGGGCAAGGCGCTTGGTTTTGCGGAAATTGGTATTACCGATACTGATTTGTCGTTTGCAGAAAAAGAGCATCAGAGTTGGATAGAAAAAGGCTTTCATGGTGAGATGGATTATATGGCAAAACACGGCACGAAGCGAACGCGTCCAGCAGAATTAGTGCCGAAAACTATCCGTGTTATATCTGCTCGTTTGGATTACCTGCCACCAAAAGCCAAAGATAGCTGGCAAGTGATGAATGATGGCGACAAAGCCTTCATTTCTCGCTATGCCCTAGGCCGAGACTATCATAAAGTCATCAGAAACAAGCTGCAAAAGTTATGTGAAAAAATAGATCAAGCTGCAAAAGATGTCGAATACCGTGCTTTCACAGATAGCGCCCCTGTGTTAGAAGTCGCCCTCGCAGAAAAAGCAGGTTTAGGTTGGCGTGGGAAACATACATTATTGATTAATAAAGACCACGGTTCTTGGTTCTTTTTAGGTGAGATTTACACTAACTTACCACTACCAATTGATAAACCAGCTACCAATCACTGTGGCAGTTGTAAATCCTGTATTGATATTTGTCCAACCCAAGCTATTACTGCGCCCTATGAAGTTGATGCAAGGCGCTGTATTTCTTACCTCACCATAGAGCTAAAAAACAGCATTCCCGTCGAGTTTAGACCACAGATAGGCAACCGCGTATATGGCTGTGATGATTGCCAACTAATTTGCCCTTGGAACAAATTCGCCAAATTTACACCGGAGAATGATTTTCATGTCCGTCAAGGGCTGGATGATATCAGCTTGATTGAATGCTTTAGCTGGTCAGAAGATGAATTCAAACAAAAAATGGCTGGTAGCGCGATTTATCGAATTGGCTATACCCAATGGCTACGCAATATTGCCGTTGGGCTTGGCAATGCTAAAACTAGCCCAGAAGTTATCAAATCGCTTAAAAGACGTGAGCTTGATGATAATAAATTAATACGAGAGCATGTTGCTTGGGCGCTAACTCAGCATATTGATTAATATTGCAAAAAGCTTCTACTTATTAAAGAGTGATCCTTTAGCTTAAAAGTTTTCAGTTTAAATTTGCCAACATCGCTGCACCCAGCATTCCTGCTATATCTTGCGAAGTGGATACTTCAACTTTGACTTTCTGCCTGAGAACTGGAATTAAGTCTTGTTGTAAGCGCTGATTAAATGATGCAGTCATTAAATCCCAAGCTGCTGTTAGCCCACCACCGATGATGACATGTTGCACATCAGTTACTTTCAGGATACTGGCAAGCGCTTGTGCTAATGATGCACCAGCGATATTGAATGCCTTGATGGCATTTTCGCGGCCATTACGTGCTAACTGGGCAATTTCTTCTGCAGTGCGCTTTTTTTGTGTTGCTAAATAATAACTTAGGCTCACACCACTTGCAGATGCATATTGCTCCATGCAGCCTAAATTACCACAGCCACACAGCCGTCCCTCTGGTTCGATGATAATATGCCCTACTTCCATTGCACAGCCATGATGTCCGACATAGGGTTTACCATTGAGTATCAGTCCACCACCAACTCCAGTACCTAGCCCCAAATAAATTAAACCAGATGCAGGATGCTTTGCTAAATAGTACTCACCAAAAGCGGCAGCATTGGCATCATTTTCTAAGATTACTTTTTTTTGAATAAGCTCAGCTAGATCCTGCGCCAAATTAACATTGAACAATCCAGGTAAATTAGGTGACTGCACAATAGTATTCGTAACTGGGTCAATAAAACCTGGAAAGCCAATGCCAATATGCTCAACCTCAGGGTAAATATCTAAGATATTTTTTATGCCATCAGCAGTTGCTGCAAGTATCATCTGCCATGCGGCGTCTGGTAGGTTTTGCTTACATATACTCGAAAAATCTGCATGGATGCGCTTTTCATCCACTAGCATGGTTCCTTCGAAAACACCGATGCGTAAGTTAGTGCCACCAACATCAATGCCAAGTGTTTTAGCCATGTGCTCGCCCAGAAACTTTCACTAATTTTTTAAATTGTTGTTGATAAGCTTCTGTGAGCTGTTCCCACGAAAACCGCCAAGACCAGTTACCTTCTGTCGTCCCAGGTGTATTCATTCTGCAGTCACTATCTAGCGCTAAAATATCTTGCATAGGTACAATAGCGGTGTCTGCGTTGGTTGCAAAAGCCAATTCAATCAATGCGGACGGCATGTTTGGACTCTCGTTTTTTATGTAGTCATGGAAATGTTTTTTCACATTTTCATCAATCGTGTTGTACCAGCCAAGCGTTGTATCATTGTCATGTGTACCTGTATATACAACGCTATTTTCTTCTATATTTTCTGGGAGATATGGATTTGAGCAATCCCCACCGAATGCAAATTGCAAAATTTTCATACCAGGCATTTTATATTTAAGCCGCAGTGCGTCGACTTCTTTGGTGATAATGCCTAAATCTTCTGCAATCAGCTGTATGCTTGGCAGTGCCTGATAGATTGCAGCTAACAATTCATCACCTGGCGCTTCTACCCAGCTTCCATTCATGGCTGTTTGCTCTTCAGCAGGTATTTCCCATGCTGCCTCTAAACCCCTAAAGTGATCAATTCGCACCAAATCAAACAATTCTGACTGTGTGCGCATACGTGAAACCCACCAAGAAAAGTGATCCTTCTGCATCACCTCCCAGTTATAGTGTGGATTTCCCCAGCGCTGACCCGTTTCTGAAAAGTAGTCCGGTGGCACACCAGCGACAACGGTCATCTCTTTATCATCATCTAATTTAAATAGATGTGGATTTGCCCAAACCTCTGCGCTATCGTAAGCAACAAAAATGGGAATATCGCCAAACAAAGCTACATGCTTTTGCTTTGCATACACGCTCAACGCGTGCCACTGACTGAAAAATAAGTATTGATGAAATTTAACCTGCTCTATAGCAGAGGCATATTCCCGTGCAAACTGGCCCAGTGCATCCTGGTTGCGGTTTTTATAGTCTTCTTCCCATTCATTCCAGGCTGTAAATTGAAAGGCCTGTCTTAAAACTGAATAGAGCGCGTAATCGTCTAGCCAGCATTGATGCGCTTTGCAAAAATCAGCAAAAGCCTCTAACTCACCTTTTTTCAAGTAATTACTATGGGCTACGTTTAACGCTTGGTGATGTCCTAACGCAATATCCGCCTCACTTAGTAACGCTTGATCAACCAATGTTTGCAAACAAATAAATGCTGTATTGCCTGCATGCGCGGAGATACATTGATAAGGAGAATTGTCTGCATGTGGCATGTTAATTGGTAACGTCTGCCAAATTGATACGCCAGCTACTGATAAAAAGTCTACAAAACGGTAAGCGTCTGAACCTAGATTTCCTGATGGCAATGAACTAATGTGGAGCAACACTCCTGCTTTTCGTTTACTTTGATCATCAGGCATCTTGACCTCTACGCATCGTACCCGCATTTTCAGCGTTTCCGCCGCCTTGACTAATTTCCTGATACAAGTTTGCCGGAACAGGCTGACCTAGGAGCTCATATAAATTAATCAAATTTCGTCTATATAATTGATCGAAACTTTTCACACTATCGGAGGCGTTATAATCACCGAACCACCAAAACCAGTCCGAACCCTCACATATCGCTAACTGTCGCTCACATGCAACTTTTCTTTCCGCATCTAGTGTATGAATAGTTTGGTCGTAGACTTTTTTTGCTTCGCATAGCAAATCCCACGCAGCATTTTTGTCTTTGCTTCCTATCCAGGTGCTAAATGTGCCGTAGACCCAGCTTCCTGCTGCCACTTGAGGCAAGACAGAGGCTTTGGGAAAGTCACCTGATTTCTTCAGTGCAACAATGTCGCTAAAAGTAGACATCGTAATATGTGGATGGGCAGACAACGCTGCATACAACTCTTTTAAGAAGTAGTATCCATTGTATGGATAGTACTCCCATGCATTTTCACCATCCAGTATCACACTGACAACTTGCGACTTTTTGGGGCTGGCATTATAAATATGTTCCAGATTCTTGATAAAGTCTTCAACTGCATGTGTAGAATGCATTTTAGAGTACTCAAAACCAATTTTATCTGACAACTCGTCGTCCCTAAAAAAACAAATAATGTCGTCTTTACCATTCGTGATTTTGTATGGCTGATATAAATAATTATGTTTACTACTTACATCCATTCCGCACTTTAACAAACTATGCGCTAATACGCCTTGACCCGTTGCTGCCCAGTTTACACCATGCTCAGCTAGCAGTGACAGCGCCGCGTGAGAAACAGCACCCTCTGCAGGCCACATTCCTTTCGGTTTTTCACCAAATACTTGTTCATGATAAGTATCAGCGGACTTTATGTGTGCTAGCGATCGCTCAACTCCTCCAGCATAGAATTTATGTTTAGGTAGTGGCGCATCTGGCATGGCATCTTTTGTCGATGCAAAGTCAATCAGCAAAGGCAAGATTGGGTGATAATAAGGTGTTGTTGATATTTCAATTTGTCCTTTATCCATCAGTGCTTTATAGCGAGGAATAATGCCACTAATTGTATCTTTTACCACTTTGAATAATTGCTTGCGCTCTTCTACGGTAAAAAGCACACCCTTTGCCATTAGTGTCTGCACGACTTTGCTATTCTGCCTCAAGCTCTCACCACACCAAGCTAAATGGTACCAAACAAGCAAATCAGCCTTGTATTGCGCTGATAAATAATGAAAGTCATATTCATCAGTCATTATTGGCTCGACTTGCTGGTAGATATTTAACAAGCGCTGATAGTGTGGGAAAGGGCTCAACATTTTTTCATGATGTGCCTTAAAGCAACTTTCTACAATTAGCTTGCATTCATGATGACTGACATTATTCAGGTCTTCTTTCACCAGAAGTGCAAGCAAAGGATCTCTTATATCGTTATCATCAAACTGTTGTTTATAGTCTAGCAACTGTTCAACCAAAATTGGCACAAAGTTAAAAGTTACTCTAGCCTTTGGATTCTCTTCCAAATGATAGACCATATCGCTGTAGTCTTTAATTGCGTGGAGATAAGTCCACGGCAAGACATACTCACCAGTTGTCAAATCTCGGTAGTCAGGTTGGTGCATATGCCAATAGAGATTTAAGCGAAGCTTAGGGGGTGAAACAGGCATAACTTTTCCTATAAATTACTTTAAAAAAACTTTTTATATTATTGTTTTTATTTAAATAACTCTGTATAAGTCTTGCCCTAACATATCAGGTGTGACAAGCACAATACCTTTTTCTGAAACATAAAAACGTTTTGCATCAAGTGCTAAATCCACACCAATTTGCATACCCTCAGGAATGTAACAACCACGGTCAATAACAACATTTTTCAACACTACATTGCTGTTGATTGTAGATTTTGGAAGAATGACAGCTCCTTCCACTGTGCAATAATCATCTACATGCACATCTGAAAAGAGAACAGAGTTTGTTACACATGAACCACTAATCAGACATCCGCCTGAAACGAGAGAATCTGTCGCTTTACCAGTTCTACCTTCATCTTTGAATACAAACTTTGCTGGTGGAAGTTGTTCTTGATACGTCCATATTGGCCACTCATTGTCGTATAGATTCAGTTCTGGAATTACTTTCGTTAACTCCATATTGGCTTCCCAGTAAGCATCAATTGTCCCTACATCTCGCCAATAAAAATTATTGTCTTGTGCTCCTACACAGCTATCTGTGAAACGATGAGCCTGTACACGATACTTCTCAATAACATGCGGGATAATATCTTTGCCAAAATCATGCGAAGATTTTTTGATATCAGCATCTCGAATCAATTGTTCATATAAGAATTTGGCATTAAAAACATAAATACCCATGCTGGCAAATGACTGTGTAGCATTTCCTGGTATTGATTTTGGATTGTCGGGCTTTTCAGCAAAATCTATCACACGGTCACTATCGTCCGTGGTGACAACACCAAAACCTTTAGCATCTTCTATCGGTACGTTAATGCAGGCAATTGTCATGTCTGCATTACTCGTGACATGTGTTGCCAACATTTTGCCATAGTCCATTTTGTAGATGTGATCACCAGCTAGAACCAACACATAATCACCACCATTTTCTTTAAGTATGTCTATATTTTGGTAAACTGCATCGGCTGTTCCTTTATACCACTCCTCACCAAGACGCTGCTGCGCAGGGATAATGTTGACATACTCGTGGAACTCACCTCTAAGGAAGCCCCAGCCACGTTGTATATGTTGTATTAAACTTTGTGCTTTATATTGCGTCGCTACGTTGATGCGCCTGATGCCAGAATTAATGCAGTTAGAGAGCGGAAAATCAATAATCCTGAATTTTCCACCAAACTGAACTGCTGGTTTAGCACGCCAATCCGTTAAATTTTTCAGTCGACTGCCTCGTCCACCAGCAAGAATAATTGCCACGGTGTTTTTTGTTAAGTTACTAATGAAGCGATCTGAAGGCGGATCTTGCCGGAGATTTGCTTTTCTTCGTTCCTTGAATTCATTCCTAGACATTCTTAAGTCCTAACAAAGCTGGTAATTAAGCAGGTAGACTCACAACTTCTGCTTTATAATTACATTACCTTATTACAATTAAATTTAACAGCGATAATTTAAATTTATTAGAAAAAAACTTAGTGACTAAAACACATTCAAAACAAATGGCAAATAGCGACCAACAAAACCTGCAAAAAATCATTGATGCCAAACACCATGATCCCTTTAGTTTTTTAGGGTTGCATCAAGTTAATAATCAATTCATCCTCAGAGTTTTTTATCCTAGAGCAAAAAAAATATCTGTTCAGATTGATCAAAAATGGGTGGCACTAAACCAAACTGACGATCAACCACTGTTTACATTAAAGAGTAAAGCAAAGATTACGGCGCCATGTTTGCTAAAGATTGAAATCGATAACCATGTTTTTGAAACCTATGATGTTTACTCCTTTGGCAGTTCCATATCAAATGATGATTTATATTTATTTGCAGAAGGCAAGCTTAAGCAGGCATATAAAATGCTTGGCGCACAGAAATTGACCTTATCAGGTGTAAATGGATATCGATTTGCCGTCTGGGCACCCAATGCTGAACGTGTAAGTGTAGTTGGTAGTTTTAATAACTGGGATGGAAGAGTCCACAGTATGCGCGCACTTGGCAGTAGTGGCGTATGGGAGATTTTTATCCCTCATCTAACAACTAGCGATATATATAAATTTGAAATTCGCAACCGTCACACGGGGCATGTGCTTATTAAAACAGACCCCTACGGCTTTGAATTCGAACACCGCCCTGGCAATGCGAGCAAAATAAGTGATAGCTCGCATCAATGGCAAGACGCCAAATGGCTTCAAAACAGAAAAGAAAAAGATTGGTTACATGCGCCATTTAACTGTTATGAAGTTCACCTAGGCAGTTGGCAACGTAACAATGATGGCCACTTCTTAAGTTACCGAGAGCTAGCTGAGAGGCTTGTCCCTCATGTAGTTGAAATGGGCTACACCCATGTTGAGCTTTTGCCAATTACAGAGCATCCACTAAACGAATCTTGGGGTTACCAAACAACAGGCTACTTTGGTGTTACCAACCGATTTGGGTCACCAGATGATTTGCGATATCTAATTGACCAACTCCATCAAGCGAATATTGGTGTTATTCTTGATTGGGTTCCAGGTCACTTTCCCAAAGATGATTGGGCGCTTGCTCGATTTGATGGAACAGCGCTTTACGAGCATGAAGACCCCCGTTTAGGCGAACATCAAGACTGGGGCACCTATATTTTCAACTATGGCCGCAACGAGGTGCGTAATTTCCTTATCAGCAATGCCCACTTCTGGCTTAATGAGTTTCACCTAGATGGCCTTCGCGTAGATGCTGTCGCTTCAATGCTCTATCTGGACTACTCACGTAAAGAAGGTGAATGGCTACCAAATAAATATGGCGGAAGAGAGAACTTGGAAGTCATCGAGTTTTTAAAACAACTAAATATTTTTGTCGGCGAAGAATTTCCTGGCGTCTTAACTATTGCGGAAGAATCAACTGCTTGGCCAGGTGTTTCTAGACCTGTTTATGCTGGGGGCTTAGGCTTTAGCATGAAATGGAATATGGGATGGATGAATGACACACTGGCTTATATGGAGGAAGACCCAGTACATCGAAAATACCATCATAACAAGCTAACTTTTGGTCAACTTTATGCATATAGCGAAAACTTTGTCCTCCCGTTTTCCCATGACGAAGTTGTTCATGGCAAACAATCACTACTCAACAAAATGCCAGGTGACGCATGGCAACAATTCGCTAATTTGAGATTGTTGTTCTGCCTGCAAACAACAACACCCGGCAAAAAACTCAATTTCATGGGAAATGAAATTGGTCAACGCAGTGAGTGGAATGTTAATACTAGTCTAGAGTGGCACTTGCTTAATGATAATGAACCAAACCACCATTTTCATAGAGGCATTCAACAACTCAATCGTGACTTGAATGATTTATATCAATCCCATGAAGCACTACATACGCTAGACTTTGAACCAGCTGGATTTGAGTGGTTGGAATGCCAAGATGCAGATCAATCATTGCTAAGTTTCATCAGACGTGGAATTAATAATACTTTTGCTATAATAGTGCTGAATTTTACACCTGTACCAAGAATTGGACAGCGTATCGGTGTGCCAGTCGCTGGTGAATACAAAGAAGTACTCAATACAGACATTGCACATTATGGTGGCAGTAACGTGAGGAACGCAGACACTTTGCAATCTGAAAACATTGCATGGATGAACCAGCATCACTCGCTCACTATTACCATACCGCCGCTAGCTGGACTGGTAATAACATTAACTTAACAATCAGTGATTATAATTACATAAACTTATTAGAAAAATATATTAATAAATGGCAAGACTGACACAACATCCAAGCTGGAAAGCACTTTGCGAACACGAAAAAGTTATCTCTGCGCTTCATATGCGCAATTTATTCAAAGAGGACCCTAAACGATTTGATAAGTTTAGTTTAAAGTTTGACGATTTGTTATTAGATTACTCTAAGCATCGCATCACGGAAGAAACGCTTAGTCTGCTATTTCAAATAGCGCGCGAGGCAAATATTGAAGACTGGCGTGAACGCATGTTTTCTGGTGAAAAAATCAACATTACGGAAGATCGTGCAGTTCTCCACACAGCCCTGAGAAATCGCAGTAATGAGCCTGTTTATGTCGACGGCCAGAATGTGATGCCTGCTGTTAATGCAGTGCTAGCGCAAATGCGCATCTTTACTGAAAAAGTACGTAATGGTGATTGGAAAGGCTACACTGGAAAACGTATCACTGATATTGTCAATATCGGTATAGGTGGTTCAGATTTGGGGCCAGTTATGGTATGTGACGCTTTAAAGCCTTATGCCAGCCCTAATCTCAATGTACATTTCGTATCTAATATCGATGGCGCCCACCTCATCCGCGCACTAGAAAAATGTAATCCAGATACAACGCTGTTTATCGTTGCATCCAAGACATTTACCACCCAGGAAACTATGACTAATGCACGCTCTGCTCGTGCATGGTTTTTAAACAGTGCAAAAGAAGATAAGCATATTGCCAAGCATTTCGTCGCATTATCGACCAATGCTGATGCAGTCACCGAGTTCGGCATTGACAGAGACAACATGTTTGAATTCTGGGACTGGGTTGGTGGTCGATACTCCTTATGGTCAGCAATTGGTTTATCGATAGCACTTTATGTCGGCATGGATAACTTTGAGGAATTGCTGACAGGTGGCCATGACATGGATGAGCATTTCAGAAATGCACCACTAGAGCAAAACATGCCTGTTATCATGGCACTTATTGGTATATGGTATAACAACTTTTTCCATGCAGACTCACATGTTATTTTGCCCTATGATCAAAGCATGGCACGCTTTCCTGCTTATATGCAGCAAGCAGATATGGAAAGTAATGGTAAATTCATGTGCCGAGATGGTCAGCGAGTCCATTATAAAACAGGGCCTATTATCTGGGGCGAAGCTGGCACAAATGGTCAACATGCATTTTACCAACTCATCCACCAAGGTACGCCAATTGTCCCAGCTGATTTCATTATGCCAATCCATAGCCATTATGAAGTAGGCTCGAATGGAAATGAGCATCATAAAATCCTGCTAGCAAACTTTTTGGCGCAAACTCAAGCACTGATGTTAGGCAAAACAAAAGAGGAAGCGCGTGCCGAACTAGAAGAACAAGGTTTATCTGGTGAGAAACTGGAAAAATTGTTACCCCATAAGATTTTTGAGGGTGACCGTCCAACCACATCTATTTTATTTAATAAACTAACACCTCGCACACTTGGCAGACTCATTGCACTGTATGAACATAAAATATTTGTCCAAGGTATTATTTGGGACATTAATAGTTATGACCAATGGGGCGTTGAGTACGGCAAGCAAATTGCTAGTCGAATTCTGCCACAACTTACTAGTGACGAAGAAGTCACTAATTATGACAGCTCGACAAATGGTCTAATTAACTATACAAAATCGATGACTTAAAGGTATCAATGTGAAACTTTGATACTTACAAAAAAAGCTGGGTTGTCCCAGCTTTTTTAATATACTCTATTAGCGTAAGGACCACCCTCTAGTATTTGCATCGAAGCCTAAGTGCTGAGCGATACTTGCACCAAGTCTTTTGGCAAAACGATCAGCGAAGCTTTCCTGATAAGTGAAATCAATGATTTCTTTTTGCTTGATTACTTCTCTAGCAACGTAATCTGTATTGCCAAGCGCATCAGCTAAGCCTAATTTAATGCTCTCTTCCCCAGTCCAAAATAAACCACTAAAGGTTTCCTCGGTTTCATTCAAACGGCTGCCTCTGCCCTCTCTCACAACAGCTTTAAACTGCTCATGAATTTCATCTAGCATCTCCTTAGCGTATTGTTCATGTTTAGGATTAACAGGTGAAAATGGATCCAACATTGCCTTGTTTTTACCTGCTGTTAATAAGCGCCTTTCAATACCGAGCTTTTCCATCGTGCCAGTAAAGCCATAACCATCCATCAATACACCAATAGAGCCTACGATACTCGCCTTATCAACGTATATCTTATCTGCAGCTGCTGCGATGTAATATCCTCCAGATGCACAGATGTCTTCAACCACAGCATAAACAGGAATTTTTGGATGCAGCTTTTTCTGCCGTTTAATTTCCTCATTAATAATTCCAGCTTGAACAGGGCTACCTCCTGGACTATTTATACGTAAAATAATCCCTTTCGTACCCTTATTTTCATACGCATCTTTTAAACTACCAGTAACCGCTTCCGCATTCACCTCGCCACCTGGCAAAATGACGCCTGATATATTGATCAGCGCTGTATGTTCACCTATCACTGCCTTACCATCTTTAACAACCCAACCGACTGCATAAGCAAGCAAAGTAAAGAGATACAGAAACAATAATATTTTGAAGAATATACTCCATCGCCTTGCGGTTTTTTGCTCATTCAAGCTTGCCATTGCTAATTTTTCAATGACTTCTTTTTGCCAGCGGCTATCTTCGGTGTTTACATTATCTGCCATATCAATTTCCTAAAAAATTATTGTTATTACGAGAACATTTAATCTGTATCTAGATGAATCGTTATTACATTATCATGCTCTATCACGCGCAACGGTTGCAACCTTTTTCCTCTGCAAGGACCATAGACACAATATCCAGTATCAGGTTCATACGATGCACCATGTGTTGCACAAATCAACAACTCTTTATCTGATGTAAAAAACTCACCTTCTTGCCAATCAAGCTCTACAGCCACATGGGCACATTGGTTAACATAAGCGTAAGGTTTATTGCCGAATCGTATCACAAACCCAGTTGCATGCTCACTTAATTGAGGCAAGTCAAAACGCAAGCCAGTTGACTTCTCCTGTAAATCACTACTATTAAAGTGGATCGCTTTTTTATGCATTATTTAACAACCATTCTGCTAAGTCATGAAATGTTTTGAAGATACCTTTTGGATGATATTTAAGCAATAATTCACTTGGGTGTGATCCAAAAGTTACAGCAAGGCAGTCGACCCCTGCATTTTTTGCCATCTGTAAATCATAAGTACTATCGCCAATCATAAGCGTCCTCTCGGGTGTGACTACTAATGCATCCATCAATTCATCTAACATTTGCGGATGTGGCTTAGAGAAGCACTCATCAACCGTTCTGGTCTCCTTAAAATATTTGGTAACACCAGTATGTTGCAATGCCAAATTAAGTCCTCTTCGTCCTTTACCAGTCGCAACTGCTTGCTTGTAGCCGCGTCTCCATAACTCGGCAAGTAATGTGCTTGCTCCTTCAAATAATGGAATACTTTGTTCATTAGCAAAATAATTCAATGTATATTGGCGTGCTAAGTCCTGCGCCTGCGTTTGTGATATGTTGCCATACAAAGCACGTATTGACTCCTGTAGGCCGAGCCCAATAACGTTTCTTGCATCTTGTTCTGACAACTTAGGTAAACCAACCTCTGCAGCAGCATTCATCAATGCGTGTGCGATCATCCCCGTGGAATCGGCTAATGTTCCATCCCAATCCCATACTATTAAGTCATATGCCTTTTTCATTGGATTAAAACCACTTGAATATCATTAGCTATTTTTTCGTTAACGAATGAAGAAAGTTTTCTAACGCAGGAGGAAGTGGTGCTACCAAGCGTAGTCTCTCTTCTGTCATCGGGTGCTGAAGCTTGGTTTCTGAAGAATGCAGAAACATGCGCTTTAGACCTTTTTTTTGTAATTGCTTATTGAGATCAAAGTCGCCGTATTTATCATCTCCTACGATCGGAAAACCTAAATGCGCTAATTGAACTCTCAACTGATGTGTTCTACCTGTGATTAGCTTTGCCTCTAGCAAACTAAAGTCTTTAAAAGACTCTTTTAAATAAAAAATAGTTTCTGATATTTGGGCTTCATTGTGTTTATCTTTTTGCTTATCTGTAACGACATTCACGCGCCTTTCACCACTTGGCAATACATATTTTTGCAAATGCATGACTACGCGTTTTTTTGCTTCTGTCCACTCTCCAGCAACCAATATCGTATATCGCTTATCTGTTTTATTTGCTCTTATCGCCTCATGCAGTGCAACCAGCGCTGTACGTTTTTTTGCTAATAAGAGTACGCCAGATGTATCTCGATCCAAACGGTGAACTAATTCCAAAAATTTTGCTGTTGGCCTTTCCTCTCGAAGTTGTTCAATAACACCACGACTCACACCACTTCCACCGTGCACAGCAAAGCCAGCTGGTTTATTGATCACCAAAAGCGACTGATCTTCATAGATGATGGTCTGATCAAATTTTGGCTTACTTGAAACAGCCTCCGTCGATTTAGGTTGCACCGATGTGCGGATGGGCGGAATACGAACAATGTCGTTAAGCACAAGCTTATAAGAAGCATCTACTCGACCTTTATTTACGCGGACTTCTCCACTGCGCAATATTCGGTAAATATGCGGTTTAGGGACGCCTTTGAGCATTTTTGTTAAGAAATTATCAATACGTTGCCCTTCGCTCGCCTCATCTATTTGTATTTTTGCTGCGGCTGATGCACTGATTTGTTTATTTTCACTTACTTGCGTCATATATTTTGCTTAAAAGCTCAATAAAGCCTATACTCTAGTGTCGTCAAAAAATATTTATTATTCTTTTTTTACGACACTAAAATATTTCTTTTTTAAGAATATTTAAATTAAAGAACATTTGGTTAATACCGCTCGCCATATTAAGTAGCGATAAAAAATTTGCGCTCTAGCCGCTGCAGATAAAGAAAATAAAGTGCGACTATAGTTACTGAAGAACTAATTTTAACGAATTTATCGCTGTATAGCATAAATTTTTAGCCTAATTTTAAGTGAAACGCTCATTCATCTCATCATGATTGATAGAAAAATGTAATAGTCAAAATGATTTTGCATAAAGCACAATCGTAGACTGCGTATGCCAAGTAAATTGAAATTTACACAGACAATAACTTAAATAAAGCTCAAACCAGTGATCGCTTAATTCAGCGACCTGATTTCGTTAGCATTACTCATGTAATGTATCTTCAGTGCTTGAATCTAAACTTGAAATCACAATTAAAATCTGCCTGCTGAGTGCGGGAGTAGATAATGAAACGCATGTTATTTAATGCAACGCAAGCTGAAGAGCTTCGCGTTGCTATTGTCGACGGACAAAAACTCATAGACCTAGACATAGAGCATACAGGTAAAGAGCAACGTAAAAGCAATATTTATAAAGGGATTATTACCCGAATAGAACCATCATTAGAAGCAGCATTTGTTGACTATGGCACAGACCGCCATGGCTTTTTACCCTTCAAAGAAATTGCCCGTAGCTATTTTGGTAACAAACCAGAAGGCGGTAAAACGCGTATACAGGACGTTATCAAAGAAGGTCAAGAGCTGATTGTCCAAGTAGATAAAGATGAGCGCGGCACCAAAGGCGCTGCGCTGACCAGTTATATTTCTCTTGCAGGTCGTTACCTTGTGCTAATGCCTAATAACCCAAGGGGTGGAGGCGTTTCTCGTCGCGTTGAAGGTGAAGATCGTAATGAGCTTCGTGACACCATGGCCGCATTAAATGTGCCAAAAGGCATGAGTATCATTGCCAGAACTGCTGGCATTGGTCGCACCGCTGAAGAGCTACAATGGGATTTAGACTATTTACTGCAACTTTGGTCTGCTATTGAAGATGCAGGACAAGAAAAAACAGATGACAACGGTAAGCGCTTAAACCCAGCCCCTGAGTTGATTTACTTAGAGTCAAATCTAGTTATTCGTGCTATTCGCGATTATTTCAATTCTGATATCGGTGAAATTCTAATTGATACAGAAGAAACATATGAACAAGCAAAACACTTCATGAGTGTCGTGATGCCTGGCAATGAAGCTCGAGTAAAACTATATGAAGATGAGATTCCACTGTTCTCACGCTTCCAAATTGAACATCAGATTGAGACTGCTCACTCCAGAGAAGTAAGGCTGCCATCAGGTGGCGCCATCGTCATAGACCACACAGAAGCGCTTGTCTCAATCGACGTCAACTCTGGGCGCTCAATTAAAGGTGCTGACATTGAACAAACAGCCTTTAACACAAACCTAGAGGCGGCTGAGGAAGTTGCTAGACAACTGAGACTTCGTGATTTAGGCGGTCTAGTTGTAATTGATTTCATTGATATGGAAAATCAACGTAATCAACGTGAAGTAGAAAATCGAATTCGTGACGAACTACATGCAGATCGTGCACGTGTTCAAGTTGGTAAAATTTCGCGCTTTGGGTTATTAGAGTTGTCGCGACAACGACTTCGCCCTAGCTTGGGAGAAGGTAATCATGCTGCATGTCCTCGCTGCCATGGTACAGGTCATATTCGTGGTATTGAATCTACAGCACTGCATATTCTTCGTATTACGCAAGAAGAAGCCATGAAAGACAATAGTGCAATCATCCAGGTGCAATTGCCTGTTGATGCAGCGACATTCCTGTTGAATGAAAAGCGTGCTGAGATTTACAGCATTGAGCAAATGATGAAAGTAGAAGTCATACTCATTCCAAACATTCATATGGAGACACCCAATTACAGCATTACGCGTATCAAACAGGATGATGTAAATGAAGAAACGACACGTGCGAGTTACGACCTCGTAGAATTGCCGCCTGAAAATGCTTACTCTCTAAGCAGAACGATTGATGCAAAACAAATACCACTGGAGGCTGTTGTTAAAGGGATTATCACGGCGACTCCAGCGCCTACTGCTGAGAGAAAAGCACCAGCACCAACAGCAAAAACCTCGTTCTTGAGTCGCATTAAAAAATGGCTAAGTGGCGAAGGTGAAGTTAAAGCGGAACCAGTGGTTGAGAAAGAAAAACAAAACACAAACAGAGATAGGAATAAAAACAGAAATCGCAACAGAAACCGAAACAAAAGCCGTAATGAAAATTGGCAACAACGTACTGAGCAGCAGCCAAGACATGAGCGTTCGGAAGCGACACAAACAGCTGTTGAAACAAGCGTTGCCAGTCAAACCACAGAGCAATCTGCGCTGACGAAAAATGAGCACACCAATAAAAACAACAACCAACACCGTGGCAACAGGCGTGGACGAGGTGGCAGACGAGACCGAAAAGCTAGAGATGATAATAGAAATGCATCAGAGGAAACCTTAGAGAAAAAAAACATTCCTGCAACTGCTGAGGCTGATACTAAACAAGAGTCAAAACCGCTTGTTAACGATGCACCTCAGAAAACCAGCTCTGCACCAGTAAATGACCCTGCGGAAAAAACTGTTGCAAAAGATGAAAAAGCTGTTGAGACTCAACAAGAGATAAAAGACGTTGCTAAGGAAGCGCCTAAACCTCGTAAACGAACTACGAAGTCTAAGCAAGCCTCCAAGGTAGCCAAACAAGAGGATGATACAACAGCTAATATTACTAAAGCTGATACTACGGACAATGAACAGTCTAAAAAACCAACCCCTAAGAAAACGACTAAAGCAAGAGCTCCACGTAAAACCAAAGCACAAAAAGCGACAGATCTAGGAGATAGTGGCTTGCAATTGGTTGAAACCAAAGCGAGTGCTGTTAAAGACAATGCTGCGCCGGAAGTAGATAAACCGAAGGCTCCTCGCAAAACAGCTAACTGGAAGAAGGAGAATAAAGCTGGTCAAAGCGAAGAACCACTTGTTATGGTTGAAACACAAAAATAATATTCGTTTGAAATATAAAAGCCCGACTTGTCGGGCTTTTTAATAGGTCAACGCTGTGAGTATAAGCTAGTTAGTCAGGCCAGCCTCTGCTGGGAATTTAACATAGACCAATGACAATTTTTCGACTTTTAGTATAGCTAATAAACGATTAATAGCTTCCTCATCTGCAAAAAAATCGAGAACAATAGGCACCTCTCCTGCTAATTCAAAAAAGTGTTGTTCATGAATATGTCCATGCCGACCGAAGCCTGCTATTGCACGTGATGCTGTTCCACCTGTAACGCCAATAGATGTTGCTTGCCTTAAAACCCATTCATAAAGCAAGCTATCTTGATGTCGTAAAGCCTCTGGTACAAATAGTTTTAGATAAGTTACTTGCATTTATAGTTAACCCTTAATCAATTGTATTGTAAAAATACCAAGTCCAGTCATTACTAAGGAACCTACTACGTGAACCAAAATATGTGTTGCAGCCCAACCATACTGGCCACGCGCTATTAAGTTAACACCTTCAGCAGAAAAGGTAGAGAAGGTTGTCATACCACCAAGAAATCCGGTCATTACAAACAAACGCACTTCTGGCGATATTGTAGGCGCCAAGGCAAAGCCTGCGATAGCCAATCCCATTAAATATCCACCAATTAAATTTGCTGCTAAAGTTCCCATGGCTAAAACAGGCAATGTAGCGTTTAGCATCATGCCCAAGCCCCACCGCATCCAAGCACCAATAGCAGCACCCAGTCCTACTGCAATCCATTGCCCGACTAACATACGTCTCCTTCGTTTAGAATTTCTACCATTACCATTTATAATAGCGGGTATACCCTCTTTCACCAAATTTCATAATGAGAAAAAAGTGCACGTATTATTTGTAACATCTGAAGCATTTCCATTAATTAAGACTGGTGGCTTAGCTGATGTAAGCGGTGCACTGCCTAAAGCAATTAAAAACCTATCTAGTTTTAACGGCGAAATAAAAATACTTATGCCTGCCTACACAGGTGTTTTAGAGAAGTTGCAATCTAATCAACATGTAGCAAACATTAGAGCACTCGGTCATGACTGCCAACTTTACGCCGGAAGGATGCCTGAGAGTAATGTAGAGGTCATTCTCATCCACAACAGTATGCTATATGAGCGCGAGGGAGGCCCATACAATGATCAGTATGGTAATGATTGGCCAGATAATGCTATACGCTTTGGTGTACTCTGCAGAATAGCAAGCATACTTTCTACACAAAATTCGCCACTCAATTGGCGACCTGAGTTAATTCATTGCAATGATTGGCAATCGGGACTAACGCCTCTGTATGTCAAACTAGTCGATAAAAGTGATACCAAAACTCTATTTAGCATTCATAACATGGCATACCAAGGTAATTTTCACCAGGGAACGATGAATGCGCTGGAATTACCTGCTGCACATTTCAATATAAATGGTTATGAATTTTATAATCAAATCTCGTTTATGAAAGCAGGACTTTATTATGCCGATTTTCTCAGCACTGTCAGTCCAACTTACGCAAAAGAAATTCAAACCGAAGATTATGGCTTTGGTATGCATGGCTTGTTAAAAACACGCCAGAATAAGCTTACTGGCATTTTAAATGGAATTGACACGGCAGATTGGAACCCGAAAACGGATCAATATCTTAATGCTCACTACTCTACATCTAATATGTCGGGTAAAAAAACAGTTAAAAAGAATTTACAAAAGGCATTTGAGCTTAATATTGATGCCGACGCACCATTATTGGGCATAGTCAGTCGCTTTGCTTACCAAAAAGGACTTGATTTACTACCAGAAATAATACCAACACTCATCGCAGAAGGTTGCCAAATTGTCATTTTAGGTAGCGGTGAAAAATCTCTTGAGGATAGCTTTAACCACTTACAAAATAGTTATCCAAATCAAATTGGAGTTAAAATTGGCTACCACGAAATGCTTTCACATAACATCATGGCAGGTGCTGATATGTTTATCATGCCTTCGCGTTTCGAGCCATGCGGATTGAATCAAATGTATGGTCTCACTTATGGCACACCGCCTATTGTCTCAGCTACAGGCGGCTTAGCGGACTCTGTCATTGATAGTAATACCGAGACAATCAGTAATAATACTGCAACAGGCTTTGTGATAAAAAATGTCACTTCAGTATCACTTTTGGTCGCTATTCGCCATGCTATTGATTTATGGAAGGAAAAAAAGACGTGGCGAAAAATACAAAAAAACGGTATGAAAACCGATGTAAGCTGGGCTTCTAGCGCCTTTTCTTATGTTGAACTGTATAAAAAAACGTTAGAAAGATAAAGGGTGTTAAAGTTGGCACAGTGTATGCTTAATATTAATCAAGCTTCTCCAAAGCTAAAATCTCCTCCCTTGAGGCGACATTTAAATCAAATGCCGCCTCATTTTTTGTCCGGCAGCTCTACTTCACAATGAAGTGCTCTCGATAGTATTTCAATTCGTCAATCGACTCATACACATCTGCTAGCGCTTCATGTCTACTGGACTTTTTGAATCCTGAATATATTTCTGGCTTCCACCGCCTTGATAGTTCTTTAAACACACTAACGTCTAAATTACGATAATGAAAAAAAGCCTCTAATTCGGGCATATATCGTGCCATGAAACGTCTATCTTGACATATAGAATTACCACACATTGGAGACTTCCCTGCTGGAACATACTTCTTAAAAAAATCAAGCATTTGCTCAGTAGCTGCTTGCTCATCTATTTTAGACGCTTTGACTTTATCAATAAGACCGCTTTTGCCATGCGTACCTTTGTTCCACGCATCCATCCCGTCTAAGACGGCATCTGATTGATGCACAACGATAACAGGAGACTCTGCCAATACATTTAACTCAGAATCGGTAATGACTGCGGCTAACTCAAGTATGCGGTCTGTGTCTGGGACGAGGCCACTCATTTCCATATCTAACCAAATTAAGTTGTCGTTATTTAATACATTACTTTGAGCTTCCATCATGATTTCCATTAAAATAGTCGTTAATTGCACAGTGCTCGAACTAAACTAGGCACAAATGCTTCAAAATACAATAAAACAACATCATATCAGGTTACTTGATTACTTTTAAAATATGGCACACACACTTACTTTAATCTTTGTTGGCTTACTCGCCTTCAGCACTCTTATTCGCTTTTGGCTTGGTTCACGTCAGATCAAACACGTGCAAGCACACCGCAACACAGTCCCATCAGCCTTTAGTAGTAATATATCACTGGATGCACATCAAAAAGCTGCAGATTATTCAACTGCAAAAACAAAAATTGCATTAGCCGAAATAGTCGTGCAAGCGCTATTATTGTTTGGATTAACGATTGGTGGTGGTCTACAGTGGATAGACAATTTATGGACTACTGTTTTGCCAGATCATGAAATTTGGAGAGGTGCACTAGTCATTTCTTCAGCATTATTAATCAGTGGTCTAATTGACATCCCTTTTGAATACTATAAAACATTTGTCGTTGATGAGAAGTTTGGTTTTAACAAAATGACACGCAAAATGTTTTTCACAGACTTGATCAAACATAGTTTTGTAGGCTTGTTGCTTGGGGCACCTATTTTGTTTGCAGCACTCTGGCTGATGCAAGGTGCTGGTGAGTACTGGTGGTTCTATCTATGGGTAGTATGGACAATTTTTAATATTGTGATGCTAGCTGTGTACCCTACTTTTATTGCACCACTATTTAACAAATTCACCCCACTTACAGATGAAAACCTTAAGGCAAGAATTGAATCTCTTTTAACAAAATGTGGTTTTAAATCTCAAGGTCTATTTGTAATGGACGGTTCAATCAGAAGTAGCCATGGCAATGCTTACTTTACTGGTTTTGGCAATAGCAAGCGTGTTGTTTTCTTTGATACGTTGCTTGAGCGTTTGAATATAGAGGAAATTGAAGCAGTATTGGCTCATGAGCTTGGTCACTTCAAACATCATCATGTCATTAAACGGATTGCAATGATATTTTTTGTTAGCTTCCTCGGGTTGGCATTGCTTGGTTGGTTAATTAACCAACCGTGGTTTTACCAAGGTTTAGGCGTTGTTAACGAATCTAACTACATGGCACTATTATTATTTATGTTGGTATCGCCTGTGTTCCTATTTCTTATTCGCCCATTAATGGCAAGCTATTCTAGAAAAAATGAGTTTGAGGCAGATGACTATGCGGCAAAAAATGCCAATGCAAAGGATTTAGTCGAAGCGTTAGTTAAACTATATCGTGATAACGCATCAACACTAACACCGGATCCATTACATTCTGCTTTTTATGATTCACATCCGCCTGCAAGCATTCGCATTTCAAAGTTAGCAGCGTATACTGGCAGTTAAGACTAATTTGGGCAGGCGCTTTAATATGTATAAGCTTTTATTTTGTTATCTAAGCATATTATCTATTAACGCATCTGCTACTGATTACTTTGCTAATGCAGACATTTCAGCAGGTAAGACACTAGTCGAAAAAAACTGTATTAGCTGTCATGCCTCCAGCTACGGTGGTGATGGCTCTGAAATCTATACTAGACCCTTTAGAAAAGTTGAGTCTGCTAGAGCCCTACTTGCACAGGTGCGCGCCTGCAGTACTAATTTAAATTTACAATGGTTTGACGAAGAAGAACGCAACGCCGCAGCCTACCTCAACAAACAATATTATCAATTTGATTAATCAACAACAAACACAACAAGGCGTTGTGACCGCAGCATATGGTAAGCGCTACCAAGTAGAACTGCATGATCATACAAGAATTAGTTGTGTTACTAGAGGTAAGAAAACTGACCTAGCCTGTGGTGATATCGTTAATATCAGATTAACCGATAAACATGAGGGTGTTGTAGAGTCGAACGAACCGCGCAGCAGTCTACTCTATCGTAGTAATGCCTATAAGAGTAAAACACTTGCGGCTAATGTTACACAAGCAGTTATCGTATTAGCAACGCAACCAAGCTTTTATGAAGCCTTACTTAATCGTTGTTTAACCGCCGTTGAGGCAGCTGGGATTAAACCTCTAATAGTATTAAACAAATGTGATCTAGAAGACACTAATCATGCGAAGGTTAAACTTAGAGTTTATGAAAGTTTAAACTATCGAACTGTTTACTTATCAGCAAAAAAAGATATTTCACCACTGCTACCTTTTTTACGTAATGAACATAGTGTACTTGTTGGCCAATCAGGTATGGGAAAATCAACGATTATTAATGCATTGCTGCCAGATGCAGCAGTCAGAACGCAAGAAGTCAGTGATACGCTAGATAGCGGCAAACATACCACGACTGCTGCACACCTATATCATATCGATGAAAATAGCACACTGATAGACTCACCAGGCTTGCAGGAGTTTGGTTTAAACCATTTATCCCAAGCCGAATTAGAACATGCCTTCATAGAATTCAGACCATTTCTAGGGCACTGTAGATTTAGTGATTGTACACATCAAGTAGAACCCGATTGTGCCATCATCAAAGCGACTGAGAATGGCGGCATCCATCCAACCAGATTAGATTTTTACAGAAAGCTATTGAATGAAATTACCGCTCAATAAATTATGCTACTATTAATTTATTGTGACTAAAACAGCTTTTATATCACACCCTGACACCATGCTTCATGTTATGGATGGTAGTCATCCAGAATCTCCTGCGCGCATAACAGCGATCAAGAATGCTGTATTGGCATCAGATTTAAACACTAAATTAGCTTACTATGAAGCGCCAAGTGCAGAAAAAGAAGCTTTACTTAGAGTACACAGTCAACGTTATGTAGACTACATATTCAACATTGCTCCCAAGGCTGGCCTAGTAAGGCTTGATGGAGATACTGCAATGGGGCCAATGAGTTTACAAGCAACGTTACACGCGACAGGCGCTGTTATATTAGCTACGGATTTAGTGATGCAAAAAGAAGTAGATAATGCTTTCTGCTGTATAAGGCCGCCTGGACATCATGCTGGGCGAGAAAACAGTGCGGGTTTTTGTATATTCAATCATGTAGCGATAGCCGTTGCCTATGCATTAGAAAAATATAAATTAAAACGCGCCGCTATCATTGACTTTGATGTGCATCATGGTGACGGTACAGAAGACATTTTCAAAAACAACCCCAATGTTATGCTGTGCTCTACATTCCAGCATCCTTTTTATCCATTTAGCGGCGCTGAATCTTCTAGTGCACATATGCTCAATACACCCTTGCCTGCAAACAGCGACGGTAAATCATTCAAAGCGATCTACCAAGATAAGTTTGAACCCGCCTTGATAGCTTTTAAGCCAGATATTATTTTTATTTCTGCGGGGTTCGATGCACACATCAATGACCCTTTAGCAAATCTTGCATTAACAGAGGAGGATTATGTTTGGATTACGACAAAGATAAAAGAGATTGTAAAAAAATGTAATCACAACCGCATTATTTCTTCTCTTGAGGGTGGTTATCATTTACCATCATTAGCAGAAAGTGCGCTAGCACATGTACAAACATTGAATAGTTAGTATGAATAATATTAAACATGAAAAAATACCAGTCAGTGCCTTGGAGCTTGGCATGTTCGTTGCAGAGTTGGACAAACCTTGGATAGAGTCTGACTTTTTACTTCAAGGTTTTGTGTTAGAAAATACTGATGATCTAGAAAAAATGAAGTCCACATGTGCACATGTATACATTGATCGCACAAGGTCAATTGGTCATCAATTCATTGCACCAGAAAAACCAAAAGTTGCTATCAAACGTGCGCAGACTGTAAGAATTACTTCAACACAAGAACCCGATAATGCAAAAACGCCGACATTGAATAAAGCGAGACGTGGTGAAAAAGTGTCTTTCATGGATATTTTGCGTGAAGTAAAAAATTACCAGCCAGTAAAAAATGCAATACCAAAGGAGGCTGAAGGCACAATTTTTAATGTTCGTCATGGCGCAGATGCCACGCTACAAACAACACTTCCCTACAATGAGAATAAGCAATCCAACAATCAGGATGCAACAGCTGGTTTTATTGACAGCTTAGGCGGTTTTATTAGTAATTTATTTTCTAAAAAGAAACCAAAGTCACTAGTTAAATTTGAAAATTTGGACATTGAACTGAGTCACTTAACGGAAGATGAAAAGGCTATCTATGAACTAGAGCCGCCAGTAGAAGAGGAAATTGCGCACATCTACCCTATTTTTGAAAAATCTGAATTAGTTACAAGAGATTTGTTTAATAATATCGCGCTCAATAACCAAATAGATATCACAGGTGTAAGTGATGTGCTAGATAATATGGTAGAAAGTATCGGACGAACTCCCGATGCACTACTATGGCTCGCCAAACTGAAAAAAGCCGATGGCCTTGCTTATAATCTAGCATTAAATGTCTCAGTCACATTGATGGCATTTAATAGTTTTTTAGCCTTCCCAAAAGAGCAGATAAAAATATCGGGCTTAGCAGGTCTTTTACAAGATGTGGGTAAAGTTAAATTATCTACTGATGTCCTATTAAAAAATGGCAAATTGACGCGTGAAGAATATGAATACGCACAGAAACACGTAGATGAAAGTATAAAAATTTTAAGAGAAACGCCTGGTATCCCAAAAGAAGTGATTAAATTAATTGCAGAGCACCATGAACGCATTGACGGTAGTGGTTACCCTTTCCATATAAAGGGGGATAAACTTAGTCTGCAATCACAAGCAGCAGGACTAATCGACACTTACTGCGCCATGACCAATCATAGAAGTTATGCACAAGGCGCCTATCACCAGCAGGCATTAGATGAAATTCACGCATTGAGCGGCAAACAATTTTCCAGTGAAATCATTGATCAGTTGATTCAATTTATGGGGATTTACCCTGTCAGTTCGCTCGTAGAGTTAAATACTGGAGAGATCGGTGTTGTTATTCAACAAAATCAAGTCCGTCGCCTGATGCCTCGGGTTATGCTATTGCTTGACACTGATAAAAGCCGCTATGAAGCGCCAGTTGTATTAGATCTTATTCACAAACCGATGGCTCCAAATGGTGAAGTGTATGCAATTACAAAAGGAGTTCCTGCAGACAGCTATGGTTTAGACCCTACTGAATTCTATGTTTAACTTACATTATGGCTGAGAATGTGCAAGAAACACCCTCAACACTAGAGCTTGAGATTGATTTAGACAATCGAAAGATTATTGAAAAACTCAGCTGCTATAAACTCAGCATTGAAATGGTAATTTCTAGATTGAGAGTCGATACTGATTTTTTGAAATCACGGCAACAGTCATTTGATCCTTCTTCCAGTTTATATGTATTCTGTGATGCTTTAAAGAGTTGGTCTCCACGACACAACATCGACATATTTACTGATTATATTAATCAAATTATTCATCTATGGTTAAATGCAATTGACGAAGGATCTAGGCTAGAAACAACACTCGAATTAGTTCGTTGCTTTAGGTTAAAAAATCATTTTGGACTGAATAAAAGTGATCAATTTGGACTGTTTATGCAAAATATTTTGCTTGAAAGTCTGAACCTTTATCATCATGTTGTTGTTGATTATGTGATGAATTTTGACGAGTCAGTTCAGCTACCAAACACCAACTTACTATTCAACAATCTGGCACGGACCTTAGAAGAATGTACAGAAAATGAGATTACAGCACTGTTTTCAATTCACTTTCAAACTGAAAACAACATGCTACTGCTCCCCAAATCATCTTCTCAAGCACTAAACGCCCAAATTGTAAGCATTCTTAAAAAAAATATATTCCAAAACAATCAGCTCTATTTTAATGGTGATTACCAATTTGAACTTTTAATTCCGCAAATAGATAAAGTCACTCAATTAGATTTATTGGTGGCAAAAATATTCAGAGCGTTTGAAGAACTCATCTTTATTAACAGACAGTCTATACTCGTAAAACCGCATATCGGTTGCTCTTATAGTAAATACAAAAAATTAACTGCAACTGAAATATCTAGGAATGCAAAAAAAGCACTTGAGTATGCAATTAACACAAGACAGTCTTATGTAGTTTATGGGCTGGATTTAGAGCAGAAAATAAACGACCAGCTAGCGCTAGAATCAAAAATAATGGAAGCATTTGATAGCAATAATCTAACGCTTAATTTTCAACCAATAATCGATTTGAGTAAAAACCGATGTGCTGGTGCTGAATTGCTATTACGCTGGTCAGAAAAGTTTGGTCATATAGCGCCACCAAATATTGCCGTAGATGTATTAAACAGCATAGGTAAAGGTAAATTTTTTACACGTTGGCTAATTAATACTGCGTGTAGATATGTATTTGAAGTTAATAACAATCACAATCTAGATATTTATTTAACCCTGAATTTACGTGCTGAAGATTTATATGACCCTGAGTTACCTGCTTTATTTAGTAATGCGCTTACACTCTGGAAAATAAATCCTCAAAATCTAATACTAGAGATTACAGAGACTGGCTTTTTTGAGAATAATGAACAAACGCAATCTGTTATCAATGCCCTATCTGAACTGGGCTTTAAGTTTGCGCTGGATGATTTTGGTACAGGGTATTCCTCGCTATCGCGCTTACGCCAATTACCAATTGACATCATCAAAATTGACCAATCTTTTATTAAAAACATTCATCATTCCAAAGAAGATTTTGAAATTGTGCAATCAATAGCTATGTTAGCGAAAAGCTTAGGTAAGGAAGTGTTAACAGAAGGAATCGAGGATGCATCAACATTAGCGATGATAAAAAAATTAAACATCGACAAATGCCAAGGCTACTATTTCGCCAAAGCACTACAGTATGATGATTTTATTAAATGGGTTCAAGCGTTTTAACTGCCGCCTGATATAATGTCGGTCTCAGAAATTACTACCTTAAGTTGTTAATATCATGCAAATCACTACACGTCTAGAGTTTGATGCTGGTCACCGCATTCCTCACCACAATAGCCAATGTAAGAATTTGCACGGTCATCGCTACGCTATAGAAATCACATTAGAAGGTGAAATTATTAAGAAAGCAGAAACATCAGAAAATGGTATGGTAATGGATTTTTCGGATGTAAAGCGAATTGCACGAGACTACGTAGTAGATGTGTGGGACCATGCTTTTTTAGTGTACAAGGAAGACCACACTGTATTAGATTTTTTAAACACACTGCCTGCACACAAAACGGTTGTTTTTGAAGAGGTGCCGACAGCTGAGAATATGGCAGCTGAAGCATTCAGGATTTTAAACCATCAATATCAAGATATGTATGGTAACCATTTGAAGCTATCTCGCGTGAGACTCTATGAAACACCCAATAGCTGGGCTGATGCTACTGGTTAATTACCATCCATTGTTTGTATAACCTCTTTTAACCCGTCCTGCCAACTCGGCAATACGAAATCAAAAGTCGATTTTAATTTTTTATTATCTAAGCATGAATTAGCAGGCCGACTTGCAGGCGTTGGGTAATCAGCAGTTGTGAGAGGCTTTATGTTTTTTTCAGCCACTTTCAAAGTAACTTTTGTATTGTATTGCTTTACAATTTCGCACGCAAATCCATGCCAAGAAGTTCTTCCTGTACTAGTAAAATGATAGACACCCGTCATCTGCTCTTCTTCAGGCAACCATTTCAACAGCAGATTTGCCACGCCTTTAGCAATACTTAAGTTTGAAGTAGGTGCACCAAATTGATCGGCCACAATACCTAACTCTTCTCGCTCACTAGCCAACCTGACTATAGTCTTTAAAAAATTTTTACCATAAGCGCCATACACCCAACTTGTTCTTAAAATGAGATGCGGAATTCCTACTGCTCTAATCGCATCTTCACCAGCAAGTTTAGTTTTACCATAGATACTAATTGGGTTGACTTGATCAGTCTCCTCATAAGGAGTTGATTGACTACCATCATAGACATAATCTGTTGAAAAATGAATAAGTGCAGCACCTAGTTTTTTTGCCTCTTCCGCTATTACGCCAGGCGCTGTTGCATTGATAGCATAAGCAAGCTCTGGTTCTGACTCTGCTTTGTCAACTGCTGTGTATGCTGCTGGATTAATGATGATATCAGGTTTGATCTCCTGAATAACTCGCCTAATCATCTGAACATTTGTTAAATCGAGCTGCTGCCGTGACATCCCTACACAGTCGAAACCTGTCAATTGAGACTGTAAAGCATGTCCTACTTGACCATTAATGCCCGTCAGGAGTATCTTTTTTTTATTCATTACTATGGATATGTTTCCACTTCTGATAATAATTTGCCTGCGGCATCTTTTGCGGAAAGCTCTGGTTGACCATCCAGTGGCCACTTAACACCAATCGTTGGATCATCCCACTTAATAATCCACTCATGATCAGGCGCATAAAAATCAGTGGTTTTGTAAAGAAATTCTGCGGTCTCTGATAGTACTAAAAAGCCATGAGCAAAACCTGCTGGTAACCATAAAGACCTTTTATTATCAGCAGAAAGCACTTCCCCTACCCACTTACCGAAAGTAGGAGATGAGCGCCTTAGATCCACGGCAACGTCAAACACCTCTCCTTGTGTTACGCGAACTAATTTACCTTGTGCCTGTTTTGTTTGGTAATGTAAACCTCTTAAAACATTTTTTTTAGATTTTGAGTGATTATCTTGCACAAAATGTGCTTTGATACCTGTAGCCATCTCAAACTCACGTGCATTAAAACTCTCATAAAAAAAGCCCCTGTCGTCACCAAAGACTCTAGGCTCAAAAATGAGCACCTCAGGAATATTTGTTTCAATTACATTCATTTAGTATACCTGTTCGTTCAAAATCCGAGTTAGGTATTCCCCATAACCATTCTTAGCATACTTTTTAGCGACCTGTTTCACTTGCTCAGCATCAATAAAACCCATACGATATGCTATTTCTTCAGGGCACGCTACTTTCAACCCTTGGCGCTTTTCAATTGTTTGAATAAATTCACCGGCCTCCAGCAAAGAGTCATGTGTACCAGTATCTAACCAAGCCATACCTCGGCCCATTACCTCAACATGCAAGGTTCCAGCCTCAAGGTAGATTCGATTCAAGTCTGTAATTTCCAGCTCTCCTCTAGCTGAAGGCTTGAGATTTTTCGCCATCTCAACAACATCGTTATCATAAAAATACAGACCTGTAACTGCATAACGAGATTTAGGTTTAGCTGGCTTTTCCTCTAGGCTGATGGCTTTTCCACTGGCGTCAAACTCAACAACACCATACCGCTCTGGATCATTTACAGGGTAAGCAAAAACAGAAGCACCTTTGGGTCGATTTGCAGCATTTTGCGCCATTTGCGCCAAGTCGTGGCCATAGAAAATATTATCACCAAGTACTAGTGCACATGCGTCGTCACCAATGAACTCCTCCCCTAGGATAAAAGCTTGTGCCAGTCCATCTGGTGATGGCTGCACCGTGTAGCTAATTTTCATACCCCATTGACTGCCATCGCCTAATAAGCTTTTAAATCTTGGTGTATCCTGCGGTGTAGATATAACCAAAACCTCTCTAATGCCACCGAGCATGAGCGCTGACAATGGGTAGTAAATCATCGGTTTATCATAAACGGGCAACAGTTGCTTAGAAACGACTTCTGTTACTGGATATAAACGCGTACCAGAACCACCTGCTAATATAATGCCTTTCATCGCCATTAAGCGCCCTCCCTTGCTTGATAGTTTTTTCCAATCCAATTTTTATATTCACCACTGGTTACATTATCCACCCAATGCTGATTTTCCAAGTACCATTTAACCGTTTTTCTGATCCCAGTTTCGAATGTTTCAGCTGGTTTCCAACCTAACTCACGCTCAATTTTCGTCGCATCAATTGCATAACGCTGATCGTGTCCAGGCCTATCTTGAACAAATGTAATTTGATCACGATAACTACCGCTTGATTTTGGTTTCTCCTGATCCAATATATCGCATAAAGTGTGTACAACTTCTAAATTGGTTTTTTCGTTCCAGCCACCAATATTGTAGGTTTCACCTACCTTACCTGCTTCTAGAACACGTCGAATTGCACTACAGTGATCGCCCACGTACAACCAATCACGTATATTGCTGCCATTGCCATAAATAGGTAGGTTTTTACCATTAAGTGCATTATGAATAACCAATGGGATAAGCTTTTCTGGGAAATGATATGGGCCATAATTGTTAGAGCAATTGGTTGTTAACATTGGCATATGATAAGTGTGATGATAAGCGCGAACCAAATGATCAGAAGCTGCTTTTGATGCTGAGTATGGGCTGTTAGGCTCATAAGGATTAGTTTCTTTAAATGCTGGGTCTGTAGCTGTCAGAGATCCATAAACCTCATCTGTAGAAACATGCAAGAATCGGAAATCCTCTTTCTCTTGTTCACTTAATGCGTTCCAGTAAGCACGCACCTCTTCTAGTAGATTGAATGTACCAACTATATTGGTTTGGATGAACTCACCTGGCGCATGAATTGATCGATCAACATGACTTTCTGCAGCAAAATTAAGCACTGCTTTAGGTTGGTACTCGTATAACAAATTAGCAATCACTTTATTGTCACCAATATCAGCTTGTACAAACACATGGTTTTCATCGCCTTGGATTTCAGATAAGTTTTCCAAGTTACCAGCATAAGTCAACTTATCGACATTAATCACTTTGCCAAGACCTTGTTTGACCCAAGCATTTACAAAATTACTACCGATAAATCCAGCACCACCTGTTACTACAATCGTATTGTTCATGTTCTACCTAAAATAATAATGATTATAAAATTGTTAAGCTTACCAAGCCTTTTCACAAGCACCCAAACCCAGTAAATATTCATTGTGCTCCGCACACTCTTCAGCATTCGCCATAAGGACTTTTAACTTTTTGAGATTTGAGCTGGCTATATCCATATCAAGCATTGTATCTTCGTGATCCAAATCAATCATCAAGCTATCCTGCCCTCTGGTAAGTGCCATATACACTTCTGCGAGCAACTCAGCATCTAGCAATGCTCCATGCAGGGTGCGTCTCGAATTGTCTATTTCAAAATGGCGGCATAGGGCATCGAGATTATTTCGTTGCCCTGGCCTAGCATCCTTAGCCATTTTTAATGTATCAGTAATTTTACCGCAAACTTCTTCTAGTGGCTGTAGCCCAAGTCGACCAAGCTCAGAATTAAGAAACCCTACATCAAATGGCGCGTTGTGGATAATCAACTCGCTATCTTTAACAAATTCAATAAAATCAGCTGCTATTGACTCAAATAAAGGTTTATCTTGCAAAAAATCTACGGTAATTCCGTGCACCTCTTGCGCTGCAGGATCAATCTCACGCTCGGGATTAATATACTGATGAAAGTGATTACCAGTAAGCTGGCGGTTAATAGTCTCAATTGCAGCAATTTCTATGATGCGGTGTCCTTGATCAGGGTATAAGCCTGTGGTCTCTGTATCTAAAAATATTTGCTTCATTTCTGTTAATTATTCATTGACGATTTAATACTTGCTCAACTCCAGCGTTAGCAAGTTGGTCTGCACGTTCATTACCTTCGTTACCTGCATGACCCTTAACCCATACCCATTCTATCTGATGCTGGCTTGAAAGGGTATCCAATTGCTTCCATAAGTCATCATTTTTGACTGGTTTTCTGTTGGCATTACGCCAATTTTTAGCTTTCCATCCAGCCATCCATTCCATCATACCTTTTTGCACATAAGCTGAGTCCGTGTAAAGCTTAACCACACTAGGCCTTTTCAGCGCTTCCAACGCACGTATAACCGCCGTCATTTCCATACGATTATTCGTCGTATTTTCCTCGCCGCCGAATATTGATTTCTCTTGCTCCTTATATTTCAGCCAAGCACCCCAACCACCCACGCCAGGGTTTCCTTTACATGCGCCATCCGTATATATTTCGATCACCTTACTCATATGAAACATCAATCATTATTTATATCTTTTTTTCTACTATGCTTTGTGTTCTTGTGACCACTGACGGCAATACTAGGCTGCAACAAGCTTTTCTTCCATTTTGGCTTCAATAATGTTATGTTTACAACACGTTTTTTCGCCACAATGATATATTGCCCACCTAGCATTGGCCACCATTTCTCACCTATTTTGTCGATGAATGACAAGCGTTTCAACCACTTTTGATTATTTAGCGGAATTCCATGACTTAAAAACTCCACTTCAACAAACTCTAAATCCAGTAACGCCAGCCAGTCTTTGATACGTGAAAGCGAGAAAAATGCACCAAACCATGGATAAGCTTTTTTATTACTAAATATCCTTCGAATACCCCACGCACTGAAGGGATTAAAGCCAGCAATGATTAGGTACCCCTCAGGAACCAGCACCCTAGATGCCTCCCTCAATGATTGATGTGGATTTTCACTAAAGCCCAAAGCGTGTGGCATACAGACTAAATCAACACTATTACTGGCAAATGGCAGATAAGTACTTTCGCAATATAAGTTACCACTGTTATTTCCCGCATAAATGATATTTGGAATGCGTGAGTTTTTTAGACAATCCAGTTGAGGCATGCCAATTTGCACAGCATAAAACCCAAATACATTACCCACCGCAAGGTTATAAATTGCCTGCTCTTTACTGAGCATATATTTACCTAAAGTGGTTTCAAACCAGTTATCTTGATTATGTGGTTGCATTTAATGATTGACAAGAGAGACAATAAATCCAAAACTTGGAAGTAAGAAGCAACGAATAATCGCGCATGTATACAAAACCATTACACATTCTACCTATTCCTGCATTAGTCGATAATTATATATGGCTTTTGCATAATAACCATAACGCCGTTGTCGTTGACCCTGGGGATGCGAACCCTGTGATTGAAACCTTGTCCCGAAACAATTTAACATTAAGCGCTATTTTAATCACTCATCACCATCATGATCACATTGATGGTGTTGAAATGCTATTAGCTCACCAGAAAGTACCAGTATACGCACCAAAGTATGAGCAGTTCAAATTTGAGCATATTGAGGTCTCAGAGGGTGACAATATACACCTAGATGCTATCAATCTAGACTTTACTGTATGGTGGTTACCAGGCCATACATTAGGGCATATAATCTATCTTGCTGACTATTACTTATTTTGTGGGGATGTTTTATTTAGTGCTGGCTGCGGCCGCCTTTTTGAAGGCTCACCTGAACAGATGCTGCACTCATTAAATCGACTAAAAAAACTCAACCCTGAAACCAAAGTGTTTTGCACACACGAATATACCAGTAAAAACATTGACTTTGCACTTACACTAGAACCTGACAATAGTGCATTACTAAAGAGACAGGCTGAGGTAATGCATTTGCGTAGTAAGGGCGAATCAAGCTTGCCAAGTACTATTGCGCAAGAGCTCGATATCAATCCATTTTTAAGATGTCATGTACCATCTATTATTAGCAATTCAGGTGCCGATAATAATGATGAACTGTCTGTTTTCAGCAAAATAAGAACACTAAGAAATCATTATTAATCATAGTGATAATAAATAAAGATAAAGTAAATCTTTTACTTGACTAGTTATTAACGCGCCGATACTATTTAGCATATTTTTTAATTAAAGCTTGCGCATGTATAGAGACAACGCCGATTCAAACAGAGCCTGCCAATGGCAGCAACTCGTGATAACTCTGCTAGGCTTTTTGAGCTGCTTCTTTATTTTTATTTTCTCTTCAGTATCGCAAGCAAATACTAATGCCAAAGGTATCCAGTTAGAATTTTTAACTGATGCTGAAATAGACAGTACCATAGCTGAAATCAATAACTCGCCTGATCAAGATCAATTCTTAGCGCTAGAGCAAACGCTTGAAGTAATCCCTTTTGACAATAATATTTGGTTACGCATTCAAGCTGGCTATGCGATACCTGACATCTCTTCTAAACACACAACAACATTCGAAAACTGGTACGCTTCACGCCCAAATTACATGGAAGCGATGATAGCAAGGAGCGAAAAATATTTGTTCTACGTTGTTGAAGAAGTAGAAAAACGTGGGATGCCGACAGAGATTGCTTTGTTACCGATGATTGAAAGTGCTTACAACCCAAAAGCTTATTCGCGCAGCCATGCTGCTGGTATTTGGCAATTTATCCCTTCTACTGGTAAGCATTTTGGTCTTAAGCAAAATTGGTGGGTAGACAATAGACGACATGTAACGGAAGCAACGCAAGCAGCATTAGATTATCTACAGAAATTACACAATATGTTTGGTAGTTGGGATCTTGCTCTTGCTGCATACAATGCAGGTGAAGGGACAGTTGGACGCGCTATTGCCAGAAATCAAAGAGCAGGCTTACCAACAGACTATCAAAGCTTAAAGCTTCCTTTAGAAACCGAACAATACGTTCCTAAATTACAAGCGATTAAAAACATTGTGACACAACCATCTCAATATGGTTTGACGATTGCAACTATTGCTAACCAGCCATATTTTGCCGAAATAGACCCACCTCATCAAATCGATGCAAAACTTGCTGCAGAACTGGCTGAGATAACTGACGAAGAGTTTGCTTTACTTAACCCAAACTACAATAGACCTGTAGTCGCATCAAAAAACAATACACATAAGTTATTACTTCCAGTCAGTGCTATTGATACTTTCCAAACAAATCTCAGTAGTTATGATGACTCCCTAATTAGCTGGAAAGTGTACCAAGCAAAAAGTGGAGAATATATTAGAAATATTGCCAAGAAATTCAACATCAGTACCACCCAATTACGTAAAATTAACGATTTACCAAAAAACAACACCATACCAAGAAACATTAACCTACTTGTTCCCAATCAATCATCTGAAGCGGACACGATTAATGTCGCAAAGCTTGCTGAGCAAAAAACTAAAATTGAACGATTCGCATCAGGCACAGTCACACACAAAATTAAACGTGGCGAAACGCTGAGTACGTTAGCTAAAAAATATGGCACCAATACAAAAGATTTGATGAAAATTAACCGTTTGAAATCAACTAAAATCAAAGCTGGACAAATTATTAAAGTCAGTGGCAAACCAACAAGAGACAAAACCAAAAAGATTTAGTTAATAGTACATACGTTAATACTTCAAGTAGAATAGTTAATTATCTACGATGCAAATATATTTAATATAATGATTAATCCAATATTTCTAATCAGAAATACAGGGGTTAGGAATAGTGAATTGAAAACTATATTTCTCATACTTTTCTTTATCGCTTTATCTGCATGTTCACAAAAAAACGAACCCAGCATTGACTATGGTCAGACCTATCCTACTGTTGAAGGTGGAGAGTTAATTAATGCGACGATTGGAGAACCAAGTAGTCTGATTTTCATGGTCGCAGGTGAATCAGCTTCAGCGCAAATTGCATCAAATATTTTTAACTCACTTTTGAAATATGACGCTGATTTAGAGCTTGAAGGCGAGTTAGCGGAAAGCTGGCATGTCTCAGAAGACAATAAAACTATCATATTTAAACTTAAGCCAAATTTAAAATGGGCGGATGGACAACCTTTAACAAGTGAAGACGTCTTATTCACTTGGCAATTAGTGATTGATGAAAACACACGCAGCCCTTATGCCTCTGACTATCAGCTTGTCGATCAAGCTGAAGCCCCTGACCCAAGAACGTTTAAAGTAACCTACTCTAAACCATTTTCTCCTGCACTAAGCAGTTGGGCAAGCCTCCATATCCTACCCAGACATCTTTTAGCAGGCCAGGATTTACGCAAAACAGCATTTGCCAGAAAGCCTGTAGGCAGTAGTTACTATCAATTGGATCAGTGGAATGCTGGGGAAAACATCAAACTTTCTAGAAATCAAAATTCTGTACTCGGTCAAGCTTATATTCATCAGCTCGTCACCCGCATCATACCAGACACATCAGCCCAATTTCTGGAGCTAATGGCTGACAATATTGATAGCATGGGATTAGACCCTATTAAATACTCACGCATTATCCCGGCAAGACCAGAATTGAAAAAAAATCTTAACCTGTTCAAAGAGTTAGGCAACAGCTACACGTATCTGGGTTTTAACCTTAAACACAAGCCATTCGATGATATACGGGTGAGAAAAGCAATCAATTATGCGATTGATAAACAAGAAATTATTGACGGTGTGTACTTGGGATTAGGCATCAATATTGCGTCACCATACAAACCAGGTACGCGCTGGAGTAACCCTAACCTGATACCAACACCATATAATCCCGATAAGGCCCGTAGCCTGCTTAAGGATGCGGGCTTCACAGACAATGATGAGGATGGCATTTTAGAACGTGATGGCAAACCATTCTCCTTTGAAATTATTACCAATCAAAATAAAGAGCGTGAGAAGTCTGCTGTGATTATCCAACGACGACTTAAAGAAGTTGGTATTGAAGTCAAAATAAGAGCAATCGAGTGGGCAAGTTTTATTAGCCGATTTATCAATACTGGCGATTTTGATGTCGTGATTTTGGGCTGGGGCTTAAGTTTAGACCCCGATCAATACAACATATGGCATTCCAGCCAGCAAGCACCTGGTCAATTCAACTTCGTTGGTTACAGTAACCCAAAAGTGGATAAACTGCTTGAGCAAGGTCGTGCAGAATTTGACCCTGAAAAACGCATGAAAATTTATCATGAATTTGCTGAGCAGCTTTTAGAAGATAGCCCTATTGTCTATTTGTCAGCTGGCTACGGGTTAACAGCTATGCATAAACGTGTGCAAGGTATTGTTAACCCAGTACCAGCTGCTGGGGTGGGGTATGATTCACAAAAATGGTATATTCCTAAGCCGTATCGTAGAAACCAAATAAGCGCTGAATAAGAATGCTCAAATACCTGATAAAAAGAGTGTTATGGATGATACCGATGCTGATTGGCATCAGTCTGATTTCATTTTTCATCATGCATTTAGCCCCCGGTGATATCACGAGCACAGAATCAGCATTTGATCCTAAGAGTAGCGAAGAATCACGCCAAAAGCTTCGTGAATTATATAACTTGGATAAGCCAGTTATCGTGCAATATGGGCTCTGGTTAAGGCGTATGGTGCAATTCGATTTTGGTAATTCATTTAAATCGCATCAAAAACCGGTTTTTTTAGGTTCTACGGATGAAGATGGCAACTACACAAAAGGAATGATTGAGCAAGCACTACCTATTACCTTGATGATTAATCTACTAGGGCTCGCAATTACACTGACACTGGCTATTCCACTGGGCGTTATTGCTGCACGTAAATATCAAAAATGGCAAGATAAATCGATAACGCTTTTTAATTTTGTTGGATTCTCGATTCCTGGCTTCTGGCTAGCATTACTTATGATGTATTGGCTTGGCGTTGCAAACAACTGGCTCCCTATTTCGGGACTGCACAGCCTAAATTATGAGCAGTTAGATACTTGGGGGAAAATTAAAGATAGCGTCAGTCATCTGATTATGCCTGTTGTTATCCCATCAATAACTGGCCTTGCTGGGATCACATTATTCGTTAAAAATGGTATGTTA
>JBNLAC010000009.1:0-51114 GCA_050301935.1 Methylophilaceae bacterium | reverse complement strand
ATATAAATAACGGTGTAGGAATTTTATTCATCATTCTTTTTTCATCTGTATTATTCATCAAAACCAACCCCGAAAAACAACTGTATTTTTTCAGCGATAAAATCCAGCATCGCCAAACTGATACCAGGATAGATACCAACCCAGAAGCTATTAAGCATTGCATTATCAGTATTACTTAAATCACCACTGACTCTGTAATGCCTTCCTGTCATGTAAGGTTGTTTGGTAAGGTTTCCAGCAAAAAACAAGCGTGTGCCGATTTTATGTTGGTCTAAGTAGTTAATCATATCCACGCGATTTGTCTGCGCTTCTGGCTTGAGTGTCATCAAAAAGCCAAACCATGACGGATCACTATTTTCTGTTGCTTCAGGTAAAAGAATATATTCTGCGCAAGATTGCAATTTCATTTTCAGGTAAGCAAAATTCGCCCTTCTAGCGTCAATAAACTGGTCTAGTTTATCCATCTGCGCCAATGCACAGGCAGCTTGCATATCGGTAATTTTTAAGTTGTATCCTAAATGAGAATAGGTGTATTTATGATCATAGCCCTGTGGCAAATCACCGAGTTGTTGGCAGAAGCGTTTACCACATGTGTTGTCTTTACCTGGCGAGCAGTAACAATCGCGACCCCAATCCCTAAAAGATTCAGCTATAGATTTAAGCTTTGAGTTATTAGTCAATACGGCACCACCCTCACCCATGGTGATATGATGTGCAGGATAGAAGCTTAACGTTGCAATATCGCCAAAAGTACCGACTAGTTGATCATTAAATGTAGCGCCCAATGCATCACAACAGTCTTCAACCAACCATAATTGATGTTGCTCACAAATTGCTTTGATTGTGTTTAAATCAAATGGATTACCTAGTGAATGCGCTAACATAATCGCTTTGGTTTTAGGACTAATCGCTGCCTCAATCTTGGTAGCATCAATATTATGGGTCGCTAAATCAATATCAACGAATACAGGAACTGCTCCATATTGCAGAATTGGATTAACAGTAGTCGGAAACCCAGCAGCAACCGTAATGACCTCATCTCCAGGCTGAATAGCACGCTTACCAAGCCTAGGTGAAGTTAGCGCCATAAAAGCCAACAGATTCGCAGACGATCCAGAGTTGGTCGTTAACACATGCTTTATACCCAAATATTGTGATAAGCGGCTTTCAAATGCTGCATTAAAGCGACCTGTCGTTAACCAACCGTCCAGTGACGCTTGCACCATATGATCAAGCTCATCGCCATCAATTACCTTACCTGAAGGTGGTATGACATGATTATTAGCCTCAAAAACCTGCTCTTCATATTGTAAGGATGCAAACTCAGCAACCAATGCAGATATTTTCCTTCTAATCTCTAAGCTTTTTACTGGGTGCTTATCATGCGGAGACTTAACATGCGCGCTAGCTTTTTCGATTGCTTCAATATTAATCACGCTGCTGTCCATCGATCGCCCCTATGCATTTGATATTGCATAATTTGATTGAGTGTGTAGGCTTTCATGTCTTCATCACGTTGGTAAGCTTGATACCAACTCACGACATGAATAACAGCATCTTCAATATTCCAGACTGGATACCAACCAAGTTTGCTATGTGCCTTAGAACACTCTAATCTGAGGTATGTAGCTTCATGCTGCGCATCTTGATTGTTTTGAACCAAATAAGAGACATCCTGCCCCCAATGAACTGCTAAACGTTCAACCAGCCAACCAGTGCTTTTTGTGTCGGTCTCATTTGGGCCAAAATTCCAAGCTTCAGCATAAGACTTACCATCCACAAATAATCTTTGTGCTAACAACATATATGCACTTAATGGCTCTAATACATGTTGCCATGGACGGATAGAAGCAGGGTTTCTTAATTGCACAGGTTTCTGTTTTGTAAATGCATGAACCACATCAGGAATCAACCTATCATCAGCCCAATCTCCACCGCCAATCACATTGCCTGCTCTTGCAGTTGCAATCGCAACACCATGCTCATGGTATTTTTCAGCGTTAAAAAATGAATTGCGATAGGAATCTACGACAAGTTCAGCGCAACCCTTACTGCTGCTATATGGATCAAATCCTCCCATTGGGTCATTCTCACGATATCCCCAATGCCATTCCTTGTTGTCATAACATTTATCACTGGTCACAATCACAACTGATTTAACCGACTTGCTTTTTCTGACAGCCTCAAGCAAATTGACCGTCCCCATTACATTTGTTGCATAGGTTTCAGCAGGCGTCTGGTAAGACTGTAAAACAAGCGATTGAGCCGCCAAATGTAAAACTATTTCTGGGTCAGCTTCTAACAATGCTGTTGCTAAGAAATCAGCATCGCGAACATCACCATAAATAGATTGCATGCCTACGCCTATATTAGCAACTTCATACATATTCGTCTCACTAGGTGGATTCAAAGAGAATCCAGTGACTTGTGCACCTAAGGATTGTAACCACAATGAAAGCCATGCTCCTTTGAATCCAGTATGCCCTGTAATGAATACACGTTTACCTTGCCAAAAAGCTTTATTCTCTAAATCAGCACGCATTGGCACTCTCCCATACTTTCCATGGTGCCTTCTGCTCAGCACAAAGCTGCTCAAGATAATTTTTATCACGCATCGTATCCATCGGCTGCCAAAAACCCTTATGGAACCAAGCCTGCAACTCATTTTGTGCAGTCAACCGCTCCAGTGGCTCTCTTTCCCAAATCGTTTTATCACTATCAATCAGATCAATCACTTTAGGAGAAAGCACAAAAAAACCACCATTAATCCATGCGCAATCGCCGTTTGGTTTTTCTTGGAACCTGGTTACTGTGTTATTTTCAAACGCAATTGCCCCAAATCGACCAGGTGGTTGTACAGCAGTAATGGTGGCTAGTTTTCCAGACTCCTGATGAAATTGAATCAAAGCACCTATATCAACGTTGCCAACACCGTCACCATAAGTGAAGCAGAAATCCTCATCACCAATATAGTCTTTTACACGTTTTAAACGACCTCCAGTCATCGTCTCCTCACCAGTATTGACTAGTGTGACGCGCCAAGGCTCTGCTTTATTTTGATGGACTTGCATTTGATTATGCTGAATATCAAATGTGACATCAGACATATGCATAAAATAATTCGCAAAATACTCTTTAATCACGTAACCTTTATAACCAAGACAAATAATGAAATCATTCACACCATAATGTGAATATAGTTTCATGATGTGCCAAAGAATTGGTTTACCGCCAATTTCAATCATCGGCTTAGGTTTTAAGTGTGATTCTTCACTAATACGCGTTCCGAAACCACCGGCTAAAATCACAGCTTTCAATTAGTGCTCCTAATTGATTATTGAATAGTTAAATTAGACTATATTTACAGCTAATCCAATCGGACAATAAGATGGCTTATCACCCTTTTTTTTATATTTAACATCAAGAAGCAGTAAAGGATTTGTTTTTCGTGCCGATAAAACAGCACGGGATTTATTAAATGCATTCCAACGTGATGCTTTAATCTTTATATATAGCTATAAATGATGATTTAGGTAAAAAATGGGACATATCACTCAAGATACAAGTTTAGAGATGAGAACTTTAGTTTGGCCTAATCCGCCCTATCTAAAAGTTGTACATGACTCAAGCAAACCACTCTTGGAAAGTTGCATTATTGATTTATTTGGTAAAAAAACGTTAACCGGCCAACTCATCCGTTTCTCGCCAGAAGAAGGTCGAGTGCTTTTTGAACCATTTAATAGCAGAGAACACCAAATCATTGATTTTGATGAGATAAAAAACCTACAATTATTGTCTCCTGCCACAGTTGTCTCGGAACAAAGTTTTCTAGAATCTCGTGCACAAGAGGTTTTCCCGCCATCAGATAATCAAGCTTATAAGATAGATTTGATTGATGACACATCGCTAACTGGCGATACGGTTGGATATGTCAATAATGAAGCAGGGCTTTATATTTTCCCAGTAATTAAAAAAGGGATTATTGAGAAGCACTTTATTCCACGCCAAGCAATCAGAGATTATCAAATTGGCATGCAAATTGGCGACATTTTAGTTGAAGCAAACCACGCCACTACGAATGATATTGAAACGGCTTTAGACCACCAAAAAGAGCTGCGCTCAAAGAGGATAGGCGACTACTTAAATGAGCATCAAATCATATCTGAAGAGCAACTACATAAAGCCATCAAACATCAAGAAGATAGACCTGTTCTAAAACTTGGCGAGGCCTTACAAGAATTAGAGCTATTAACGAATGAACAGCTGAATGAGGCACTAGCGAAACAAAAAGAGAACCGTAATTTGCGTCTTGGTCAAATCCTCATCAAGATGGGGATTGTTGATGAGCGCACTTTAAAAGGTACTTTAGCAAAAAAACTAGGGATTCCTTATGTAGATTTATCAAAATTTAATTTTGATATAAACGCGATTCGCTTACTAAATCGTGCGCTTGCAAAAAAATATACATTGATGCCTCTTTGCACACACAATGGCATGCTAGTCGTTGCTTTTGAAGACCCAATGGATATTAAAGCAATAGATGAACTGCGTTTCTTGACACAGATGAATGTTTTGCCAGCTATGGCATCTCGTGAGGATATCCTTAACGCTATAGCAGAATATTATAGTGATAATGACGATTGGTATAGCGAGGATGCCAGCCCTGCACAACAAAACAAAGACGGCTCGATTGAGTTTAATTTCTCAGAGTCATCCTCAGGGGATGATCTCGCCCTGCAACTCTTTGAGGAAGATAAAAAGAAAGTTAAAGAAATTGAGGACGAACCGATTACTGAATCAGACAATACGCTTGTCAAATTAGTGAACAAAATGATTATGGATGCAGTAAAAGATAAAGTTTCTGACATTCATATTGAAACTTACCCAGATAACAAAAATACACAGGTTCGGTTTAGAAAAGACGGTACACTAGTACCATATCTTGAAATCCCTGCTAATTTCTGTAACGCGCTCATTTCTCGTATCAAGATTATGTCTAAATTAGACATTTCAGAAAAAAGAAAACCACAAGATGGCAAACTGGACTTCAAACAGTTTGGCCCTAAAAATGTTGAATTAAGGGTGGCGACGATTCCAACAACTAGCAATATGGAAGATATCGTTATGCGCGTACTAGCTTCAAGCAAGCCGCTTCCCATTAAGAAACTTGGATTAAACGAACAGGCGTTGTCTGCTGTACAAAGCATGATTGTCAAACCACATGGTCTCATACTGGTTTGCGGCCCTACAGGCTCAGGAAAGACTACAACCTTGCACTCCCTGCTAGGGCATATCAATACCCCAGAACGCAAAATATGGACGGCAGAAGACCCGATTGAAATCACACAATCTGGTCTACGCCAAGTGCAAGTGAATGCCAAAATCGGCTGGACATTTGCCAGTGCGATGCGTAGCTTCTTGCGAGCTGATCCTGACGTGATTATGGTCGGTGAGATGCGTGATGAAGAAACCACGAAAATAGGCATTGAGGCATCGTTGACGGGTCATTTAGTGTTATCAACCTTACATACCAACAGCGCACCAGAGAGTATTGTCCGCATGTTAGATCTGGGTATGGATCCATTCAATTTTGCTGATGCGCTACTAGGTATCATGGCACAACGCTTGGCAAAATCACTTTGCCCAGATTGTAAAGAGGCTTACCATCCGAATGCGGAAGAGATAAAAGCATTAGCGGATGAGTACACTGACAATACTGCAATGGATAGCAATGCACTGATTGCAGACTGGGATAACCAGTACACGCAAAATAAAAAATACACCCTATATAAACCTAAAGGCTGTAAAGCATGCAATCAAACTGGCTATCGTGGGCGAGTTGGCTTGTACGAGTTGATGCAAGTATCGCCATCATTACGTCATTTGATACAAAAGCGCGCAAATGTTACTGAAATTACACAAGAAGCGCTAGCTAATGGCATGCGAACTCTTAAGCAAGATGGTATTGCAAAAATATTAGAAGGTGCTACTGATATTGCACAAGTTAGAGCAGTCTGTGCATAGCCGCTAGCTATTCATTTACTGGTATTAACACACAGATGACTAATCTTGTGTAGATTGACTAATTCCGTCAATGACATCTGCAGCGGAGATACTATCCACAACATCTTTAGTATCTTGCTGACTGGTGACATGTAAAGCGGATTCATCAGCAATGACACGTTCTTCAGCTTGTTTATTCATCACGATAATACTGATACGCCGGTTTATTGGGTTAAACGGGTCTTCCCTATCATAGAGTGCAGCAGATGAAAGCCCAACGACACGCAGCAACTTGTGTTCATCCATGCCACCTGCAATTAGCTCACGACGAGAAGCATTAGCACGGTCTGCTGAAAGCTCCCAATTGCTATAGGCAGTTTCCCCTGTACTATAAGGTGTTGCATCAGTATGACCAGACAAACTAATTCGATTAGGTACATCATTCAGTGTTCTGCCTAGCTCTTGCAGAATCTCTTTTGCATAGGGTTGCAACTCCGCTCTTGCTGAATTAAACATCGGTCGGTTGAGCTCATCGACGATAATAATCCGTAAACCCTCAGAGGTTATATCCAGCAGCAGTTGTTTCTTAAACTTTCTGAGTGTGATATTACTATCTATAGTACTCTCAATCTTTGCTTTTAGATTTTTTAACTTTTTTGTTTCTTCTGCTTCTAAGGCTTTTTTTGCTTCTTTAAGATCTGGTGTTTTCTCTTTCTCTTGTGAACTGTCGGCAGGTTTCACCTGTAATTGCTGCTTAGTTAAATCTTTACCGCCACCTTTCAACACAGAGTCACTCGCGCCAACGCTAGGACCACCCATTAGCGCAACTCTCAATGGGGTTTTAAAATAGGACTCAATGCCTTCTAATTGACCCTTCGAGGCAGAACCAAGCAACCACATCAACAGAAAAAATGCCATCATAGCAGTCACAAAGTCTGCATAGGCTATCTTCCAAGCACCACCATGATGCCCGTGGCCACCATTTTTTTTGATTTTCTTGACAATAATCGGTCTGACAGGTTGTTCAGCCATTATTCACTCCGTTACATTTTGCTTTAGTCACTGCCAGAACGCGCTTATTTATTTTTTGCATCTTTGACGTGCTCTTCTAATTCTGTAAAGCCAGGTCGCTCTGTTGAATAAAGCACTTTCCTGCCAAACTCGACTGCAATCGCAGGTGCATATCCGTTTAAACTAGCTAATAGCGTTACTTTAACCGTTTGGAAAATCTTTGAACTTTCTTCCAGTTTCTGCTCTAGCAAACTACCTAGCGGCCCTACAAAACCATAAGCCAATAAAATACCTAAAAATGTACCAACCAGAGCATGTGCAATTAACACACCTAATTCAGCAGGCGGTAAAGAAACATTTTCCATGGTGTGCACAACACCCATTACCGCCGCAACAATACCAAATGCTGGCAAAGCATCACCTAATCTAGTGATACAGTGTGCTGGTACATGTCCTTCCATGTGATGAGTTTCTAATTCGTTATCCATTAAGTTTTCAACTTGAAACGCATCCATATTGCCTGAAACCATCAACCTTAAATAATCACAAATAAAATCTGTCAGGTGATGGTCACTCATGATTTTTGGATATTTACTAAATAATGGGCTAGACTCAGGATTCTCAATGTCTGTTTCGATTGACATCATGCCGTCCTTGCGGATTTTGGTTAATATTTCATACATCAAGGCAAGCAAGTCTAAATACAATGCTTTGTTGTATTTGGAGCCTTTGAAAATGCTAGGCAATGCTTTCATCGTAGCTTTTAGTGCTTTCGCATCATTACCCACAATAAATGCGCCTAATGCACCGCCAAAAATCATCAGCACTTCCAATGGCTGCCATAAGCCACCTAGATGCCCCCCTGCTAGCGCATAACCGCCAAAAATTGTGCCGCAAACAACGATATATCCAATAATGACAAACATATTCAAACGCCTTAACGGTGAAATTAATTAATCTTTTAAACAGAATATCAAAGTAGTCGCAGAATCAATTGCTCGAATAAAGGGAGGTTTTCTTACTTTTAAGCGTGTTAACACAAAAAGCGATTAGATGAGAATCACATTTTCCATACATAGATAGCAGGATGATGATCTTGGATAACGAAGCTAGCTGGCACTCCAGGTATACTGAATTCATAGCTAATTAATAAGCTGCCTGCTTGCATTTCTTGCTGTGCTTTTTTCCACAATGTGGGCATCGCTGCAGGAGAAAGGTATGCAAAAACCATATCATATTGCCCAAAATCTAAAGTGTGATAATCACCCAACTTAAAGCGGGCAGATGATTTTCTTATCCATGCACGTATCACACTAATAAACCAAGGCATAGGTGCAATTTCAATTCCATTTACTTCGCTGTGTGGTCTAACTTCAGCAACATACATTGATAAGTCACCTAAACCACTGCCGATTTCAATTAAACGAAAAGCCTGACTTTGGGGAATCAAGCTTGCGATTTTTCCACGTACAGCTGGCCGAGAGGGAAAGAATGGGACTTGACTGTTAAAAGTCGTCCAAAAAATACTGAGTGTTATCAAGAAGCCGACTAAATAAAATTCATTTGGCAAAGTTAATAAGGACATCGAATAGATGGCAAGTGGGAAAAGCCCATGTATCCAGCGCCACCATCTAGCCATATTAGTTATGCAACAAACCATTAAAGCTGTCAACGCTTGCATCACAGTCAAGGTAAACAATGAGAACTCAACTGCAAATAAACCATTAATCAATTTGAAACTTGGCAGGACAATGGTTAAGGCTACTATTTGAATAATGACTGCCATTACGACAGGCGGCAATTTTATCCTTTTGTTAGCCTCGACACCTTTCTCAGGTATGTTGATTATTGTTCTCAGCATACCTTGTTTTATGCAATAACCTTAGAATCCACTAATTTGTATTCAAGCTCTTTGGCTTTGGCTTTCTTCGTTTTGCCTGCACGTGATGGGATATGACACAAACTACATAAATAATTCTGATTTAAATCATATGCATTCACGACAAACTGACCGCTACAGCAAGTGCATGCTTTCATTTTTAACATTTTGCTATCAACATAGCGTATTAATGTCCAAGCACGTGTTAGTGATAATACAGGCTCTTCTTCAGAATCATGCCCTACTTGTTGTAGGTATAAGCTATAAGCTTTAAGCACAGCAGTAATATCATCAACGCCTGCGTTTTTAACAAGATAATCATGAATATTCAAAAAAATAGAAGAGTGTATATTAGGCTGCCAAGTCAGGAACCAGTCTGTAGAAAATGGCAACATGCCTTTTGGTGGTGACATTCCTTTTAATTCTTTATATAACTTAATTAGACGCTCACGCGATAATGTGGTTTGTGATTCCAATAATTGCAATCTCGCACCTAGCTTAATCATTTGTGTCGCCAACTGAATTTGTTCGCCTTCATTAACAATGCTTTTCTTTACTGCTGCCTTTTTCATGATTCTCTCCACTTCACTTAGTATGACTGGTTCGCTATCTAAGCTGGTTGGCCAGATAACAAAATTGCTGAATGTGCATTTGCAAGCGCGCGATCTTTCGTATAGTCAGTCAACATACTTAAAATTGCACTATCTTCAAAACGGAATCTTGCAAGCATCATATTGCTGCTACTGAGCTTTAAGATTTGAAAGTTACTCAAACCCTCTAATAAGTCAGCGACATCTTCATTGATGCCTAAGCGAAAAATTGCAGTCGCTCTATCGGCACGAATCATTTGTTGTGCTAACATTAAGTAGTTAAGATTAGCATCTTTAATCTCGTTCATCATTTCAGTTTCGTTCATTTTAATTCCCCCAAATCCTTAAATTAAACTGCTTTAAACATTGTGTTTGCTGCATGAGACGTACTTTGAACCTATTAAGTAAAAAGCACTATTGGGGTTTGTCGGTTTATTTTGTAAGACGAGCGGACACGCCCGTGTAGGTGTTTGTCTTACAAACACCTACACGGGGGCTAGAGATACCTTATATATATCTAATTTTTAATAATGTTAAATCCAGATAATCTAATCTAAATCATATTTGTCATTTTCAATATCTAATAAGCGATATACCGTTAACGACTGCACTTTAATAAACTTTAGGTTTTTTTTAAAAAAAATTGCAATTATTTTATAAGCAATTGTTTTAATTGAATAAATATTTATAAAAAGTTTAGCTTTTTATTAAAAAGCTTAGTTAGACAGAGAGAAAAGAGTATTTTCACCCTCTTATTCGACAGATAAAGAACGCTTGCCAAACCTGATAATAGGCTTCAATGAATTGCACCATGTCGGTGTATTCAGAGAACAATAGTCTTATCACTACTAAAGAGATAAGTTTTATCAATCAGGAAATAACATGGCTGAGAGTAGCGACTTAGAAAAAACAGAACAGGCCACCCCGAAACGCATTGAAAAGGCGCGTGAAGAAGGTGATGTACCCCGCTCTAGAGAGCTGGGTACAGTGACTTTGCTGCTGGCAGCAGGGCTTGGTATTCTGATGATGGGCGATCAACTTAATGCTGCGCTGAAGCATACGCTCAGCAAAGGGTTAACCTTAGATCGTGCATCAGCATTTGACCCAAGTTATTTGCTTATGCAAATTACAGATTCGATATCTGACCTATTATTTGCGTTTGCGCCATTGGCTATTTTACTGGTCATTGTAGCAATCGCTTCACCAGCTTTGATTGGTGGTTGGTTGTTAAGTGGAAAAGCACTACAACCAAAATTTAGTAAATTAAACCCATTAAAAGGTATTAAAAATCTAGTTTCAAAGAACTCTGCTGTTGAATTAGTTAAATCAATTTTAAAAACTATTCTAGTGGGAAGCGTTTCCTACTTTGTTATCGCGCATGATATTGATCCAATTTTGGGTTTATCTATGCTACCAGTCAAAAACAGTATTGGTGAAGTTGGTTCACTAATGCAAGTCGGGTTTTTGTCAATCGTGAGTGCACTCATCTTGATAGCACTTATTGATGTGCCTTTTCAGTTATATCAATACGCACAAAAACTAAAAATGACGAAAGAAGAAGTGCGTCAAGAAATGAAAGAATTAGAAGGAAACCCTGAAATTAAAGCACGTATCCGTCAACAACAGCGTGAAATGGCAAAACGCAGAATGATGTCAGAGATTCCGAATGCAGATGTTGTGGTTACCAACCCTACCCATTATGCGGTAGCGATTAAGTATAAAGAAGACAAGATGCGTGCGCCAGTCGTCGTTGCGAAGGGTGCTGATGCATTGGCACTAAAAATACGTGAAGTGGCAAGTGAGCATAAGATTATGACACTTGAATCACCTAAGTTGGCCCGTGCACTCTTTGCCCATGCCGAGCTTGAACGTGAAATTCCTGAAACACTTTATGCAGCTGTAGCCGAGGTGCTCGCTTATGTGTTCCAAATGCGTATCTTTAATGATTATGGTGGTTTCCAACCAGAGATTCCTACAACATTACCTGTACCAGAAGAGCTAGATCCGCATAGTCAATCTGCTACAGCCAATACAGCTGAGACGGAGGCATTCGCATCATGAGTGACAAGTGGCTTAACACAATAGACGGTCGCGCTCTAGCAGGACCTATTATCATCATCATGTTGCTATCCATGATGATATTGCCACTACCTGCAATCGCTTTGGATGTGCTCTTTAGTTTTAATATTGCCTTGTCTATTCTGGTGTTATTAATCGGTTTGCAAACGAAAAAAACCTTGGACTTTATTGCATTTCCTACCGTTTTATTAGTGACAACCATGTTAAGGCTATCACTTAACGTAGCCTCTACTCGCGTTGTATTAACTGAAGGCCATACTGGACCTGATGCAGCGGGTAAAGTAATCGAGGCATTTGGTCACTTCTTGATCGGCGGCAATTATGCTGTGGGTATCGTTGTGTTTGTGATTCTGACAATCATTAACTTTATGGTAGTCACCAAAGGTGCTGGTCGTATTGCCGAAGTAGGTGCGCGCTTTACCTTGGATGCCATGCCAGGTAAACAAATGGCGATTGATGCAGATTTGAATGCAGGTTTGATTGGTGAAGAAGAAGCTAAAAACAGACGTGCAGAAATCAGTCAGGAATCAGAGTTCTATGGCGCGATGGATGGTGCGAGTAAATACGTGCGTGGTGACGCAGTAGCAGGTATCCTAGTTACGCTGATTAATGTAATTGGCGGATTGATTGTTGGAATGGCGCAACATGATCTGATTTTTGCTGATGCCGTTAAAAACTATACCCTACTGGCCATTGGCGATGGCCTTGTTGCACAAATACCATCGCTAGTCATTTCTGTGTCTGCCGGTGTTGTGGTTTCTCGTGTCGCCAATGATGACGACATTGGTGGACAACTCATCACACAATTATTTTCCAACCCAAAAGTAATCTATATCGTTGCTGGCATCATAGCGAGCATGGGCGTTATCCCAGGCATGCCCAACTTTGCATTCCTAATGTTGGCAGCCACGTTAGCAGGTGTTGCATATTATATTGCCGAACAACAAAAAGCGGTTATTGAAGAAGAGCCTGCCAATGAAGAAAAACCTCTCGAAACCGAGTCAGAAGAAGCTAGTTGGAATGATGTTGTGCCAGTTGACATTATCGGTTTGGAAGTTGGCTATCGTTTAATTCCGTTAGTAGATAAGGGACAAGGTGGCGACCTGCTTAAACGAATTAAAGGTTTACGCAAAAAGTTTGCACAAGAAATCGGATTTCTTGCTCCTACAGTTCATATCCGTGACAACTTAGAACTTAGACCCACAGCTTACCGCATTACGCTGAAAGGTGTTGAAATCGCTGAAGGTGAATCGCACTATGGTCAATTTCTTGCGATTAATCCTGGTGGCGTCACGGCTGCATTGCCTGGGCCTGAAACAAAAGATCCAGCATTTGGCTTACCTGCTACCTGGATTGATGCCGATGCCAGAGATCAAGCACAAGCATTGGGTTATACCGTTGTGGATGCTGGCACTGTGATTGCTACGCATCTGAACCATATTATTTCCATGCATGCGGCAGAACTATTGGGTAGAGAAGAAGTGCAAGAGTTGCTTGACCATATTAGCAAGGATGCGCCTAAACTCATTGAGGATTTAACACCAAAAATGCTGCCGCTATCTACCGTACAAAAAGTATTAAAAAACTTATTGTCAGAGGGTGTGCATATTCGGGATATGCGGACGATTGTTGAGACTTTGTCAGAACACGCTCACCAAACACAAGACGCAGCAGAGCTCACAGCACTCGTGCGTGTGCGCCTAGGTCGCGCAATTGTGCAGCAACTATTCCCAACTGGTGATGAAATTCAAGTTGTGGCACTAGACAGTAATTTAGAAAAATTGTTACTGCAAGCAACGCAATCGAACAATGCAGGCGGTGCCGCGATTGAACCTAGCCTAGCAGAAAGTTTATCAAGTCAAGCAGAAGCGGCAGCATACCAGCAAGAACAGATGGGTGTTTCACCAGTGTTATTGGTGCCAGCGCCACTCAGGGAAGCACTTTCAAAATTTTTACGCCGTGCTATCCCGCGTCTTCGTGTGCTATCGCATGAAGAATTACCTGATACCAAAACCATTCGAGTTACCAACCTTATTGGAGGTCAAGCATGAACATCAAACGCTTTTTCGGTAAAAATTCCAAACTAGCATTAGCACAAGTGCGAGAAGCACTCGGTGATGATGCCGTTATCCTTTCTAATCGTACCGTTAAAGGCGGTAATGAGATTATGGCTTTCAGCGCAGAAGAAATGGATTCGATTACTACATCAGATGATACAGCAGTAACACTGACCGCAGACGTTGTCGAAGATAGCCGCACATCTACCTTGGAAGAGCTATTCAAGAAACGTATGCAGGCTGAGAACAATAACATTAAAGCGAAACCTAGCTTTAATGAAGATGTGATGAATGAGTCCAAAAACAATATGGTTGAAGAAACATTGGCACAAACCAAGGCGCAAGCAAAAGAGGTCAATGCGCAGATTGCAAGCATGATGGCTGAAATTCGCAGCATGCGTAGCATTATTGAATCACAGCTTGCCGAGATTTCCTGGGGCGCAACACAACAACGTGAGCCGATGAAATCCAAAATTCTCAGCGCTATGTTAACAGCTGGCTTTAGCCCTGGCTTATCTAAGCAGTTAGTAGACAACATTCCTGCCAATCAAAATGAGGCAGAAGCAAAAAAATGGGTACAGTCTGTGTTGCTCAAAAATTTAGATACCATGAGTAAAGAAGAGGAAATGCTGGATAAAGGCGGTATCTTTGCCATTGTTGGCCCTACTGGCGTAGGCAAAACAACAACGACAGCCAAATTAGCTGCGCGTTATGTCATGAAATACGGTACCGACAAAATTGGCTTAATTACCACTGACTCCTATCGTATTGGTGGCCATGAACAATTAAGAATATACGGCAAAATTCTTGGTGTAATGGTACACAGTGTAAAAGATGAAGCTGATCTAAAAATTGCACTGCGTGAGTTAAAAAACAAACACACTATATTGATTGACACAGTTGGCGTAAGCCAACGAGACAAGATGGTTGAAGAGCAAATCAAAATGCTGTCTAACAAGCAACTCAATATTAAAAAACTATTATGTCTCAATGCGACCAATACTGGTGACACACTGATGGACGTAATCAAAGCATACAGAGGCCAAGGTCTGTCAGGTTGTGTCATGACAAAAATTGACGAAGCTATCACATTAGGTAATGTGCTGGATGTGATGATTCGAGAAAAACTCAAACTGCATTACGTCACTAATGGGCAGCGCGTACCAGAAGATTTACACCTTCCGCATAAACAACAGCTCGTTCACCGAACCTTTAGTCGTGGCATGCCAAAAGATAGTCCTTTCCAATTGCCTGTGGAAGATCAGGCAATGGTTGTTGGCAATACAAGCCGCGCTTCCAATAAAGCAAGATTGTTGGAGTTAGATAATGCGTAGCTTTGAACATGATCAGGCCGCAGGTTTAAGAAAAATCATGACAGGTCATCAGGCCAAGATTTTTACTGTGCTATCTGCTACACCTGATCAACACCAGCCTAGACTAATCACCAATTTAGCGGCTTCAATTAGCCAGCAAGGTAGTGATGTATTGGTATTACAAGCTGGGAAAATAGATTTAAGTCATTATGGTGTTAAAACGCTACCCGCATTAAGCGATGTAGCAGAAAATAAGATTCGTCTTGAACAGTCTGTCAAAACAGCTAAATTTGGTTTTTTGACAACAAAACTGCATAAAAGAGCCGCATCCAAGCGGCAAGCATCAGATGTAACCGACCCTGCTCTAAATGCAGTTTTTGAACGACTAGCAAATTTGTTTGAAGTGGTAATAGTCGATGCAAGCTTAGATCAAAACCATCAATTACCGCTAGAAACATTGAATCAACATGAAATTTTGATACAGCTATCTGGAGACTCATCGTCTATTACAGAGGCGTACACTTTGGTTAAAAAAATCTATAGCCAATTAGGTAGAAGGCAATTTGGCATTGTTGTCAGTAATGTCAATGATGTTCAAGCAGCTTCCATTTTCAGAAACATCGCACAAGTAGCCAGAAATTATATGCAAGTAGAACTAGAGTTTTTTGGTGCGATACCAAATGACATTTATCTTGGTCGCGCTGCTAAACTGGGCCGTGCTGTCACCGATGCTTTTCCACTTGCGAAAGCAACAGCTGCATTCAAGTCTTTAGCGCAAAGAATTAACTATCAACTCCCACATTCTGTAGAGACAGAACTAGCGACCTTCATTTAGGAATTAGATTATGTATACCATGACCGGAAAAACAACTAATAAAGATACGCTGTTGGATCAACATACGATGCTGGTTAAAAAACTAGCCTACCAGCTTAAGTCCAAATTACCATCAAGTGTAGAACTAGATGATCTGATTCAAGCAGGTATGATGGGATTGTTGGATGCTGCCAATAAATATGAAGATAGTCATGGGGCGCAGTTTGAAACCTATGCCGCGCAACGTATCCGTGGTGCTATGCTGGATGAATTAAGAAGTGCAGACTGGTTACCTCGCAGCATACGTAAAAATATGCGCGAAGTTGAAACAGCCATTTCGCAGTTGGAACAAAAGTTGGGACGTCAGCCAAGTGAATCGGAAGTTGCCAAGGCGCTTTCGCTATCGCTTGAAGGCTATTATGAAAAGCTTAGCCACTGTAGTGGACATCAGTTGGTTTATTACGAAGATTTTCAAGAAAACGAGAATCAAGGTGAACACTTTTTAGATCGCTTCGTAAAAGATGATGATAATCCCATGCAAGCACTGCTAGAGAGCGACTTTAAAGACGCACTCGTAAATGCGATAGAGAGCTTACCAGAGCGTGAAAAAATACTGATGGGTTTATATTACGAGCAAGAGCTTAATTTAAAAGAAATCGGTGCCATCATGAATGTCTCTGAATCCCGTGTATGCCAGTTACATACGCAGGCAGTCAGCAGATTGCGTTCCACACTCAAGGAGCAAGCATGGACTGGGGCAGTCTAGCAGGTATTATTCTTGCCCTAATTGGGATTTTATTTGGGCAAGCAATTGAAGGTGGAAGCATTAGCTCCCTACTTCAGCCAGCCGCCTTTTTTATTGTGTTTTTTGGCACAGTAGGCGCTGTACTTCTGCAAACAAAACCTAAAAACTTTTTGCTGGGACTTAAATTATCTAAAAGCATCTTTAAACCACCTGTTGATGATAGAAAGGCATTAGCCAAACGTGCTCATGCCTGGAGTCTTGAATTCAGGAAAAAAGGAGCTCTAGGTTTAGAGCGATTCATTCAACAGGAATCAGAACCTTTCATACATAAAGGTCTTCAGCTCATTGCCGATGGCACTGAACCAGAAAAAATTAGAGAAGTATGTGCGATAGATATGCATTTTTACGAGGTTCAGCAGCGTAACGCATTAAAAATATGGGAAGCTGCTGGCGGCTATGCCCCGACTATTGGTATTCTTGGCGCTGTTATCGGACTAATCCATGTCATGGAAAATTTATCTGACCCCAGCCTGCTTGGTAGTGGAATAGCCGTTGCTTTTGTCGCTACTATTTATGGGGTCGCGCTAGCTAATATTGTTTTTTTACCCGTTGCTGGCAAATTAAAATCTCACCTGCAGCATGAAGTTATGCGCCGAGAAATGCTACTAAATGCATGGGTATCTATTGCTATGGATGATAATCCTAAAATTGTACAAGAACGCTTAGAGTCTTATCTCAGATAATGGATAACAAATGGTAAGAAGACCTATAGAAGACGATGAAGATAATCCAGAGCGTTGGCTGGTCTCGTATGCAGATTTCATCACCCTGCTCTTTGCATTTTTTGTAGTGATGTACTCTGTTTCGTCTGTGAATCAAAGCAAGTATATGAAAGTATCCTCTTCCATTAATACAGCTTTTACCAAAAAAATACCTAATCAAGATAGCACTGACTCTTCAATGCAAGCAAAGCAGGCAGCACAGATTACAGCACCTGAGCCTCCTTTACCTGCTGACATGCAAAAGCAGGCTCAAGAGAATGTAGCAACGATGACTACGCTAGGGAAAAAACTATCGAAAATATTGGCGCCATGGATTAATGCTGGCAATGCACGCATTATCCAAAATAGCCTTGGGTTACGCATTGATATAAAGGACATTGCACTATTTACAGCGGGCTCTGCAGATTTAAATGAGCCTGCTAAAGCAATTTTAAAAGATATCGCAGCGCCATTAACCATTGATGGGCACGATGTACTTGTAGAAGGCCACACCGACAATACGCCAATATATATACAAAATGCTGCATTCTTTTCCAGCTGGGAGCTGTCCGCCGTACGCGCAAGTAGCATAACCAACTTACTCAATGAAGCAGGTATAGACAAAATAAGACTAAGCGCCCTCGGTTATGGGCCATCACAGCCTGTTGCTGATAATATGACGGAAGCTGGACGTAACATGAATCGCCACATAACCATCATGATTTTATATCAACAGCAAAATACCGCCAGTAACGACGGTGTTGAAATACTCCCAGAAGCAAACTAAGTTTAGCTCATACAAACAAATACGCACTACAAGCTAGCAGTTTCCCTAACAAAGCGTATACTTTACGCAATTCAGGTAGCTGTGTAAGAATATATTGATGAATAAAAAAATTGTGCCCTGGCTTGCCTTAGTCGGACTCTTCTTACTCGCATTCTTTGTCTTGACGCCTTTCTTGATTCCTATCGCCTGGGCTGGCATACTCAGTTACGCGTCATGGCCGATTGCCCAGCGCATTCGTACTTGGTGCAACGGACGAGACACTTTAGCTGCTGCAATAGCAACAGCATTGGTAGCCGTTACCTTATTACTGCCCCTGGTTTGGCTGGTGTGGATTGCACAAAATGAAGTTGCACAGTTATACCCCCTCATCAAAGCCTTTCTAGAAGAGCCGTACCAAACCCCTAATTTTTTCCTACAACATCCTTGGTTGAATCAACTTTTTGGAGACTGGCTACATCAACTAGCCACTGCTGCTTCGCAAGAAGACGGAATCAGTTCCATCATCAAGCCATGGTTATCAACTAACATTGGCAGCATTGCTAATGTAGCTGGCGGCATAGGCAAGAATATTGCCAAATTAGTATTTGTGCTCTTGATTCTGTTCTTTTTTTATCGTGACGGTACAGAAATAATCAAACAGTTGCGTTATGTGTTAGCCAAGTATATTGGCTCGCAATCTAATCAATATATCCATGCGGTGGGGATGACTACACGTGCAGTTGTTTACGGTATTTTGCTAACTGCCATTATGCAAGGTCTGGTAGCAGGTTTAGGCTATTGGGTATCAGGCTCATCATCGCCAGTGCTTTTTGGCATTATTACTGCCGTTATGGCACTGATTCCATTTTGCACCCCGCTTGCATGGGGTGCAGCAGGCCTATTACTGTTCTTACAGGGCAACACGGCAGGAGCAATTGGTATCTGGATATGGGGAGCAGTAGTCGTTAGCCAACTAGATAATATACTCCGCCCTATTTTTATCAGTAGCGTAGGACGTATCCCTTTCTTGCTCGTCTTATTTGGTGTGCTAGGTGGCTTGCTTGCATTTGGGCTAGTTGGATTATTTATTGGTCCTATTATCCTTTCTATACTGTGGGCTGTTTGGAGAGAGTGGACCATGACGCTACATGAGCCTAACTAAATTAATTGGGAGATACTGATGGCAAATAAGCACTCACCATTTCATCCTATTATTTATGTCCGTGGCTATGCCATGACATCAAAAGAAATTGATGAAACATCAGCTGACCCCTTCTGTGGATTTAATGTTGGATCGACCGTCTATAGAGCGGTACCTGACAGAACAAGGCCGCCTCGTAAATACATTTTTGAATCACCAGTCATTCGCTTGGCGTCAGATTTCAACTATAAGGATGTCTACGAAGATGGTTATGACATCCTCGATTTTGAGTGGACGCAGAACAATAACAAACTCAGCAATCGCTCTATTATCATTTATCGCTATTACGATGAAGCATCGCAGCTATTAGGTGTCGGTAAGACACCAGAAATTGCAACCTTTTCTAAAGAGCTAGGTGATTTAATCCTGAAGGTGCGAGATCTGGTATGCGCCAACCCTAGTAATGAAGTAACACCTGAAACATTCCGCTGTTATCTGGTCGCTCACTCCATGGGCGGTTTAGTTTGCCGCGGTCTTCTGCACAATCCACAGCATGATCCAAACAATGCACGTCAGTATGTCGATAAATTTTTTACTTATGCCACACCCCACAATGGTATAGAAATGCTGGGAGTGAATATCCCTTCATGGTTAAGTGCAAATGACATCAATAACTTTAGCCGAAAAGAAATGGCAAGATACCTCGACCTGCAAGATGCGTTCAAAAAAACAAACAGTGTTGCCTGGATTCCAGAGCAACATTTCCCACCAGATAAGGTGTTCACACTGGTTGGTACAAACCGATCCGACTATGGTGTCGCAATGGGTGCATCACGAACATTTGCCGGGCATGGTAGCGATGGTCTGGTTAAAATTGCTAACGCCACTTTGAAGGCACTCAAAGCAGATGGCACAGAAGGCCCTCCCTGTGCAAAAGCATTTACCTATCGCGCCCACTCTGGCTATTTTGGCATTGTGAATAGTGAAGAATCTTACCAAAATCTGACTCGCTTTTTATTTGGTGACGTTCGTGTAGATATTTGGGCTGAAATTGAAGCCATCAAATTCCCAAAAAAAATACAGCAGGCACTAGATGACGGCCGCAAGGTGAATGCGCTTTATCAAATTGAAGTGCTTGCATCACCCAGAGGAAAGCTTTGGCAATTAACCAGACGTAAAGCGGAAGAAGACTCAGTGGCATGTTTTAATCAAGATGACTTGTCTGACTTGCCAAGCAAACCGCTTCAAGAGTACTTATCCAGTGTATTTTTATCTAAACGTGAACGTGTTAAAGGTAAACGTAATCTGGTCTACGAATTAGCGCTAGGCATTCGAGTACCAGACTGGGAAATTGATAACACACTATGGTTAGATGATCACTTTGAAGGCGGCTATCTTTTCCGCAATGCTATCCGATTAGAGTTGGCGCCACCAACAGATAACCGCCCAGAATGGAAGGTTGAATATGGCTGGCAAAATCAAGGCTTTAATCAAGCAACAAAAAGTACGGAGCCTAGCACTAACCAACAAGGTCAATTAACAATAGAAATCCCATTTGATAGCAACACTACACCAGGCGCCAAAGGGAAGTTGCGGTTTGTTATTACCAGTTGGAATACCGCAAAAGATTGATGATTTTAATCTTCAGGTTGTGCCGATTTATTTAGACTGACATTTTGTAATACTGGTTTTTGTAACAGCAGCGTATTGGGATAAGAAACCTGCTCTTCGCCATTTTTGATAATGACATGAAACAATGAAATCTCTTCTATGATGCCACTAACATCCGCTTCTTTATCAATGATTTTGACATAGTCCCCAACACGATATGGGAAACCAAAAAAGATAATCAAACTCGCAGTAATGTTGCTCAGAATTGACCACTGTGCAAACAAGGCAACACCTAATACAGCGAATATTGATGATAGGAAAATTAATACTTGAGAATATTCTATGCTAAGAAAGGTAATCAATAATGCTGAATAAAAGACAATCAGGCCGATATGAATGGTTTTAGTGATGTACTTTAGCCTGTAAACACTGACTGATTTGCCAACACCTATTTTATTCAATAGTAAGCTGGATACTTTAATGCTAATCATAAAAGCAACTAGAATGCATGCTGCAATAATTAATTTCATATAAGAACCTCAAAGTTAACTTATATTTTCTCATGCAGTCTGATTAAATCAAGCGTTACATCAATGGGACATGGTTCATTGAAAAATGACTAGCTCAAATTTCTAAGTCTAAATATTTTAAGCAAGAATAATAGTTATCAAACCAGAGATTAAACAATGGATGCATGACATTTGATCGTTAATCTAACGCAACTAAGTTAATGGCCAGAAAATTCGAAATATAGCGCCACGTACTTTTTTAGGATTCGACTCCAATTCTATATATCCTCCATGTGCCTCAACCAATCGCTTAGCAAACGCCAATCCTAAGCCTGACGTTTTTTTTGATGCATCTAATTTTTGAAATAATAAAAATATTCTATCTTGTGCTGCCACACTGATACCTGGACCGTCATCTGCTATTTCAAAAACATGAAAATCGTCTTGGTCATAACAATCTATTGTAATACTGCCAGTTTTCTTATCGTGATGTTGAATAGCATTCGATAATATATTTCTGATTGAAACTTGCAGTGGTACTTTTGCCGAATCAAAGGGAGCCATCTCGCAGGAGACATTTACATCAAATCCTGGTGGAATAACTTGCAAGTCGATTATTTCATTGATTAGATCAGTTGGATCAATATGTGTTTTAACATTCGATACATTACCTTGTTTTGAATAATCCAATAAGTCTTCGATTAGCTTTTCCATTCTAACGACACGACTTTGAATTCTTTCCAAGTTGATTTTTACTTTTTCTGGAATATCTGTGCCTAAATCCTCAACCACCCACTCGGAGAGTTCTGCAATACCGCGAATAGGCGTTTTTAAATCATGTGAAACCACATGCGTGAAATTAGTTAAGGCATCATTCTTTGTTTCTAAATCTAGCGTCTTCTTGTTTAATTGATCGGCAATTTCCTTCGACTCTGCTAATAAGTACTTTGTGTGTTCATTTGTTTGATGGAATACATTGGCAGCCCTAGCCAAACTACCAATTTCATCCTCGCGCTGCGCACCAGGAATTTCTGTCACAGATTCGCCCTTCGCTAGTAAATTAAAGGTATGCGTAATCGACTTTATTGATTTACTGATCATCCTGCCAGTGAATACAGCAATTAAGACAGCGATTATTGCACTAAACAAATAAGCATAAGCCATGACAGTTTTATTGAAGGTAATCTTTTCTTCTGCTGTTGAAGATAATAACGCCTGTTCTTCTAGCGAAAGCTTTTTTAAAGTCTCTGACAATGTAATTAATTCAGCAGACTCACCTGCAATAACAATATTAACTAGAAACAAATAGTCTCTATCCGCTTGTACCGATTGATGAAAGATAAACTTTGTTTGATCAATTAATTTTAATAAGTTTTTGATTTCATTTTTAACTGATTTATTACTTGTTAAATTAATTGCTTGAAGCCTTTCACGTGCTGACTGCAGATTATTTTCAACTTTTTTCTTTAATCCATACTCATGATTGACAAAATATTGCGCAGCTAAAATTTCTGCCTTAGCAACGTTATTTTTGGTAAGCCATAATTGATAGAGCGTACTTTGTTGACGAGCTGATGAAAAGTTACTCACTAAATTACTCATCAGCGCATCAATACTAGAAAACAAATTGATAAGCTGTTTGTTAACCAGCTTATCCCGATATTGGTATTGATTTTGTAAGCTCTCTATTTTTTCACCAAACCGATCGACAGATTCCAGTAATTGGCTATTCAATTGCTGACTATCCTTGGTTCTGTTTGACTTTTCAGTGAGTTTTTTTATGTTTTCTTGTAGCTGGATATAAAAGTTATTTAGCTGTGCATAAGCCGATGATGTGCCCGTCTGGCTATAGATCAAAATATATCGATGCAACTCAGAAACATCTTGATCAATCGATAATATTAAATTGGTTTGTGCACTCTCCTTCTGGTAAGAGCCAAATGATTCGCTAAGCTCACTCAAGCTAATCAGATTCATCAAGGTAACAAATAACCCTACAAGAATAATGCTGATAAAACCTAGCATTATCCGCTGACCAATGTTGAGTCTTTTCAATAGCCTTATCATGTCTAGTTAATTATCACTAGGCCAGCAACAGATCGTACCAACGCTGCAATGAGTATTCATAATTGTCCATTACAGTATTCCAGATAGCAACATGACTAAATCGATTCTGATAGGAACCTCCCGTACGAATATCACCTGCTGGAATGGAAACACGCCCATCTGTACCCTTTAAAGGAATAGGAGTAGGTTTACCTCCATACCAATAATTCCACTCATTATCAGTCAACAGAGGACGTGAACGCTCTGGGTTTGATATGTAGTATCCTTGGCGTGCAATGAAAGCACCGGCCCAACCACTTAGCCACCAGTTCATGTAATCGTAAGCAGCATCTCGAACATAACCCTGACAATGCCGTGACATACACATGACGCCATGCCAGGCACGATATCCCTCTTTTGGCGCAGCATAGCGTACTGGCGTACCGAGTCCATTTGCCGATGACACACCAGGAGAAAACATACTACCAATCTGCATTCTTCCGCTGGTCATAAAATCTACGGACTGAGGTACACTATTCCAGAAACCGGCAAAATGGTTTTGCTTTTTATATTGAATTAGAATATCAAACAAGGTATCAATTTCTTTTGTGGTCATATTGCCCATATCAGCAAAAGTCATCAATCCTCTTGCTTGTGCTGCTAATGCCAAGTCAAAAATACCAATAGTTGGCGCGTTTACAATGGCTACTTTGCCTCGATATTTCTCATCCAGCAACCAACCCCAGCTTTCTGTTTTATAGGGTTCACCTATTGGAATATGCTTGGTGTTATAAGCATAGGAATCAACATTGTGCACATAAGGTAAAAAGCTAATCTTTCCAGTGAATTTTTCACCTAGCTTCCCATTTTCTTGCACATTGAGGATTTTATAGGGTGCGTCACCAAGACCAACTGGCGCTTTCTCCGATATACGCCCTTTCTTTGAAATATCGTTAATTTCTTTCCAGTAGGTGAGTCGTTCGGTATCCAATGGCTGAATAGCTTCAGCCTGCCAAAGCGTTTTGATACTATCTGTCCATTGCTCATAAACATCAAACGCTTCGGGCCTTGTTGCTGCCTTTTGCACCAACTCGGCCTCACCTCTGGGCTCGAAGACGAGTGTAATGCCTAAGTCAGACATTGCTTTTTTGCGGATTTCTTCCTGCAATGTAACGTGTGTGCCCATTACTCGCAGGGTTACTTTGGTCTTTGCAAATATATATGGTGCCTGAGCCGCTATTACACCTGCTCCAACCGCATTAATTGCATTCTTGAGAAAGCGCCGCCGACTGCATGACCTATCTATCATCTATTCATCCTAATATAGATTTCTAATCATTGTGCATCTAAACAGTCTATACTGCAATTCTTAAACGTTTCTCTGGCTGACCTCTCTGTAGATTCCACTCTTCAAGCCAGCTAGGAATATCATCACCCAACATAGGCTTACTAATCCAATATCCTTGCGCACGCGTACAACCTGCAGCTTTTAATAAGTCGAGTTTTTCAGCATCTTCCACACCCTCTGCCACTAACTTAATACCGAAGCCGTTAGCTAAAGAAACAAAAGAATGCACAATAGATGAATCCCTGCCATCATTTCTTAAATCTTTAATAAATAATTTGTCAATTTTCAACTCATTCAATGCAAAGTGCCGTAAATGAGTGAACGATGTAAAGCCAGTTCCAAAATCATCAATTGATATATTGATTCCCAAGTCACTTAGCTGTTGTATGGTAATGCTTGCTTCTTGAGGACTGGCCATTAAAGCAGTTTCTGTAACCTCCAGCGTTAACAATTCAGCATGCACTTTATACTTATCCAGCAATTCAATAATCGTAGTAATCAATTCTTTTTTATCTAGCAATTTCGCTGACAAGTTAATGGAAACTGGCATTAATAAATCTTGTTTTTCCCAAGCTTTAGCCTGCTTAAATGCCATTTCAAAGGTTGTATAAGTCAAGCTGCATATTACATCAGAACGCTCAGCAATTTGGATAAATACATCGGGTGGAATATTGCCAAGAACAGGGCTATCCCAACGCGCTAGCGCCTCCACGCCACAGCACTCTCCAGTCACGAGATCTACTTGTGGTTGGTAGACCATATAGAACTCATCTTTTTTTAAGCTATCTGCTAAGCAACTGGCAATCATCAGTGAAGGATTCTGTTTAATAAAATCCTCTTCACTATAAGAGGCATAGCCAAGACTGCCTTTTTTTGCCTCGTACATACTACTATCAGCTTGTGCCATTAAGGACTTGATATCTGTTTCTTGGCCATGATACAAAGCAATACCAATTGAAATGCCAACATGCACTAATTCGCCCAGCAATCTAAATGGTTTCTGAATGGATTGATTAATCTTTTCGGCGACTTTACAAGCATCCTCGAGAGAGCGCATATTATATAAAATACCCGCAAACTCATCTCCACCAATCCTTGCATAGGTATCTGATGCTCTTGCAATTTCCTTGAGTCTTTGTGCGACAAGCTTTAACAACTCGTCCCCGGCCGCATGACCAAGCGTATCATTCACCTCTTTAAATAAATTGAGATCCATCATCAATACAGCAAAATAGGATTTATCACGCTGGCTAATTAATAGTGCATGCTCTAAGCGATCAAGAAATAACTGACGATTTGGCAACTCAGTTAAACTGTCATACATGCTCAAAAACTCTAATTTTTTCTGAGAAGCTTTTAGCTGTGACTCCACTTCTGCCCACTTGATGCCAGCTGAAATGATATTGAGCAAATATTGCGCTGTTAAATTATCTTTTCGAATATAGTCATATGCACCTCTGCGCATCGCTTCAACCGCCAGCTTTTCATCCCCCATGCCTGTAATCATGATGACAGGACAAGGTGGATTACCGTCCATGTTAATCATGGATATGACTTCGGTTCCATCAATGTCACCTAATCGTTGATCAAGCAAAACACAGTCAAAGGTCTGCTGTTTGAGAATTTCTTTTGCAGATATGCCCGAATCTGCTTCAGTAAATTGATAATCAGTAGTGTGTAGAATGCGTTTAATTTTTTGACGCATGACGTCGTCGTCATCGACAATGAGGATTTTTCTACCTTCCTTATTAATCGCACTCATGATTTCAGCCCTTTTACTCGTTACCTTTATTATCTTTCAGGCGGTATTTCGTATTCAGTAAATTGGTTAACCTTGTATGTCTAGGAAGTAGTGAAAATAACCAGTTAAAAATAGATGTCGCATCTTTTAATAAATAACCAGCAATATTTTCGTTATAGGCTTTGGCTCTATCATTGTTGTCGTCTGATGTGGTTAATACAAAAATGACTGCAGATGCCAATTCAGGATTTGAGCGCACTTGTTTTAAAAACTCAAAACCATTCATTCCAGGCATATTCAAATCCAGTAGAATAAAGTGTGGCATGTTTTGTTCATTTGCCGCATGCTTTTTCATTAGGATATCTAATGCAGATTGCCCATCATCTGCAACTTCGATATTAAAATTCACATTGTACTTATTGAGGCAACGTGTCACCCACTCTACAGCCACGTCATCATCGTCTACTAATAAAATATTAAGTTGCTCATCGTCATTTGCAGCTTCTGTGCGTGCAGAGCTTGGTAATACTTCAAGCAAAGATTCAGTAATCAGGTCATGCGGGTTTTGTATTGCAAGCGCTGACATAGACTTTCCTCCGTAACAAAATTTGAGCTAATGACCACCCATATCAACTTGCTTTATTGGCTAACAATAAAAAAGCGATAAGGACTATAAGTCAGTTACGGCATAGTTTGGTGTAACTTTAGGCCTAAATAAATTTTTTTAGGATTTTTTAGGAAAACAGGCGTCTTATCAACAAAATGTTAGGAGGCTGGAAGAGAAATATCAGGTAACAAAACTGTTTCGGCATAATCGGAAAGTAACTTGAACAGTTTACTAAACTGAGGGCCCACTTTATCTTTGGTCATATAACCAGCGATATTTTCTTCATACGCTCTAGACCTATCCATGTCAGAGGATGAGGTCGTCAACACAAATACAACTAAGGATTTAAGACTTTTGTCGTTTCTAACTTCCTCGAGAAACTCAAATCCATTCATGCGTGGCATATTGATGTCCAATAACACAATCAAAGGGTTTGCTACTTTTCTGTCTGGATGCTTGCCACGCAGGATATCAAGTGCCACCAGTCCATCTTCTGCAATCACTGCGTTAAATGGTGTTTCAGATTTTCGCAGGCTTCTTTGTATAGCCTCCGCTGCAACATCATCATCTTCAACAATTAATAAATTAACACTCATGGACTGACTAACTTCCTTCTATTCATCATTTTGTAATTTTCTGTGCGCACTCTTAGGCCAGAATAATCGGAAAATTGTAACACGCTTTTCAACATTTGACTCTAATTCTAAATGGCCACCATGTGCTTCTGCCATCCGTTTTGAAACAGCAAGCCCGACACCTGATGAGTCAGTATTTTTTGCTAATGTTTGAAATAGTTTAAATACCCGCTCTTTTACACTATCAGGTATACCTGGCCCATCATCCATGACTTCAAAAATATAAAAATCACCCTTCATCTTCACATCAATATTAATTTCTCCTGTCTCTTTATCGTGATGCTTAACTGCATTTGACACGAGATTTCTGATGATTGTTTTTAATGGTGTTTCATTCGTTCTAAATGGTTTGACCTTACATGCAATATTTACTTTGAATTTATCTGAGATATGTTGAAGCTCTACGATTTCATGTAGCATTTCATTCACATTGACTGTTGCCTCATCATCACTAACGACACCTGCCCTAGAATAAGCGAGCAAATCATTAATCAATGACCCCATCCGTTTTACCCGCAATTGAACACGCTGAAGATTATTTTTAACTTCATCAGGTATATCATCACCTAAATCTTCTTCAATCCACTCCATCAAATCGCCTATTCCTCTTAACGGTGACTTTAAATCATGTGAGGCAATAGCAGTAAACTCCTCAAGATTAGCATAGGCTTTCTTTAATTCCTCATCTGCCTGTTTTCTTGCAGTGATATCCATATTGGTACCAAACATCCATTCTGGCTCGTCTTGCTCTGTTCTGGTCATCACGCGACCACGGGACGCTATCCATACCCAGTGCCCAAGGCGATGTTGCATGCGGTACTCAGCCTCAAACAAATCAAGCTCTCCAGTAAGATGCTGCGATTTGATTTGCTGTACAAGCTCAAAATCATCTGGATGTATCAACGCATGCCATGTTTTGATAACACTATCACCTATATTACTTTGCTTGTACCCTAACATTTCTGCCCATTGGTGATTAAACTTCAATTCGCCAGTACGTACATTCCACTGCCATGTACCTGCCTCTGTGCCCTCAATTACTGAGTCAAGATTTTGTTTTTCAATGGCTAGCGCCTGTTCAACAAGTTTTGCATTAGTAACATCCTGTAAAGTTTCAATTGCAGCAATCGCTTTTCCATTTGCATCAAAAATCGGAGCTGCATCAAAAATAACATATCGTCGTTTTCCACCTAGGTTCTCAAACCAGCCCTCTGCGTGCCAACCAGATTTAAGTAGTGCTGATGGTCCCTGTTTTTCGTAATAAATACCAGCCTCATCTCGATTTCCGTCTAAAACCAAATCTGCTAGACATGGCCTTGCAGCATCATAGAAGCCGCGCCATGACTCTTTACTGCCAATCATCCTTTTTGCAGGGAACCCTGTTAGCTTTTCGCATGCTATGTTCCAATGCGTCACTCGATGCTCACTATCAAGAATAAAAGTGGCAACATTCTGATTAGCTAGAATCTGTTGGATGCGCTCTTTACTTGCGGCCAGACTTTCCATCATGCGATGCTGATCAGTTACATCACGCGATGTAATACTAAAGCCATCACCAAGCTTAACTAACTGCCAGTATATCCAGTTAGCATTTACTTCAGCCTCACTGACTTGAATCTCTTCAGCGATTGTCTGCCCTGTTTCAATTACATATTTAAAACGACTAAAATAGTTTCTGTCTTTTGTAAACGGCAACTCTTCGAATAGTTTTTTACCCAACATCTCATCAGGTGTTTTATTGATTAACTTAGCAGCAGCAGTATTTAAATAGATAAACTTAAAGTCAACAATTTGGTTGTCAGTATCTCGTATTGCTTCAAATATATAAAAATTATCTAAACCACCTTCAGTTGCAGCTATAAAACGATTTCTTTCGGTTTCTGCAACTTTTCTTGCTGATGATAGTTTGTCCAATAATGGTTGCACTCTAGACCGAATCATAAAAAAACCGATTGCTAAAACTAGAATAGTGAACAAGATGGTAATAAAAAATGATTTAATAATTGGGTTGTATATTTCACTGACGGCTACCTCTAGTGACATTCCTAAACCAGTATCGCCAATTGGTGTATAAGATGATATGACTTGTTTACCCTCTTCATTAAAATAACGCTTGGTGCCTGATTGCTGGTTAATACCCATCTCTACTGGTGCTATCAACTGCAGACTCTTGTTTACTAATGTAAATGGTTGTTGATGATAGCGGTCAGGAAAACAGATTGTAGATAGCTCGTTTTTGGCGCAAACACGTTGATTATGACTTAAACCAGACCATACCCAATCGTAAGTAAACTTATTAAGGGCTTCTAACGGTTGCTCAAATACAATCTTTATTTCAGAGCCACCCTCGTCGAGTGGAAATATTGATTTTAAAATAAAGCCATCATGCCACTCTAAGAACCTATTCCCACTGCCTCTCAATGGTATTTCTATATCCTTTTGACTTTGCTTTTCATCAATATAAATCGGGGTTCGAACATTACCATTTGATAACAGATAAATTGCTGAAAATTCGTTGTCTATTGCCAGCGTTGTGAGTTGCTGTAATACTTCACTTGGAACAGGCTCACTACTTAAGATTTTTTTGGCGGTATTTGTTAATAGATCATTTGCTATTAATACATTAGCCCGTTTACTTCTGTGCTTTATTACCTCTTTAAAAAAAACTGCACGTTCATTTACCTGCTGGAAGTAATCTTCTTTAATCACTTCTACTGCTCGACTTTGTAAAAAGCCAAAGGCAACAGTCGCAATACAAATCCCTGATATAAAAAGTGTAAAAAAGACAATAGTTGTAATGGACTCTCCTAGATCACTATCTTCATTTAATTGCCTTTTGTTATTTAGTGTATCGATATACAGGGCTATTGCCAGCAACTCCATACCAACTGAAGTATGTAGCGCCATGCGCGCTGCTCCTATCCAGCTATAAAGCTCCCTTAAATTGAATATATAGCCAACCAAACCAATAAAGCCAATCATAAAAATGATGGCTGCTGCCATTTTCATCAAGCGGATTCTAAATATCGATAATGGTTGCCTGAGAGCGGTAACCAGTCCAATAGACAATATAAAAAAACACAATGCCGTATTGGCGCCCATTAACCCTGGTCTGAAATCATCATGAATTAGCTTTTCATGAAAAGCAGCAAAGTCTACGTAGGTTGTTGTTGAAAATAGATAGGTAGAGAGTACAAGGCTGCTGATCATCAGAATTAACAACGCTGTAATAATTCTTAGCCAAAATCTAAATTTTTTGGGAAAGAAATCACTCAGAAAATTAATACTTGCTAGAAAAAAACATAATGCAGTACTAAGGACCATCGGCTTGAGCGTGGGTAACACTCTTACCACCGATTGGATTTGAAATAGCCAGCCAAATATTACAACAAAACCCAGCAACATTAATAATATTGCTGGAAAGAATTTGTTATGGATTGTATTTAGATTAAAGCGCACTGGTACACTCAACTGTCAATAAAACACACATCACTACTCCACTCATCAGTAGTATAGAGCAAAAAGGTGGTGTCTCACCTTAATTAAAAGCGTGGCAATGTAATATCCTAGGTACCACTCGATAGTTTTTTCAGTAATGATTAGACAGACAACATACTACGTGTTTGGCTAGAGAATGTCGTTTGACCATTTGGACCATAAACATTGCCTGCCCCTGCATTTACAGCTTTACCTTGTAGCTGGCTGATCATCTGTTGATTTTGCTTAAAGTGCTGATTAATCACCTGACCATTAACACGGTTCAGCTCTTTGGCTTGCGCTAGCTGACCTTGAAAGGCATCCCACTGTGCTTTTATTGATTTACTGTCGTTCGCTCGCAGCCACATAACCATGCCATTTTCATTCGCATCATAGCCTGCTTGGGCAAGCGCCTTATGACGCATTTTTGTGGCATTAGCGATTGTTTGAATAAGCTTACTTTTTTGGTCGAGGATAGACTCAACTTCGTCAATATCCATATTCACCAATGCGGCTTGCTCTTTGGAAAGCAACAATACTAATTCATCAAGTAATTGCGTATCTTGCTTAAACAACATGGATATTGACATATAACCCCTAAGGTTTTTGTGTGTTAAGGAAGTCTTTTACGGAAGCAATCAAACCATCCGCCACTTTTGATGAGTCAACTTTAAATTGACCACCAGAAATTGCAGATTTAATTTCATCCACTTTCGCTGCATCAAACACCTCAGAACCAGAAACCTTGGCCTCAAGTGATTTAAGTTGCGATGACAAAGATGAAAGCGTGACGTTTTCGCTTGAAGCGCCACCTACATTGCTTTTCTCAGTTGACTTCCCAGACTTAACACTCGGTTTATTGGTCGCAATATCAACCGACTGTTTGAGTGAATCATTAATTTTCATGTTCTTTCCTTTTGCTTCAATTTAAACCTATCTTGATATGAAACATATCGGCATCATTTAAAGGAACTTTAATCTTTTATTTTGTATGCGTCTACTTATCTTAAATCATGTGCGCTAAAAGCTGACTTCTACCTTACCATCTGCTCTTGCTACACCGCTTACCACTTGACCGCTACTGACTTTAACTGGAACGATTTGTCCCAACGATGCGTTTTTAAGTGCTTTGCCTTCTGCATTAATCGTAAAACCTACACCCGCTGTAGTTAGTAGGACTGTTTGTCCTTGTTGCACAGCTAGTGCTTGTTTCAACATATTTTGTCGAAATACACTGCCAGCCATTAAAGGTGATCGAACAGTCTGACCGATAATTTGGCTTGCATCGGTAAATACACCTGCTGGTAACTGTGTTAAATCACCCTCTGCAAATGCTAAATCCTGCTGCGTCACAACATGCCCTTGTGATAATGGGTGCGCTGCGACTAAATACGGTGCTTTAATACTAATATTCGCCTGTGCATATATTTTCCATTTTTGTGGTGCATGACACTGTATCCCTAGATTAGTATTACCCCAGGCGCGACTGCCCGGTGGTAGAAATACCTCTGGACTAAAGCATGCGGCAAGTTTTAAGTTTGGATCTATACTGCCTGCAGTCACTTTTACTTCACCTGCATATCCCGCGCTTTGTTGCAGCAAAAAAGCTTCCATTTTTTGCTTGATAACGGATAAATCCTGCTTAACAAACTTGGCCTGCGTGTTTGCAAGCGCATTATGCATAGTGAGCAAGCTCACTAAAAAACCAATCAAAACAATAACATTTCGCCACAAACTACATAGCGTTAGTTGTCTAACCAATATCTGAAGCATATTGCACCTCGCTTATTAAGCTTTTTATCACAATACGTATTCTACGAACTTATTGACTATATTAATCGTTGAAAAGGATGGGTTTTACCCCTCTTCTTCATGGATTAATGCTGATAAGTTAGTTCTAGAATTGGTCTCAACTATGTTAACGGCAGAAATTTTAAATTCTTTAATCGTTAGCACAACAGCTGGCAAACAAGCCAGGTGATTGAAAGGAATGATGATGATTTTAAATAAATTAGATACTGCATTAGGCTTCCATCAGGACGCACTAAGATTACGTGCAAAGCGCCAAGAGGTTATTGCATCAAACATTGCCAATGCCGACACACCAAACTACAAGGCTAGAGATATTGACTTTAAAGCAGCCATGCAACAGGCATCACAAGTTGCTTCCAGTGGCGGCTTATCAACCGTTAAAACATCTGAACAACATATGAATGGCGTTACAACTGCTGGGAACTCTAACTTTGCGGGCCCTGGCGAACCGTTATTCCGCCCGATTATGCAAGGTAGTGTAGACGGTAATACTGTTGATATGGATGTAGAACGTAATGCTTTTGCTGACAATGCAATCCGCTATGAAGCGAGTCTATTAATGTTGAATGGCCAGATTAAAAAGATGCTGACCGCGATACAAGGCCAATAAGCAATCAAAAATGTTAGGAGTACATGATGTCTTTATTTAACGTTTTTAATATTTCAGGCTCAGCAATGAGTGCACAATCACAGCGCTTAAATACGGTGGCTAGTAATTTAGCCAATGCAGATAGTGCCACTAGTGCGAATGGCAAACCATACAAAGCGAAGCAGGTGGTGTTTAGCGCTGTTCCTAGTAATTCGCCAAACGCAAGTGGCGTCAAAGTAGACAAAGTGATTGAAGACCCATCACCAGCAAAAGTGGTTTATGACCCTAAGCATCCCCTAGCTGATGATAAAGGTTATGTCACCATGCCAAATGTCAATGTGACAGAAGAAATGGTGAATATGATTTCTGCATCACGAGCCTATCAGAACAATGTTGAAACCATGAATGCGGCCAAATCAATGCTGCTGAAAACCTTATCAATAGGACAAAATTAATTTCTAGCATCCATGCTGAAATCAGCATGACTGTTTATTTAAAGGAAAAATAATGGCATCAGTACAAACTAACAACGAAGTTTCAGCCAGTTTACTAGCTACTGTTAACGGAACTAAAAACAAGAAGAGCGATAATATCGATGAAGCACAGGATCGCTTTATGACGCTACTGGTGACACAAATGAAAAACCAGGACCCACTTAATCCGATGGATAACGCGCAAGTGACCACCCAACTGGCTCAATTATCAACGGTTACTGGCATCAACAAAATGAACGATTCATTAGAAACGTTTATGGCAAATATGCAAAGCGCACAAACACTGCAAGCATCAAATTTGATTGGCCATGAAGTACTGGTAGAAGGAAGTGACATCGCTTTTGATGGGACTAATGGCTATTTTGGTATTGAGCTACCAATTAGCACTGATTCACTCACTATCACTATTACTGACACCGCGGGTAACCCCATCCGAAATATAACATTAAACAACCCTGATGAAGGCATTATTCCTTTCAGTTGGGATGGCTTCAGCGATGATGGAACTCAAGTGGAAGCTGGCAATTATCAGTTCAGTGTCAGCGCTAAGATTGCAGGCGAGGATGCAGAGGCTACAGGTTTAAGCTTAACTCAGATTAACAGTATCAGCTCGAGTAGTACTGGCATCAAACTAAATTTAAATAACGCGAGTTCAGTTACCAGTGCTGATCTAAAACAGATTTTTTAATTGAATAACACACAGTTTATCAAAACCAACTAGGAGTCGAAAATGAGTTTTCAACAAGGTTTAAGTGGATTAAATGCAGCATCAAAAAATTTAGAAGTGATTGGTAATAACGTTGCCAACGCAAGTACGGTAGGTTTTAAGCAATCACGTGCACAATTTGCAGACGTTTATGCAAACTCTCTAACTGGCAGCGGCGCCTCACAAATTGGTATTGGTACCAAATTAGCGACAGTTGCGCAGCAATTTACCCAAGGCAATATTTCTAGTACTAATAACTCGCTAGACGTTGCGATCAACGGTGGCGGCTTCTTCCGTATGAGTAACAACGGTGAGATTACCTATACCAGAAACGGTCAATTTCAGATGGACAAGGATGGCTACATTGTGAATGCTAGCAATAATCGCCTTACTGGCTATACAGCCAGCTCTACAGGTGTGTTGTCTACAGGCTCCCCGGCAGAAATCAGAATTAACACGGCGGATATCCCACCTGTGTCTACAACAGAAGTGTCCGCGACATTGAATTTGAACTCTACGAATACAGCTTTAACGGCTGCTGGTTTTGATCCTACTGATCCAACAACCTACCATAACTCTACAGCACTGACTGTTTATGATAGCTTAGGAAACCAACATGCATTACAAAGCTACTTTGTAAAAACGGGCTCTGGTGTATGGAATGTATACACCACGGTAGATGGTGTTTCCACCACGACATTGCCAACTCCAACAGCAACCATGACTTTTACAGGTACTGGTACAAATCCAACGATTTCACCTGCTGCACCTACATTAAGCTTTACGCCAACAACTGGCGCTACTGGGCCACAAACGATTGCGCTAGATTATGCCAATAGCACGCAGTTTGGCTCTGCTTTCAGTGTGACCAGCCCAACGCAAGATGGTTACTCATCTGGTATTTTAGCTGGATTCAATATTGCTAAGGATGGACAAATTATCGGGCGCTATACCAACGGGCAATCTCAAGCGTTGGGGCAAGTTGTTCTTGCTAACTTTACTAACCCTAATGGATTACAACAATTAGGTAATAATTCATGGTCTGAGAGTGCTGATTCAGGCCCAGCTGTCGTTGGCACGCCGACTGCTGGAGGCTTAGGCGTATTGCAAGCATCTGCACTCGAAGATTCTAACTCTGACTTAACTGCAGAATTAGTCAATATGATTACAGCGCAGCGTGTTTATCAGGCTAATGCACAAACGATTAAGACACAAGACCAAGTACTACAAACCTTGGTGAATTTACGTTAGTCGATTTTTAATGACTAAATAGGAGAATCCGATGGACCGCTTGATTTATACCGCCATGACAGGAGCAAAGCATATCCTGGATCAACAGGCGACTAACTCGCACAATTTAGCCAATGCAACCTCTACTGGCTTTAGAGCGCAAGTCGATTCTTTTAGAGCTGTCCCTGTTGTTAGTGAGGGCTTACCAACACGTGCCTTTGTGATTGATTCCACCGTTGGTGCTGATTTTCAAGCCGGGCCTATCGAAACAACAGGCCGCGTGCTGGATGTTGCAGTGCAAGGCAAGGGTTGGCTGACCGTACAGCGAGATGATGGGACTGAAGGCTATACCCGCAATGGTGCGCTCAAGATAAGTGAAAATGGTGTATTACAAACGTCAACGGGCCAGAACATTATGGGCGATGGTGGTCCTATCAGCATTCCACCAGATACTGCAATTACTATTGCCAAAGATGGCACGATATCTGTGGTTAATAATGGCACACTGCCAGGGCCTTCTAATATTTTAGGTCGGCTAAAGCTTGTGAATCCAGATGAAGCGAATTTGGAAAGAAAAGCGGATGGATTATTTGGCACTAAAGATAACAGTATTGCTGATGCTGACGCAAATGTCACCATAGCAAGTGGCGCTCTTGAAGGTAGTAACGTCAACGTGGTCGATGCGATGGTCAACATGATTAGCTTAGCCAGACAATTCGAAACTCAGATGAAGCTTATTCAGAGTGCTGAGAATAACGCCAATAAAGCCAGTCAACTCTTTAATTTGAGTGCATAGGGTTTAAGGTAGCATGAACCTTAACGATATTATCGGCTAGTAATAGCCAAACTTGAGAGGAAAACAAAATGATTCGCTCATTATGGATTTCAAAAACTGGATTAGACACGCAGCAAACGCAAATGGATGTGATTGCCAATAACTTGGCAAACGTCAGCACAAACGGCTTTAAACGTACTCGTGCTGTATTTGAAGATTTGCTTTATCAAAATATCCGTCAACCAGGCGCGCAGTCATCACAACAAACACAATTACCTTCTGGTCTACAGTTGGGAACTGGCGTTCGCGCTGTGGCTACTGAACGTAACTTTAGCCAAGGCAACTTGCAAGAAACGGGCAATAGTAAAGATGTGGCAATTCAAGGCGAAGGCTTTTTTCAAGTATTGCTACCAGATGGCACAACCGCCTACACACGAGATGGGTCATTTCAAGTAGACAACCAAGGCCAACTAGTTACAGCTAGTGGTTATGCAGTTCAGCCTTCAATCACCATTCCAGCCGATGCCACCAGTATGACAATCGGTCGTGATGGTACTGTTTCGATTACACAAGCGGGCTCGACTAATGCAACAGAAGTGGGTGCTTTGCAATTAGCTACTTTTATTAATCCAGCAGGCTTAATGGCTAAAGGTGAAAACTTATATGTAGAAACCTCTGCTTCTGGTAATGCAAATACAAATACACCTGGGACGAATGGTTCAGGAACGCTTTCACAAGGCTTTGTAGAAACCTCTAATGTCAATGTTGTAGAGGAATTGGTCAATATGATTCAAACACAACGCGCATATGAGATTAATAGTAAATCAATTTCAACATCCGACCAGATGTTACAAAAACTAACGCAAATGTAGTATTTAGCACTTAGGTAAATGGATCATGCATAACTTGAATAGACAACAAGCAGTCAAAGCAACAATATCCAATTTTGTAAAGATACTTATTTCTATTGCAATGACTGGCTTGCTTCATGCATGTGCAGTAACGCCCAGCACTATTGTACAAACACCAACAACGGTAAAACCTGCACCACAAGCTAAAGCAGCTGTTGGAAGCGGCGCGATTTATAGCGCATCAAACCATAGACCATTATTTGAAGACAGGCGTCCAAGGCTAGTAGGCGACATACTAACAATTAATATTGTAGAAAACACTTCTGCCAAAAAAGCGAGCAGTAGTGCTGCAAGTAAAACAGGTGCGGTTAGTGCATCAGCTGCAGTTCCAGTTGGCTTACCTATCGACTTAAACAAAGAAGCCATTAGTCTTTCTGCAGACTCAGCAATCAGCTATGACGATAGTGCAGATGCAGATGCTAGCAACAACTTTAATGGTCAAATTGGTGTAACAGTCGTCGAGGTGCTAGAAAATGGTAATTTGGCTGTTAGTGGTGAAAAACAAATCGGTTTGGACAAAGGCACTGAGTTTGTACGATTCTCTGGTGTGATCAACCCAGATGACGTGCAGTTGGGCAACATCGTTTCGTCTACAAAAGTTGCCGATGCACGTATTGAATACCGTTCTAATAGCAAATTGGATGCTTCTCAAGTTGTCTCAATCTTGACGCGCTTTTTCTTGAGCTTTATCCCCATATAGTTAAAGAAATCAATATGATGATAAAAACACTGAAACCACTCAAAGAAACATTCAACAATCACTGGAAAACCATTCTAGGGGTTCTGCTACTTAACGCTTTTATTTTCCTCAGCAGCATGACCTTTAGTAATAATGCGCATGCTGATCGCATTAAAGACTTGGCTTCTATTCAAGGCGTCAGAAGCAACCAGCTTGTCGGCTATGGTGTTGTGGTAGGCTTAGATGGTACTGGCGACCAGACAACGCAAACACCTTTTACTGTTCAGAGTATGCTCAGCATGCTAAAACAAATGGGGGTGAATTTGCCACCTGGCACTAATCTGCAATTAAAAAACGTCGCCGCTGTAATGATCACAAGCTCATTACCACCATTTGCACAACCTGGGCAAACGCTAGACGTGACAGTATCTTCCATTGGTAACGCTAAAAGCTTGCGTGGCGGCACACTAGTCATGACACCACTAAAAGGTGCAGATGGGCAAATTTATGCCATGGCACAAGGTAATTTGGTTGTTGGCGGTGTGGGAGCTTCTGCAAATGGTAGCTCAGCCCAAGTCAATCATTTGAGTGTTGGCCGCATTTCTGATGGCGCAACTGTGGAGCGTGCCTTACCAAGCAATATCAATATTGTAGATACCGTCAGATTAGAGTTGAAGGATACAGACTTCTCTACTGCTAGTTTAATGACAGAATCGATCAATCGATATTTTGGTCCTAATACCGCTTTTGCAAGGGATGGCCGTGTGATTGAAGTCAATCCACCAAGCAATAGAAGCCGCATCCGCTTCCTTGCAGAGCTGGAGTCGATTAACCTTGAGCCCGCAAAAGCCAATGCAAGAATTATCTTAAATGCGCGGACTGGCTCAGTTGTAATGAATCAGGCTGTCAGATTGGATAGTTGTGCTATCTCTCATGGTAATTTATCGGTTGTCATCAGCTCAACGCCTATTATTAGCCAACCACAGCCGTTTTCAGCAGGTGAGACTGTAGTCGCAGAAATTTCTCAAATTGAAATCAATAAAGAACCAGGCCAAATTGTGCCTATTCCAGCTGGCGCATCACTTGCTGATGTTGTTAAAGCGCTCAATGCAATTGGTACCACGCCACAAGACTTGCTTGCCATCTTACAAGCAATGAAAGCAGCAGGTGCATTAAGGGCTGATCTGGAGGTTATCTAAGATGATAGACGCTACCGATCTTTCTGGGAAATTAGCTTTTGATGCAAATTCGCTCAACAAGCTAAAGACATCTGCTAAGGATAATTCTCCCGAGGCTGTTAAAGAAGTTGCCAAGCAGTTTGAAGCTGTTTTCATCAATATGGTCATGAAAAGCATGCGTGCAGCAAGCCCACAGGATGGCATTTTTGACAATGAACAAAGCCGCACCTTTACGGCGATGTTAGATCAGCAATTAAGTAGCAATCTTGCTTCTAAAGGTGTGGGCTTAGCAGATATTTTGACGCGTCAATTAACCAAATTCAGCAATAGTGCCACCCAAGCGATGGAGCAAGCTGTTTCTGATGATGTTGGAAGCAATCAAAAACCTATGGAGTTGAACCGTTATATCCCAGGTTTATTAAAGGATTCTGGTTATGTTGCCGCACCAACCGCAGCACCAACTGCTATCAATAAAGGGCTAGAAAAACCAGATGATTTAGATGGTCAAGCTGCAGCTTTTCATCAGCGCTTATCACGCCATGCTGTTGCAGCCAGCCGCGCTACAGGGATGCCTGCTAATTACATGCTAGGACAAGCAGCGTTAGAAACTGGATGGGGTAGACGAGAAATAAAGGGTAGCGACGGTACCAATAGCCATAATTTATTTGGTATTAAAGCAACAGGTGGTTGGAAAGGAAAAGTTGTTGAGACAACGACAACAGAGTATATCAATGGCGTCAAACAAAAGCGTGTCGAGAAATTCCGCGCATATGATAGTTATGCAGAATCGTTTAAAGATTTTGCCAACCTGATTCAAAATAATCCGCGTTACAAACATGTCATGGAGAATGTGGATAGCATTCGCGGCTATGCGCGTGCATTACAAAATGCTGGCTATGCAACCGATCCCAATTACGCGAACAAATTAGCCAGTGTAATTAATAAAGTTACGGCGTGATGATTAAAGTTAAGTCATTTATATCCGTTATATCTACTATGAGACTCATGAGAATGTGTTATGGCAACTAATGTATTGAATATTGGCAGAACTGCCTTAGAAGCAGCACAAATTGGCCTTAGTGTGACGGGGCATAACATTGCCAACGCCTCTACACCTGGTTTTTCACGCCAAGAAATCGTACAAACAACAGCGTTGTCACAAAAGTACGGCTATGGATTTCTGGGTCAAGGTACAGAAGTCACGCAAATAAAAAGAAGCTACAGTGAAATACTAGCTAAACAATTTAACAGCGCACAAAGTGGTAGTAGTGCTACTAACACCTATGCCAACCAAATGGCCCAGATTGATAATATTCTGGCAGATTCATCTGCTGGCTTATCACCATCTTTTCAACAGTTTTTTGCTAGTGTGCAAGCCTTATCCTCCAACCCAGGTGATGCAGCAACCAGGCAGGCCATGCTTTCTTCTGCACAGACTTTGGTCAATCGGTTTGCCGATATAGGCAATCGATTGAATGACTTGCGCAGCGGTGTAAATACACAACTGACAGCTTACACAACTCAAGTTACCTCATACGCATCACAAATTGCGCAATTAAATGACACAATCAGCAAATCGTTGGCGGCAGATCCTTTGAATCCGCCAAATGATATGATGGATCAGCGTGATTTAATTATTTCTGAGCTGAACAAAATAGTTAAGACTGAAGTACAGCCGCAAAATGATGGTAGCTATAATGTTTTTATTGGTAATGGTATTCCACTAACGGTTGGTGGCACTGCTTACGGTTTAAAAACCGTTAACTCAAGTGCAAATCCTTCACAGTTGGAAGTAGCCTATGTAAACAATGTCACCACAGAGCTCAATGATAAGAGCATAGTTGGTGGCGCATTAGGTGGGTTGTTGCAGTTCAGAAACAATTCACTCGATAGCATTCAAAATCAGCTCGGTCAAATTGCAACTGTATTTGCCACAACATTTAATGCACAGCACCAAGCTGGTTACGATAGTAACGGTGTTGCAGGCACAGCACTGTTTAATGTCCCAGGCCCACAGGTATATGGCTATTCAAATAATAGCGTTGGCGCCTCATTAACAGCGACCATTACTAGCGCAACATCACTCACCAGCAGCGATTACCGTGTTCAGTACGATGGTGCGAATTACAATATTACACGCTTGAGTGACAATACTGTTCAGTCATTCGCCAGCCTGCCGCAAACCGTGGATGGGGTTGCTATCAACGGCACAATGTCTTCAGGGGACTCATTTCTCATTCAGCCAACACGTAACAGCGCAACTGCATTATCGGTAGCGATTACCGATATTAATAAAATTGCAGCAGCTGATAGCACAGGTGGTAGTGGGAACAATGTTAACGCATTGCTGCTGGCAGAATTACAAAGTAAAGGCACGATGAACAACAGTAGCATGAGTTATGAAGCTGCATTTGCTCAATTGGTTAGTCAAGTTGGGAACAAAACCAATGAGCTAAAAGTGAATGGTAGGGCTGCTGAAGCTTTGCTGGCGCAAACAACAGCAGCTCAGCAATCAATATCAGGCGTTAATCTGGATGAAGAAGCAGCAAACCTATTGCGTTACCAACAAGCATATCAAGCTGCTGGCAAGGTGATGCAAATTGCAAGCTCCTTATTCGATACGCTACTTTCCTTAGGTCAATAGGATTACGATTATGCGGATTAGCACCAATACAATCTATCAGTCAGCAATTTCCAAGATTAGCTCAATACAATCAGAACAATCAAAATTGTTGCAACAGATTGCTAGTGAAAGGCGTGTATTGACGCCATCAGATGATCCAATTGCGGCCTCACGTGCATTGAATATATCAAGCTCGCAAAGCCAAAACGCACAATTTGCTAAAAATCGTCAGGTTGCAAATACTAGCCTAACTGGATTAGATATCTCTCTCGGCAGTATCACCGAGTTATTGGTAACGACTCGCACGAATCTAGTTGGCAATGCAGGGACGCTAAGTGCAAACGAAAAAACGATCCTTTCTACAAACTTGAAAGCATCTCTAAAGACACTGGTAGGTTACGCCAACACTAAAGATGCTACTGGCAACTATATGTATGCTGGTTATCAAAGCGACACGGCACCATTTACCGCTACCGCAAGTGGCGCAACCTACAATGGTGATAGCAATCAACAACAATTGCAGGTTGATTCACAACGTAAAATGGTTGTGAATGTACCTGGGGATAGCGTTTTCCAAGCTGGCGGCAATGATGTATTTAGTGTTTACAGTGATTTAATTACGATACTTGATAACCCCGCCTCGACTGACGCAGATGTAACTAATGGAGTTGCCACTGCATTGGCAAATATGGATACAGCAATTAGCAATGTTGCTAATATCAGATCATCTGTTGGAACACGATTGAATGAGCTAGATGCGCTTAATGAATCTGGCTCTAGTCGTGATTTGCAATATGCGCAAGCTTTATCTGAATTAGTTGACCTTGACTATGCACAGGCTATTTCAGATTTATCACAGCAAAAGGTAGTATTAGAAGCAGCGCAACAGTCATTTATACAAATCACTGGGCTATCACTGTTTAACTATATCCGCTAATACTAGTTCATAGTTACTCAGCTTCATTGCATCTTCAAGCCATTATTAGCCACATTCCACTATCATAGGGATAAGCTAATTTTTTTGTTATTATTCCCTTACTCACATACAGGATACTGTAGCAAAAATAAATGCGCATAAAGAATACTGAGAAACTTGGACGTTTTCTGTGGTTTAGGTTATTTATTTTTTGCTTGTTTACTGTCAGCAGCGCTTTGCTTGCAGCTTATTTAGCGATATCACTTAGATTTCCTTCGCTATATAACGTCAGTGCTAGCTTTGCAGAATATGCCTTGCCTCTTCCCTTTTACTGGGCATTTGCACATATACCGTTCATGCTGATTTATGGTGTTCCTTTGCTACTCTTACACAAAGCTGCTGACCGGTTTGTGAACTATTTTCGGCTGTTCTGCCTAGGCTCTTTTTTTATCTTGCTGTTTACAATTGAACACAAAATTCCTTTCTTATTGTTTCCTACAGTTGATGCAATAACTGCAGTGATTTTCAGCTTGATTCTGTTACCCCCAAACAAAATTGACAACCCAAAGCTAACTGCAATACTGAAATTGTGCACAGCAGCGATCGCGTTGCTATTAACTTATTTCGCTTACAATTTTTGGATGCATCAGCCACCTATAATAAAGAAACATCAATATGCTAATGGGCTATTCAAGCTACAATCAATCGATGTTAAGAATGACTTTCACAAAGAACTACTCTTTACCGTTGACCTCAATATGAGGCTTCCAAAAAATCAAATTTGCCAAGCGGCACAACAATTAGCCAAGGAAATCATGCATGACTATCCATTTGACCGCACATATAATCAGCTGATTAAAATCCGTTTTAACCCGAAAGCGCATGAACAAACGGACGCCTCCTATCCACTAGGGGAGTTAAGCTTAAATAAAAGTGACAGCACTCCAGATGGTCATTTTGCCTGCTACGCAGCTTACAAATAATAACTAGCTTAATCTGTAGGTAAAAAACTGTTAAATCAATCGCTTAAGCCTAGCAGCTTGATTATTTCCGTGAAATACTTGTAGTCATCTTATTTGTGGCTTCATAGCTCTTTATTTTGAATAAAAATCATCAATTAACGATTTCAAGCCAAGCAATGCTGGTTTTGAATAACTTAATCCTAAAGTCCAAAAAATATATCGGTACCTACAAAGCCACTGATATTCTGGAAAATAAACGACATGCTTTTGCGTTTCTCATACAAGCAATTACTGCTGACAATGTCGAACTACGTCTACTTGCTATAAAAATTAATGAAGCACTCAATATTGCGCCAAGTCTAATCAATGCTCTGAATAGCTATATAGAACATATTCACCATACCAATAAAACCCAAACATTCATTGATAATAGTCAACAATATTTAAAACAATTTGCCCAGCACCTTTACGATATTCCGCCAAATAGAGATGCATACCGTGAAGCATCGACAAAATTTCTGTTGGATGTAGACAAAAAAAACTATACCTTCTGTGTCAATTTAGTCAGGCAATTTTTTAGCTATTGGCAACATGCACATGAAGGCTCTATGGTGGAAAACACGCCAAAATTAAATCATCTTCCGCAACATACCAAAGAGCTGACACGTATTTGGCAAGATGTTGATAGTGCATTTATTACCACTATAGAAGAAGCCATATTAAAGCGCTATCAACAAGCAATTCAGAAAATCAACATTCTTGACGAAGAGATCCAAATCAGAATAAAAATAGCCAAGATAGTTATGATCTATCAGAGGAAATACGATAAAACACCCGAGGGTTACCGCACCAATATAGCCGATATACAAGGTGTTTTCTCGAATAAGGATTTGTTAAATTATTTTTTATCTGTCAGTCGCGAGTTCTATCATAGCTGGGAAAATACAATGATAAGAAAACGCTAAACATCTAGCGTTATTTACTGGTTGTAGCCACTGGTGTAACAATTTCTTCCATATAGGCTAATCCATCTTGCGCAATTTTTTTCATCGGCATGAGCATGCCAGATAGCGCCAATGCCAACACCAAGAAGCCGATAGACAATGTTAATGGAAAACCTATACCAAATAAATTGAGCTGCGGTGCTGTTCTGGTTAAGATACCTAAAGCCATATTTGTGACAAGTAATGCGGTTACCGCAGGCAGTGCTAGCAGGACGCCTGTGGTAAAGATAGTTTCGCCCCACATAGCAACTTTTTCTGGACTAATGCTCGCTCCGTCAACAGCTATTGGCATGGAGACAAAACTATTAACGAGGGCACTGACCATCATCAAGTGTCCATCAAGGCTTAAAAATATCAGCATCAGCAAGGTGGTCAAAAATTGACTGGTTGCAGTGTTTTGACCTTGAGTCTGCGGGTCAAAAAAGGTCGCAAAGCCTAGTCCCATAGTCATGGCAATGAGCTGACCTGCAATCCCCACTGCTGCAAAAACCAGCCTTACGCTAAACCCCATTGCCAAGCCGATGATTAACTGCTGCACTAGAATAAGCAAACCTTGTAGTGAGAAGATTTCAAATGTAGGGATTTCAGGTAAAGTTGGAATTATGATAAGTGTTAATATCAGGCCAAAACCTAACTTGATTCGCATTGGTATGGCACGATCACTTAATATTGGAGCCGTCCCAATGACACCAAGCACTCTGGTTAACGGCCAAAGCAGACTGATAATCCAGCTATTGATAAGCTCACTACTAATAGTCAACATAACTAGCTAATCAGTCTAGTTTGCCATGGCAGGTATGCTGGAAAATACCATGTGCATATAATCTACTAATGTAGTCAGCATCCAAGGTCCAGCAATCAGTAGCACTAAAAAGACGCCGATAAGTTTAGGAATAAACGAGAGTGTTGCTTCATTAATTTGGGTAGCAGCTTGAAAGATACTAACCAGCAAACCGATTAACAATACAGTTCCAAGCATAGGACCTGCCACCATCAATGTGATTTCCATTGCATTTCTGCCTAAATCCATTACACCTTCAGGAGTCATTTTGTTTTTTCCTATTCATCAGTTCTGTTTAAAAAAAGCTTTGCACCAAAGAACCCATTATCAATTGCCAACCATCAACTAATACAAACAACATTAACTTAAATGGTAGCGATACAATGGCTGGTGATACCATCATCATCCCCATCGCCATCAACACACTGGCCACAACCATATCTATAATTAAAAATGGAATAAAAATCGCAAAACCAATTTGAAAAGCAGTTTTTAATTCACTCGTCATATAGGCAGGTACCAACACACGTAAAGGCACCTCTTCAGGACCATTAATTGCTTCTATTTGCGCCATTTTTGCAAACAAAGCCAAATCACCTTCTCTGGTTTGCTTGAGCATGAATGCTTTTAATGGTGCCGCACCCTTATCCAGTGCTTCTTGCATGCTTATTTGATTCTCTGAGAGCGGCTGATAGGCGTCTACATAAATTTTGTCTATAACTGGGCTCATCACAAACATGGTAAGAAACAGTGCCAAGCCAATCATTACTTGATTGGGCGGTGCAGACTGTGTGCCGATTGCTTGACGCAATAGAGATAACACAATAATGATACGCGTGAAGCCTGTCATCATGAGCAGAGCAGCTGGCAAGAAGGTCAGCGATGTAAGTAGAATCAGTGTTTGTAGGCTTAATGTATACTCTTGCCCACCTGATGCAGACGGTGTGCTATTGATAAGTGGCAAGCTATTTTCTGCCAATACAGACAGTGGCAGTAACATCATGCCCAAAAGCGTGAGAATTGTAACAATGTATTTATTGCTTTTTATCATTGCTTGACCTCTAGTTTTCTTTACTTTTGGATTGAATATTCTGTGCAGATCGTTTTAGCCAAGCAGAAAATGGTTTCACGATTGGATTACTAAATGCAGGATGTATTGCTTTATTTGATTGCGCTTGTGTATCTTGCTTTGAAACGGCATCAGCTAACTCATCAGAACCAACCTCCAAATTAGCAATTGCACTCACTTGCCCTTGTGCAACACCAACTACAAGCCAACGGTCAGCAACCTCAAGCACTACTACGCGTTCTCGTGAACCTACACTCACGCCACCAACCATCTTAATTGCAGAATGCTGACTCATGCCATTTGGTAGAAACCGTTTAGCAGCCCAGCTAAGTAGCGCCATCACAGCCAACACTACAGCTAGACCCAAGGCCATCTTCAGGATATTGCCCGTGGATGACACAGGAACTTCAGTGGCAGCATAGGTATAAGGTTGATAAATAAGACCTATAAAGCCTGTTAGTAATATGCGCATATTCACCTTAGTTTGAGTACTATTTGTTGATTTTACGAATTCGCTCTGCTGGTGTAATAATGTCAGTCAAGCGAATACCAAATTTATCGTTCACTACAACGACTTCACCTTGTGCAATTAAGCAACCGTTGACCAATACATCCATCGGTTCACCCGCCAAACCATCTAACTCAACAACAGAACCTTGCGCTAACTGTAGTAGGTTTTTAATTGCTATTTTGGTTCGTCCAAGCTCTACTGTGAGCTGAACTGGAATATCCAGAATAAAGTCGATATCGTTCTCTGTACCCGTCTCGATATTTTTACCACTTAACTCAGTGAATACTTGTGCCTCAGCTTTGGTTGCTGCTATTGCATTATCTGAAGCCGCTTGCTCAGCCATAGCGTCACCCCAGTCAGCCTCACCTTCACTTGCACTTTCCGCTTCTGCTGCTGCTTGTTCGGCCATAGCATCGCCCCAATCTGCTTCAGCTTCTGGCGCAGCCTGTTCCGTAGTGTTCTCTACGACTTCTTCATTATCAGTCGCCATTGTTTTCTCCTTTGATATATTCAGTTGCATTCGACCTCAATAGTTTCTGTACGCGCAATGCATATTGACTATTGAATACTCCATATTTACAACGCATGACGGGGATGTTATCCACAACTGCATCAACTTCTTCGCTGATCGATAGTGGGATAACATCACCCACTTTAAGATCCAGCACTTCATGTAACGTTAATGTTTGTTTTGCCAAATCCGCCACAATTTCTACCTCTGCGGCTTGGATTTGCTGCGTCATCAAACGCACCCAGCGCTTATCAACGCCAAGCACCTCACCTTGCAAACTGGAAGTTAATAAATCTTTGAGTGGTTCTAACATGGAATAGGGGAAGCAGAAATGCATATCGCCACCCATCTCGCCAAGTTCAACATTAAATGTGATCGCCACGACAATCTCATTTGGTGTAGCAATATTGGCAAACTGTGTATTCATTTCTGAGCGGATATACTCAAACTCGACAGGGTATACAGGCTCCCAAGATTTGGCATAATTCTCGCAGAGAATATCAACAACACGCAGAATGATACGCAACTCAGTTTGAGTAAATTCTCGACCTTCAACACGTGTGTGAAAGCGACCGTCGCCACCAAACATATTGTCGACCATGAGGAAGGCCAAAGAAGGATCAATCACCATCAGCCCTGTACCACGCAAAGGCTTCATGTGCACCAAATTAAGATTCGTTGGCACAACCAGATTACGAATAAAATCACTATACTTAGAGATACGCACAGGTCCAACTGAGACCTCTACCGAACGTCTAAGAAAATTAAATAATCCTATGCGTAATAACCGTGCAAAACGCTCATTGATGACTTCTAATGTCGGCATGCGACCACGCACGATACGCTCTTGCGTGGCCAAGTTATAAGGACGGACCTCAGATGGGTCTATTTCCTCTTTACTTGCCTCATCTTCATCCCCGTTGACGCCTTTTAACAGTGCGTCAACTTCGTCTTGAGATAAAAAACTTTCAGACATAATATCGAATCTTTAAGACTATTGAATCACAAATGAAGTAAAGAAAGCTTCTGAAAATTTTAAAGGCTTCCCACCCTCGACATAAGGCTCATTGACTTGCTCAGTAATTTCCGCACTCAATGTCTTTTTACCATCCATATCCGTAATTTCACTGGGCAGCTTGCTCGTTAGAACCATTAAAATACGGTTTCTTACCTGCGGCATAAATTTCTCTAGCACTTCAGCATCGTTTGCGTCCGTTGCATTGAGTGTGATATCCACTTGTAAGTATTTCTCACCCTCTTCTGGGTTTAAATTCACGGTAAAAGTATCCAGTTTGACGAAAACTGGCTCTGAAATAGGCACTTCTTCATGCGCTTCAGCTTCAGCATGCTCACCCTCTTCTGCGGGCTTATCTCCCATCATTAGCCAAGCAGCAACACCACCGCCTATCAAAACAACGGCAACTGCAATAATGATAATGATGAGTTTTTTATTGGATTTTTTTGGCGTAGCTTCTTCTACACCTGCCTCTAGAACTTCTGGTTGTTCTGCCATTTGCTATCCCTTCATTACTCATTCAAAGACGAATAACTCATTATCGTCAAACTTTAGGCAAAAGGATGCGTGGAATAAAGCGGTAAAAGAGGGCTTATTATCGGTATTTGATTCTCTGAGGCCTCAGAGATATGTGGTGTTAAAGGGTTAGAAAAGTATTTGAGGATGAGAATATCATCCTCAAATACTCCTCACTAGAAGCCTAGGCTATCTAACAAATCATCAACCTGCTCTTGATTTGTCACTACATTGGCAGATGTTTCAGGATTGATTTGCGGTCCATTGAGTAAGCTATCACTCTCTACCGCTGCCAATACTGGCTTGTTCGGTGCAAAATCAACCAAAGTTCTAACCAACTCTTTTTCAATAGAGTGCGCTAATTCGGTAATTTTTTTAATCACCTGCCCAGTCAAATCCTGAAAGTCTTGCGCCATCATGATTTCTAGCAATTGTGCTTTGGTAGCGTTGGAGTCTTCAACTGCCTGCTTTAGAAAAACTAATGTCTCTTCTGCTGTTTCGTTGTATTCAGACTTAAGTGATGGTGTTTTCATCACCTCTTTCCACTTCGCTTCTAAAGATGCAGCTTTATCAATGATATTATCTTGCAGGGGGTTTGCAATATCTGTCGCATTTAACACACGATCAGCGGCTTGCTCTGTCATTGTCGCAACATAGTTTAAACGATCTCGAGCATCAGGGATTTCTTGTGCTGCTTTTTCAATCATTTGATCCAGACCAAGCTCACGTAAACTATCGTGCAAACCTCTGGTCATCTGACCAATCCGGTGCAACATATCGTCTTCATTTACTTTCACTGTTTTTGCATCTTCAAGCGTAGAATCGTCTGTTGTACTTTGAGTTGTTTTTTTCTGACTTTTGCTCATTGTCTGGCCCTTTACTGTCCGAGCTTCTCAAATATTTTTGACAGCTTCTCATCTAGTGTTGCCGCTGTAAATGGCTTCACGACATAGCCATTAGCACCAGCTTGTGCTGCAGCGATGATGTTTTCTTTTTTCGCCTCTGCTGTCACCATCAATACTGGCAAAGATGCTAAAGCACTATCCTTGCGTATATTCTGTAACATGGTCAACCCATCCATATTGGGCATATTCCAGTCTGAAACAACAAAATCGAAATCACCACCTTTGAGCTTATTTAATCCATCTTGACCGTCCTCTGCTTCTTCAACATTGGTATAGCCAAGCTCTTTAAGTAGATTTCTCACAATTCTGCGCATCGTTGAAAAATCATCAACCACTAGAAATTTTGTATTAGGGTCTGCCATGCTTTACTCCATTAAAAATTCTGATTTACGTTTAATTGCAGTGCAAAAAACGTATATAAATTCACTTGTTATCATCTAAATTATCGGCCAAATAGCCAAAAACCTTAATGCAGAATAAACAGCAAAAAGTATTGTTTATTCTAAAACTACACCCTCAATGCTCTAGTGCCACTTGCGGTTAATTGTTCAAATACCGCTTTGGGTAATTCATTAAGTGGCAGTACTTCATGTACACCGCCATGTGCAATTGCTTCTCTGGGCATACCAAATACCACGCAGCTTGCTTCATCTTGCGCAAAATTATACGCGCCAGTTTGTTTCATTTTAGCCATCCCAGCTGCGCCATCTTTACCCATGCCAGTCATAATCACGCCGATGGCATTTTTACCTGCGTTATCGGCTGCTGAATCGAATAACACATCAACAGATGGC
>JBNLAC010000008.1:0-51232 GCA_050301935.1 Methylophilaceae bacterium | reverse complement strand
TTCCTATTCTATCCATCCGCGTCATTGATTACCCTATCAACATCATAAAAATTATTGTTTTTGCCCATTAATAATAAAGGGGATTGAATTAGTGAATAGAATAATGATCCATACATTTCTGCTAATTATTTTTACAACATTGAGCGTGTATGTTGCCACGATAATGGCTGCCAAAGTGAATAATGAAAGACGCGCAACGCTACAAGCGCAGATGAATAGCCAGCTTAAAAACACAGCGGTGGCTGATTACATTAAAAACAATCAATTAAAAAACCCCGTTGCCATCAAAAATCATCTGATCTGGTTGGAGTCTAAAAACCGCATGAAGCGCCAGAAGATGATGGTATGGATTTAAAAAGTTAAATCGTGCATACCATGCAGACTATAAAAATTCGCATCGGCAGCAAATCTAAACACCTCTCATATTGCTGATGTAGCTAATACACATAGTTACTCAGTATAGCAACAATCTTTAACCATCAAACAAAGCCTGATTAGCCAGCTATTTTCCTGATAAAAAACCGATAATTTATGATGTAATTGTTGATTAAATAACAGTAAACTTAGACTCTTGGCCAAAGCTGGTAATAACTAGAAAGTATTGATGACAACAGAAATAAAAGTAGAACAAAACTATAGTCGATTATTGGTGATTGCTATCAGTTTGTTATTGTTAATTAGTTTTGCAGCAACAAGTTTGATTAGTTATTACTTGGCTAATAAGTCGATACAAAATCGTATTCGTACTGATAGCCTGCCATTAACCAGCGATAATATTTATTCCCATGTGCAGCATGATCTAATCAGCCCTGTGTTGATTTCTTCTGTTATGTCAAAAGATACGTTTGTGCGAGATTGGATTTTGAGTGGTGAAAAAAACAGTCAGCCTATCGTCAATTATTTGAATGAGATTCAGCAGCAGTATCACACTATTACTTCTTTCTTTATTTCGGATAAGACGCATCGTTATTATCACAGCAGCGGGGTGTTAAAAAAGGTTAGTCCAAAAGACCCTAAAGATGCTTGGTACTACAAAGCAATTAATGCCAAAGCTGATTACGATATCAATATGGATGCCGACACGGCAGATCCGAATAGGACTAACTTTTTTGTTAATCATAAGATCTATGACTACAACCATCAACTTTTGGGTGTTATTGGCGTAGGTTTGGCATCTGAGATTATTCGCAACCGCATTGACGAATATCAGCAACAGTTTAACCGAAACGTTTATTTTGTGAATAAACAAGGCGAGGTGACGTTACATGGTACGCACTTCTCAAAAGCAAAATCACTGCATGATATGACTGGAATGCAGGCTATTAGCCAACAATTATTGGACAAGCCATTAAATAGTTTTACCTACAATAATGGTGAGCATCCTGTCTTTGTTAATACCCGTTATGTTGATGAGCTGGATTGGTATATTGTGATTGAGGAAGCGCACACAGAGCATGCCACTATGCTGCAGGCTTTGTGGGTTAATTTATTGTTAAGCGCATTAGTCACCTTTGTTATTGGTTGGTTAATCCATTATCTTATTCAACGGCACCAGTTAGAGCTGCGTGAGTTGCTAACTAGGGATTACTTAACGGATTTAGCCAGTCGCCAAGGTTTTGAGCCAGTGTTTAATCAGATGCTGAGGTCAGCCGAGCGCTCGGAAGAATCACTGAGTATTCTATTGATTGATATTGATCACTTTAAAAAAGTGAACGACGAATTAGGCCACTTAAAAGGCGATGTGGTCTTAGAGAAAATGGCAGAGATATTACATGATAGTGTTCGCGCTTGTGATGCTGTATGCCGCTGGGGTGGTGAGGAGTTTATCGTTGCATTAGCAAACTGCGATGCAGCATCTGCTTATAATGTTGCGGAAAAAATTCGCAAACTCTCAGCTGAGAAACTAGCAAGTGCGATTGAGGCGACAGAGCCAATCACAGTGAGCATTGGTGTTGCTGAGTACGACTTAAAAGAGAGTAGCGACCACCTATTCTCTCGTGCAGACGATGCGCTGTATCGTGCTAAAAACGATGGTCGTAATCAGACAACTACTGCGGATTAGAAACCATCATTAATAGTCTAGGTAGGTTCCGCTACGCGACATGCTAGTCTATGAAAATAACTCTTCTACGTGCTTTTTAATATTGGCTGCCATTTTTTTGGTGGGTAAATCATTTTCATCATAACCAAACGGGTCTTCAATTTCCTCTGCAATTAGCTCTAAACTAGCTAACACGTAAAAGATAAATACGACTATTGGAATGACGTAATAGCCGAGGCTGAATACAAAGCCAAACGGCAGTGTCATGATGTAAAAGAAGATGAATTTTTTGATAAATGCGCTATAAGAGTATGGAATCGGTGTGTTTCTAATGCGTTCACATGCACCGCAGATATCGGTAAACGATTGTAGCTCGGCATTGATAATATAAAACTGTTCACCGGTGATTTTGCCCGATGTGTATAGCTGGTTAGCATGCTGGAATAATAGCTTTGCCACTTGGTTCGGGCTGTGCTTTTTGTGGTCGATGGCTAAATCTAACCCTTCAAATAGCATCTGGCTCACTTCTTCATTGCCTAAATGTTCAGCCAGTACCGCCGCATAGGTGGGGATAGCTTTTTTGAAAAAGTCACGGTCGCTTTCATCTGCACAGTAGGCGGATATTTTTAGCGCCAAATTGCGGCTGTTATTGACTAATGCACCCCATAATTTTCTGCCCTCCCACCAGCGCTCATATGCTGTATTAGTTCTGTAAGCCAATAACAGCGATAGTACAAACCCGACTGTGGTGTGTAACAAAGGGATGTTTTTAACATGGCTTTGTGCGGAAAGCTGCCAATACTCAATCTCAAGGTAAGCAATGACACCTGAATAAAATCCAATTAATATCATCATCGGAATCAGTTGCCTAAACGTATCTGATTCATGAAAGCGGAAGATAAAGGTAATCCAGTCTTTTGGGTTGTATTGCACCATATTGTTAATCTGCTGAAGTTGTTAAGTGTTGAAGTTGTGGCGAGTATAGCATGATAGCTTTACGCTTATGATGGCTTGAGGAGCATTGAAAAATGATGGGCTGACTTTTCAATTTAATCCATCTGATTGGTAAAAAAACGACTAAATCATCTCATTGAAAAAAATATTATTGTTTAGTCTGCTAGCGTACAAAACTATTTGAATAATTGCGGTTATGATGCGACATCATTAATACATGAGTCGTTAATATATGGAAGATTTGGTGTTCATTGCTTATAAAAGTATATTTAATCAAGCTAAATATACGCCAATGGATTTCAGTAAAATTGTCAGCACATCGCGGCAACATAATAAAGATAAAAATATTACAGGCATTCTGGTTTTTGATGGTGTGTATATATTTCAGTACATTGAGGGTATTAGTGAAGAAATTGCCGCTTTATATCAGAGGATATGTCTAGATGAACGCCATCATGAAGTTAAGCTACTCTCAAAAGGCATAATCAATGATCGAAAATTTACGCATTGGGATATGGGCTATTACTATCTGAATAACGACGAATCAAACATGGACCAGTTATTGCAAGAAAATATGCCGATTGATGATCTTTTAAAATTTGTTCAGCGGATTGATTTCGTTTAAACGATATACACTTTATCAGCTTCGCTTTTGATGATGTTATAGCATTCGCAAGCTTTATCGTTTAGCTTGTCTTGGTCTAATATCGTCACGCATCCACGATGGTAATGGATGATTTTCTTCTCCGATAGCTTTGCTGATGCCTCTGATATCGTTGGTCTCCTAACGCCTAATAAATTAGCTATTCTTTGATGTGTCAGGCTAATGCGGTTTTTGTTCCATCGATCCATACTCGTGGATAAAAATCTGCTTAATTGCTCCTCAATATTATGATAACGATTGCAGGCCGCAATCTGTGATGCCTGTGTGAATAGAAAGTTAGCGTATTTGAGTATCACTTTCTGAAACTGTTTATCCGTTTCAAAGTAATTAATTGCTTCGGCAACAGTGAGCCGATAAGCATAACCAGAACTTTGCGTGATTAGCCTTTTAGTTTCACAATAGTTTCCAAAAAAACAATCAATGCCAGCTACACCATCAATGCCAATGGTGGCAATTTCTGGTGAAGAGCCATCTTCCAGCAGATTTAATATTGCTATAATCGATGTGACAGGGAAGTATATGTAATTGATTTTTTTGTAGTTTGCGTAAAGGTCGTGATCACGATCTAGATAAACGAGTTCTAGTTTTTTTGTAATGCTATCGTCAGAATGGTTACAAATATAGTTGATTATTTTATTGTTTTTTGGGTTTCTTTTTGCCATTTGTTTCAAGCTTTAAAAAGTGAAAGGGAACAGCTTAATTTGACGCCAGAATTACGCCACAACTATTGTAACTATTAGTGTTAATAGCTGAATATTATCAAAAAAATAAACACGTGTGATAAACCTTTGCGTGCTTTGATAATCCATATCAAATGGATACTGTTGAAAGTGGTCTTAAACTAAACAAAAGGCATTTTCAAATGCGGATGATTCAAAATCTGCTATACGAATTTCAACCCAAAAAACGGATCTTTAAACATTCAATTGGATAGATAAAAACATGAAAAAAGGTATCGCTTTATTTATTGCTGTGACAGCATTCTTTTTATCGTCAGCTTCGTATGCTGGTGAGGCTAATGGTATTGCGAGCGATATTGGAACACAGCAATCAATTACCGATAATGCAATTAATATTGATGGTGCGAATGTGCCAGACAGCAAGATTGCCAAACGCCTACAAGATATTTTTATCGAATTAGATGATCTCAAAGCGGTTGCGGTAGAAGTAAAGAATGGTGTTGTTACATTGACTGGTTCTGTTAATTCATCAAAAAATCAGAATGTGGCTGTAAAGCTTGCTAAGCAATTGCAGGGAGTTGTTGCCGTTGAAAGTAATTTAGAGGTAAACCAGGCAGTTGATCAACGATTGACTACTGTTATAAATAAAGCTCAAAATTTGATTGATCGTTCGGTAGAGAGTCTACCATTATTAATTATTGCTATCGTTACCTTTATTTTATTTTGGTTGTTTGGTGGCTGGATTACCGATAACAATAGATTGCTCAACAAAATCGCACCCAATCGATTTATTGCCAATCTACTGGGTCAGATTTTACATTTAGTCATTATCTTGATTGGCTTGATTATGGCGCTTTCGCTGCTAGACGCAACGAGCCTTTTGAGCACAATTTTAGGCGCAGCAGGTATTATTGGTTTAGCAGTTGGTTTTGCTGTGAAAGATACCGTTGAGAACTATATTGCTAGTATTCTACTCAGCTTGCGCAATCCTTTTGAGTTTAATGATTTTGTCGATATTGGCGGCAACTTAGGCAATGTAGCAAGGCTAACAACAAGAGCGACTATCCTAATCTCACCTGATGGTAATCATATTCGTATACCTAATGCGATGGTCTTTAAAGCAGTGATTGTAAACTACACGCGTAACCCACAAAGAAGATTTCAATTTGATATAGGCGTTGACTCTGCTCAAGACTTGAAGGTTGCACAGCGTATAGCATTAAAGACGATTAGCTCGATAGAAGGCATCTTGCAAGAACCAAAACCACAAGCATTTGTACAAGAGTTAGGGGATTTTAATGTTGTCATTCGTTTCTATTGCTGGGTTGACCAAGCTAATTTTGATTTCGGTAAAGTGCGAAGCGAAGCCATACGTTTATGTAAATTAGCGTTTGATGAGGCTAATATCATTATGCCAGAGCCAATTTACCAAATACGCATGAATGATTCCGAGACTGAGTCGACTATGGCTACGCGCAAACGTGCTTCAAGTAAAAAAGCTAATGTCAGCTCTAAATCAGATAGCAAAGAGACTGAATATTTGGATGATTTAACTCCGGATTACGCTGCAGAAAGAAAGGCAAGAGAAGAGCTACATTCGGCCAAAGGCGAAAATTTATTAAATGATCATGCGCCGAAAGAGTAAGTTTAATCATTTCTATCATTGAGATAGCAGTCGTTAGCTTATAGTAATCTTTAAAAGCTAAACCCAGCCTTGTAACCATAATTTACTGTCATTTAGTTGACGCCATGGCAAGATTTGACAGCGTTTAGTAAAAACCGCTTCTAATTCAATAAACTCGATAGTTTGGTCTATTGTTTCTGGTGGTATCAGTTTTGTAACAAGAAAGTGTTTTTCTTTATTGATTGGATTAACAGCCGTCCATTTGGTATTGAGTAGCTTTTTGGCATTAACAATTCGTTTGCTAGATTTCATGTAAGCGTTCTTTTGATTGGTTATTTTGTATTTGCTATGTGAGGCTATGATTCAGGGTATTTATACTTTGCTAATTTCAACATAATTGGCCCAATCAGCTTTGAAATCTGATGTCTAAATTTAGCAAATAATGGGTAGAAAACGGCATACAATCCTTGGAATAGTTTAAAAGAAAATAACCATTTCATGACCGTTAGATCAGAGCGCTTATAAGCTTCTTCAAAAACTTTTGGTCCTTTAATCACTTTACCGCTGGCTAGTTGCGCATGAATTACTTTTAAAGCTAGATCACAACTAACCGTTTCGCCTAATGCAATATTGTCATGCACGTCTATAAATGTAAGTAACTGCTGTTGGTTGTTATTTTTGAGTACATGAATTTCCGCTAGGCAAAGCGGACATTTACCATCATAAAAAATACTTAGTGTTTCAAGTTGCCTTTTTTCCATGCACATACGACTAATAGAATAGCTAATAGTTGCTGTTCTAGCTGCGATGACGAATAAAAGGGTGAGGCTTTTCTGCGCTAACAATAAAATCTTGCGATGCTATTTTCCAAAACTTCGAAAAGCTTTTAACGTCTTCTTTTCTTAGGGTTTTGGTACATACCTTTTCTTCTGGTCGCCAAGTGGTTCCATAACCAGCTACTAATCGTTTCAGTTGCTGGTTTGGGGTGTCTTGGGTGATGATGTGCTGGGTTTTTAAGTGTGCAAGTACAGCACTTGTTTTACCTATCCAAACACTTACATCAGGCATTTCTAATAAGCAGTCGGCCATAAATTGTAGCCTCAGTATTGACCAATCGTGGTAGTAATCAGGATCAAAAATAAATAGCTTTTTATGAGGGAGTTGCAATAGTGAGTGCTCGCTATTGAGCATTTCATCATGAACCCACACGAAAGTTTGATCGCCTACTGGTATGTCGACATCCGCCGCATTAACCAAAGTATATTCTCTGGCAAGTCGTTGGCTTGGCTCGAACAGTCGTTGCTCAAGCTCGCTATAACTAGCTTTAAACGGACACTGTGCTTTGCATGATTCGCAGTATTGGTTTTGCGAATATTTAGCTAAATTTTCTTGATTGAAAAAGTAAGGTTTGTGGCTGAAAGTTGAGCTTATCCATTGCCATGAAAGATGGTTGCTCGCATAGTCACCATCGAGTAGTTGGTCGTGCATCCACTGCGCACCCAGTTGCCAATCAATGCGACGCCAATGGACTATGTAAGCGGCCAACCACATGCGGGCATGATTATGCACATAACCAATCTCTGCAAGCTCTGTGATAAAGCTGTCCATACACGGTAATCCCGTTGATGCAGATTGAATGTCGTCAGGTAACTCGTTGAAGTCCAGTTTTACCTTAGGTGCTTGCATATCATGCATGATGGCATCGCCATAGGCATACCACACTGTTCGCCAGTATTCACGCCATGCAAATTCATTAAGTAATTTTTCTGCTTGGTTGCCAAACTGTTTACGTACTTCTTTGACTGCTTCTGGAATGCTAATGCAACCATGTCTTAGATAAGGAGATAAATGTGTTACATCACCTTTGAGAAAGTTTCTGGTTTTACCGTAAGTTTCTCCATTGACTGATTTAAGTTTGATTAGCGCTTGTTTACGCCCGCCTCTGAAGTTTTCTGAAAGGGAATGTGATGTTTTGCTATTCGATTGCGCAAACCACTGAATCATATCGTTATCACGCATATTTTGATCATTAGGAATATCCCATTTAATGATGTTTGGTTTGTTCATTGGGCTAAGTTATTCAGTTAAGTAGAGTTTAAAAAAGTGAATATTGAGCAGGTGATTTTGTAGTTGTCTTTTTTGACCTTTGTGTATCTCTGGAACGGGCTCTTGACCCATGTTTATATAAGACTTTTTTTGTTTCATCCTGCTTAAGGTGATTTTTTCTGGCTGCTGCAATGTGCAATTTTGCCTGCTGCATGGCTTGTTGGATATCCACTAATGGAAGTGGATAATCTTTTTCCAATACACAGCCATATTTTAGTTGTAAATTATTTGGCATTCGATATGGTTCAAACAACCATGTATCTGGTACGTGTCTTAATGCTGGAATCCATTCTCGTACAAATTGCCCGCGTGGGTCTTGATCTTGTGCCTGTTTGATTGGGTTGTAGATGCGAAGTGTATTGATACCTGTAGATCCAGACTGCATCTGTACTTGTGGCCAATGTATACCTGGCTCATAGTCGATAAACTCTCTCGCTAGATGAAGACCTGTTTCTCGCCAATGTAGCCAGAGTAAGTAGGAGGCCGAACTCATCAACATGGCGCGCATTCTAAAATTAATCCAGCCTGTTTGTCGTAGCATAGCAAGGCAAGCGTCAACAAGCGGCCAGCCAGTTTGTCCACTACACCATGCAATCAATCGCTTTTTGGATTCAGTGTCCTGATAGTGCTCATCTCGTATACCAGCATGGGCGCTGTGCATGTGTTGCTGTTCAAGTGTCGGCTCACTTTCTAGCTTCTGCATAAAATGGCAATGCCAATGCAGTCTACTTTCAAAGCTCCTTAAGCCTAATATTAGTGGGTCTTTGGTATTCAATCCTCCAGCTCTCAGTTCAGCTACTGTATTACGGCATGCTTGCACTACCTCTCTGATTGAAATGCACCCCCATGCAATATATGGAGACAACCTAGAGCTTGCCTCACTGGCTTTGATCGGGCTAGATATGCCGCCACGGTAACGTCTTGAGCGATTTTTGAGAAAGCTGTTGAGTAGCTCTAGTGCTTGTTCCCTGCCACCAACTTGGCGTAGTGGTTTGTCTTCACCACGTGCTCTAGTGACAGCTTGTTTGGGCAGTTGAATGATAGGATGGCTATTATGTACATTAGGTAGTGTTTGCTTAGTAGCCTGCATATGAAGCTCCCAATTTGCATGCCATTCATCCCGTGACTTAAGCCTACGCACCACTCCATTTTGAGCATATTCATACCACGCTATTTGATGAGTTTTACACCATTCTTTTACTGATTTATCAATGCCGTAACTGATTAAATTACCTGTCTCTTCGTGGCTATGTATCGATGCGATTAATTGCTTTTGTATGAGAAACGTCAGGGTTTCAATAATGCCCATCGAAGAAATATGCATAGTAATGCCTAGTCCTTTTAAGGCTGTTCTCAGTGATTTAAGGCATTCACCAACAAAGGCTTGCTGTGATAATGAGGCATCTTCTGCTTGCCACATCGCAGGCTCCCAGCAATAAAGCGCTAATATAGGCCCATTTTTTATCGCGTTTGAAAGTGCGGCGTGGTCATGAATACGCAAATCACGCTTGAACCAAACGATATTAATGGGTGGCATATGAGGTAAGAAAATTCAAAAAATATAAGATGGTTATCTATGCGCATGGTTCAAATTTACACAATGAATGTGTAAAGTGATCTAACTGATGCCGTACTCATGATTTTACGCATAGTAGGTTCATGAACAGGCATAGGGTGATTTTTTGTGAAACATGGATAATAGAATTATACGAACAAGACAAGAAGTCAGTTCGGAACTAACACAAGGAGAAATATTATGTGGACAACACCAGCAGCTACAGAAATGCGTTTTGGTTTTGAAGTAACAATGTACGTAATGAACAAATAATGCATTTTAAAAGAACACAGGTGCAAGCATTCTGGCCGTTTCATCAGTTTGGATGTACTTGCCCCATTTGCGCTAAGCATTAAACCCTCTTTTAATGCTACGTAAAACTAAGCCCGCTGAAATAGCGGGCTTTTTGTTTTAGCCCTGCTCAGTACAAGGTTAGCTTTATAATTTTGAATACAAGAGAATCAATAACATGATGAAATGTTATAAAATTTGCTGTGATTCTCCAAATGCCAAAGGTGTGTTATGCAATTAAGTCAATCTTCAGATCGCTATAGCTCAATTTCAATTGCAATGCATTGGGTGATGTTTTTATTAATAGTGGCTGTTTACGCCTGCATTGAACTTAGAGAAATTTACCCTAAAGGCAGTGACCCACGAGAAGCACTGAAGATGTGGCATTTTATGCTTGGACTTTGTGTGTTCATATTAATCTGGGTACGTTTGTTTTTTATTGTCAAAGGCAAAAGTCCTGACATCGTACCAACGCCACCAAGATGGCAACATTTGTTATCAAAGGCTGTGCAAGGGCTGCTATATTTATTAATGATTGGTTTACCTATACTCGGTTGGTTAATGTTAAGCGCTAAAGGAAAAGTTATTCCTTTTTTCGGGTTAGAGTTACCTGCGTTGATGGGCGAGAATAAAGCACTAGGTGATTTATTTAAAGAGATTCATGAAACAGGTGGCGTGGTTGGTTATTATTTAATTGGGCTACATGCAGTTGCCGCTTTGTTTCATCATTATGTGATGCGCGATAATACTTTATTGAGAATGATGCCAAAGCATACAAAGTAATTCACCTTAATTTTGGCATAAGCCTTTGATGATAGAGTCTTTCATTTATAAAGGAAATATCATGGGTAAAGGCCAGAAAAGTAATAAAGAAGTAAAAAAACCTAAAAAAGAGAAGTTACCTACCGTTCCGACTAATAGTTTTAACTACTGAACAAGTCTGCATGTAATCAGTTAATAAGCAGCTCAAGACTTGTTTGTAAAGTTCACGATGTAATTTCTACATGCTACTGGTCAGGCACTTGCTTGGCCTGCCTACTTCCAAGCTCAGTCTATAAAAATTAGGCAAATAATAGAACTATCCTCAATTCTATTTGACATACAAATGCTGTAAGCGGTTTTAAAGTAGTGCCCCTGCATAGCTTACCCGATGTGATTTCAATTAATCGATTTATTTACACATACTCTTACACCAAAAGCTCAATGGTCAAATATATGGATACTAATTTCATGTCTACAATTCAACGTGTCTCAATTGGATTTTTTGCAGCAGTAATTAGCGCATGCTCTCCAGTTAAATTATTAAATTCAATTATCCCAACAGATCAGTACAACATCAAGGAGGATATAGCTTATGGCGAATTAGGTCGCCAAAAGCTTGATCTTTATATCCCTAAAAATAAAAGTGATAAACCATTACCAGTTGTGCTTTTTTACTATGGTGGCGGATGGGACTCAGGTAATAAAGATAACTATTTATTTGTAGCTGAGGCTTTTACATCAAAAGGTTATTTAACGGTCATTCCAGATTATCGGGTGTTTCCAGATGTTAAGTTCCCAGCATTTATGCATGACCCTGTGAGAGCTGGTCAGTGGGTAAAACGATCTATTGCAGATTATGGTGGTGATCCAAATAATATTTTTGTGGTGGGTCATTCTGCAGGCGCACATATCGGCATGATGTTAAATTTGAATAAAGACTATTTAGCCTCAGTCGATTTAAAGCCAAACCAGTTTCGCGCTTTTATAGGGCTTGCCGGTCCTTATGATTTTTTGCCATTACAGTCCAATCGTTTGAAAAATATTTTTGGGCCAGAAGAAACTAGGTGGCAATCGCAACCTATCAATTTTGTAACAGGCGATAATCAGCCGACACTACTTTTGGTTGGACTTAAAGATGATACTGTTTGGCCAAAAAATTCAATAAATTTAGCGAATGCCATTGAGGAAAAAAATGGACAAGTTCAAGTTGTAGAATATCCAAGTTACGGACATGTGGATATGGTTGCTAAATTAGCAAAGCCGTTTAGAGGAAGCAGCACTTTACTTGATGACATGGTGCAATTTATGCAGAAAACTCAGCAGTAAAACCTAAGTCGCGATGAAAAAAAACGGGCAAATGCCCGTTTTTTATTTGAACCTACCATTAATCAAACTGATAGTTGATGTGTGGTCTTTTGCTGCGGAATTGTCTGTTTAGTCTATTACCTGCTTTTTCTTCTTGCTCATCTACATAGGTTGCGCCAACCCATTCATCATCTGCACCATATGCATCTTTGTTTTTTACAGCTGGGTTTTGTGCAGCCCTTCTGCTGATGAATTTAAGTCTTAATGCGTTGTTTACGTCATTATCAGCTTGTGAAGCATCTGCTAGATAAACTTTTTGTGTGCCAACTGCTGCTTGGCTTTCACCTTGTGCCGCATAAGCATTGATTGATACGCTTAATAATAGTGCGCTTAATAGTGATAGTGTTTTCATTTCGTCTCTCCTTGTCATTTAGTTTGTAATCTATAAAGCTCTTCTTTGTGAAACGCTTTATCATGAGACGTATTGTGCGCTCATCAAGTCAATAAAAAATCTACTGATGTACCTATATCGGTATATACCACACGGCATATACAAAATAAGATATATCACTTCCTACTGATGAGGAGTGTTGGGGTTCTCTTCATAAAACTGCCAAATAATGTCGTTTGCTTTGATAGCGGTTGAACCAGCTGCATCACCGCGAATCTTGGTGCCCCCAGGCCAGGAGTGACCACCAGTTTCCGTTACACAGAGTTTTACCTGCGTGTTATTTTGGCATTGTGCATATACATCGCAATAGGCACCTTTAACCTCTAATACGCGTTGTGGGGTAGTTTTGCATGCATTGATGCGCACCCACTTTTGGATGGTATCTGGCACAGGAACAAAATCTGCGTGGGTTTTCGATTTAACACCAGAGCCACCATTGAATAGTACATGGTCATCGTCAAGTGCATGAATATGTAAGATAGAAATTGGGCGGCTAGGGTTGCAGATTTTTGTACCATCAGTGCCAGCAACTGAGGCAATGGCTGCGAATGTATCCGTTAGTTCACAAGCCAAACGATATGACATCATGCCACCATTCGACATGCCGTTGGCATAAATGCGATTACTATCGATATTAGCGCGTCTTTTTATATCGGCAACCACCGCTTTTATCACGCTTACATCATCACTATTTTCATCTCTTGCCTTTCCACAACATATTCCCGCGTTCCATGTGGCCAGTTTTCCACTGCGGAAGCGGCTATAACCATTGGGAAAAACCGCGATAAACCCAGCTTCTTCAGATTTAGAAATAAGATGATAGTATTTATCTGTGGCTTGATATTCCATGTTGCCACCGCCTCCATGTAGTGATAACACAAGCGGTGTAGGTTGACTAGGTTTATAGCTTTTGGGTATGTGCACCATGTACTGCCTATTGTTGTTGGGTCTGCTCAGGCTGAAAGTGTAGTCACCAGCAGTTAACGCACTATTATTATTTTGACGTGATGCTCTGAAATCCTGGATGCGTTCTTTTAGACTTCCCTCTGACCAAGCTATGCTGGTAAATAGCAAAGTACAGAGGATGGTAGGTATTGCAAAGGCTAGTTTTTTTGGACGCATCATCATCACCTTTTTTTATTCAAGTGAAAGTATAAACGCAGTGAAATAGTTTTTGATGACAAGTAAGCAGCTAAATGTTCAGATACTCAGATAACTTGTCTAAATGAACTAGAGTATTTGCTAAATCTACTGTTACTCCTTCCGCCAAAAGCGTTGCATCAACGGTTTAACACTAAGTCCATGTATAAGGATGGATAAGGTAACTACAATCAGTGTGATCTGTATCAGTTGTAATGCTAGCTTTTCAGGTAGTCCATGTTGAATGGCATACATCAAATAATATAAAGAGCCTATACCTCTAACCCCAAACCATCCAGCTAGCCCTCTAATACGCCAGCTTGTTTTGGTACCGATCAATGTGATGAGGACACTAACAGGACGCGCAACCATAAATAAGAACATTGCGACAGCCACTGCATGCCAGCTCCATGAGTTCATGAACAATGTACCGCCGATGAGCAATATCAATACAAGCTCCGATAGCCTCTCCAAATGCTCTTTGAAGATAAGTGAGCTTTCACTGACAGTAGGTTCCTCTATTGCTTGCGATTCGGTTTCATGGATATTGATATGCGTCAGTTTTGCCAGTTTTGACTCTGTTTGGCGTAGAGCAACTGCGGCAAAAAATACGGCTAAAAAGCCCCAAGCATGCAGCATTACAGTCACACCATAGACAAAGCCAATTAAACCAAGACCAAGGAAATCATCAAATAATGTATTTGTGTACGGAGGTCTGCGTAACTTCCAACTGATACGGGCTAACGCATTACCGCCTGCAACGCCAATGGCAATTCCTACTACTGTTGCCCACAGCAAGTCAATTAGTAGCCAATTAACGCCATAATCGCCCACTTCATGCAAGCCCAACAGTGCTAAACCTAACATGACAAATGGGAAGGCGCTACCATCATTCATGCCTGCCTCGCTGGTGAGTGTAAAGCGAAGGCTGTCGTTATCGCCATGATGGCGTGTTTGAACATCAGTGGCTAATACAGGATCTGTCGGTGCCAAAATAGCACCAAGTAAAATACATGCGCCAATTGGTAAACCTAGATAGTAGTGCGCAAATGCAGCAACAAGGAGCACAGTAATCGCCATTGAAACGGATGCCAATAATATAGGATTCTGCCAGCGGTTAAACTTAAACGGTGTGGGCATTTTTACGCCAGCAGAAAACAGCGAAATAAGTACGACCACTTCCGTTAAGATTTCTAACAATGCAGATTGCTTTAATGGATTAAAGTGAAATAAATGTAAAACTGTAGGTCCTACTAACAGTCCAACAGCAAGGTAAATCATTGAGGAAGTGACAGGTGAGCGCTGTATAATCGTTTTGGTAAATCCCATCACTAACAAAAGCCCACCCACTAAAGCAAACCACTGCGCACTAGTCATTGTTATAAATATATCTTTTTAAATTTATTAGAAATGTATTCATTGCATTGCGAGGATAGCATTGTTTTTGTTGTTCGTTTAGCTGCTATTTAAAAGTATTTTAGTAGATGCGATTAAAATAGCCCGGCAGTTGATTTGCCTGTATCAGACTGCTTAGTTGGTTAATAATAGATTTAGTCAGTGGGGTGTGTTGTATGAATAAGATTAGCTATGTGAGCTTTGAAGAAGTTAACACAGATGACTGGCTTTGTGTATTAAATGAACCAGCGCTTAGGACACATTTGGTTGCGCATGAGGCTTTTAATACCCGCACTATCAAGGACTGGGTTAAGAGTAAGTTAGAGATAGATATGCGAGTAGGTTGTCGTATTAGCGCTATTTATATCAATCATGAGTTAGCAGGCTGGTGTGGTATTCAACCAGATGATGATGGTTATGAGTTAGCTATTGTGCTAGCTAGCAAATTTTGGGGTGCAGGAATATCCGTATTTAAAACTATGATGGACTGGGCCAAAGAGCTTGGGCATCAGGAAGTACTTTTTCACTTGCTGGATAGCAGACCTGAATATAAAGCATGGAATAAAATTGCCAGCAAAGTTAAAAAATCACACTTATTAGGTCGTCATTTTGTAACCTATTATATTGACGTAGGTCAGTGGCATCAGCTGCAATGTAATCAAAAACATGGCGATTAATTCTGCAAACAAAACCATATCGTTATCTATTTTAGCTTAACTTTTATATAAGTTATTTTATTTGTAAAAAGAGACTAACTGTATAAATCTACAGACGATTTATACATTTTTATTTCTTGATTAATAGATGATTGCTTTGTCCTCTTGGGCAATTTTTTATTAATTAGGAGATGATGATGTATTCAACACAAACGAGAAGTATGTTCAAGCTTCGGCTGGGATTATTCATAGTTGCCGTTATTGCGCTGACAACTGCATTAATTATGGGAACAAAAACTGAGGCAGCTCAGCCTATCAAACAAAATATAGCTAAGTTTGATAACAAGGGTTCATTAGTAAGACCCACTGGGTATCGAGAGTGGGTATTCATTGGCGCACCATTGACACCCAATGATATGAATAATGGGCAAGCCGCGTTTCCAGAATTTCATAATGTGTATATAGATCCAATAAGTTGGGCACATTGGAAAAATAAAGGTGAGTTTAGGGATGGCACTGTCGTCGTTAAAGAGTTGGTGAGTGTAGGCAGCAAAACAAGCTTCTCTGGCAATGGTTACTTTGAAGGTGAGTACATTGGCCTAGAAGCAATGGTAAAGAGTAAGGCTCGTTTTGCAAACAACCCTGGAAACTGGGGCTTTTTTAGATTTACCAATGAGGATTTTAAATCGTTAAAAATAAAAGCCGATGTACTTCCAAATGATGCCTGTGCAGTTTGCCATTCTCCGAATGCGAAACAGGACTTAGTTTTTATCCAGCATTATCCAGTGCTTAGGGCAGGTAAAGCAACGGGTAAAGCGGCAACTGGTGGATATTAGAAAGGGATAGAGATGGCTAATATTCAACCTGTAAAAGTAAGTAATGCAGATGCTGATACGGCTAACACACTCAATGCTGTAAAGTCTAAGTTAGGCATGGTGCCAAATTTAATTGCTACATTTGCACACTCTAAACCAGTGCTAGATAGTTATCTGCAATTTTCTGAAAACCTGACATCAGGACTATTAACAGCCAAGCAACGTGAAATGATTGCGCTTGCAGTAGCGCAGGTAAATTTATGTCGTTATTGTTTAAGTGCGCATACCATGTTGGCAAAGGTCTCAGGTTTGACTGAGTCAGAAATTGAACGGGCGCGCGTAGGTGGTGCCATAGAAGCAATTGATGATTTAATCGTTTCATTTGCAAAAAAAATTGTAGTCAGTCGCGGCATGCTCGATCCTGGAACAGTAGAAGATTTACGTGCTAAAGGCTTGACTGATGCTTTAATCATAGAAGTGATTGCAAATGTGATTATTAATATGATGACTAACTATACAAATAATATTGCTGACACCGTAGTTGATTTTCCTTTGGTGAATCTATAGACAGAGCTATAAACTAATGCTTACTGGTTAATTGCCAGTAAGCTTCTTTTTGGGAAACGAAAATGGCTGAATATTTTGAGCCTTTGTTAAAAGAGGTGCATGCATGCAAAAAATGTGAGTCATCACTACCTTTTTCACCAAGGCCCATTCTACAAATACATCCAAGCGCTAGAATAGTAATCGCTGGCCAAGCGCCAGGCTCAAAAGCACATATGGCTAATAAACCCTTTGCCGATGCAAGCGGTGACCGTTTGCGTAGTTGGTTAAAACTAAGCGAGGATGACTTTTACGATATCCATAAAGTGGCAATTTTACCAATGGGTTTTTGTTATCCAGGGACGGGTAAATCAGGCGACCTAGCTCCAAGACCAGAGTGTGCTGAGCACTGGCGGGCAAGATTAATATCTACGCTACCTAATGTGGCGCTAACAATTGTGATTGGGCAGTATGCTTATCAATATCATTACCCGGATGATAAACAAACACTGACAAACGCGGTGAAATCATGGCCTATGAAATGGCCAAATCAGATTGTGCTACCTCACCCCAGTCCGCGAAATAATAGTTGGTTGAAGCGCAATGGGTGGTTTGTAGAAGATGTTTTACCTAACTTACAAGAAAGAATTCAGTATCTACTAGACGGCTCGCAAAAGTGAGTTAGGTAAAAAAATGCGGCAATGGTTTGTTGCCGCATTAGCTATTGATTGTGGGACTTACTACTACAGACTAACAGCGGCTTTATGCTGAATTTTGCTCCAATTTTGATTAGCCTTAGCAATGGTGCCATCCGGGTCTTTGTTAAATTCCTTCAGTACAGCTTCATTTAAAAAAACGTAAAGTTTGTTGTTATGGATGGCAGCGTAGCGCGGGTCACCATCAAACTTTTTACCAACTGAAGCACCAAAAGCACAAAAACCGCCGTATTCAGGAACATATTTATCAGGTGCATTTTTGAACGTCTTAAGGTTATCCTCGGATGCAAAGTAATACGCAACACCTTGGTGTACGCCAGTGAATTTATCAGTGCCATCGATACGATTACCAATGGCTAGAAATGCAACAGGATCAACACCATGCAAGCCAAGTGGAGCACCTGCATAAGTCAGCCCAGGTACAGTGTTATGTTCATCAGCAGCTAGTGCTGGGGTTGCAGCAATCGCAATTGGAAGCGATAGAACGCCGATTGCTATTTTGAAACGATTATTTAACATCTTATATCTCCTAAGTTTTACTGGTTTAGTTGTCGTCATTGACAATTAAATAGTAAGTTTTGTGGCGGGACTTAGGGTCTCAGTTTTTTGACATATTGTCTCTACCGGATAAAGATGACTTGTCTTGCTAATAACTATAACTGCGATGGCTTTGCATTCGGTGTTGTTTGTTCGTTTTGTTTTAACCAGGCTTTGGGTGGCATACCGACTAATGCATAAAAGGCACGAGAAAATGCACTCAAGCCGCTATAGCCGATAGCATCTACAACATAAGAGAGTGATTTACCGCGCAATAATAATGATTTTGCTTTACTGATACGCCACTCGGTAAGATACGCATGCGGTGTCATGCCAATAGTATGGTGAAAGTGTGCCGCAAAGCGAGCACGTGACATACCAGCCTCCATTGCTAATGTTTCCAAAGACCATGCTTTAGCAGGTGATTCATGGACGGCATTAATCGCTTTTGCTAATTTGTTATCTGCCAATCCTGCAAGTAACCCTATATGGATTTTATTCTGGTCCATTAAATGGCGAATTAATAAAACGATGGTAACTTCTATTAGACGATTGAGAATGGATTGTTGACCACAGTGGTGATCTATTGCTTCATCGAAAAGTAAATCCAGAACACTTTTTAGTTGTGGAATCTCTTTAAAAGTGACGCACAAAACATCTGGGAATGACTTTGTTAATGGGTTGCCCAACGTTTGGTCAAAATTGAAGGTTGCACAGACCATATTTGTCTCATTAACTGGCGACAAACGGTGTTTTTTGGCATTAACATAAAAAATCAGAACAGGCTCGTCAAAGCGTTGTGTTGGTTGGCCAACCGTTTCTAGATCTAGCTGGCCTTCTTTTAAAATGTGAATATAACCGACATTACCCGACTCATCATAATCAGCACTGTGGCATAGTCTACCTGCCTGAAAGACGTCAGCATGTAGGTCGAATGTTTCTAGTAGCCAGTGTAAGCGATCTGCCATGATGAAAAGCGTAATTTGTAATAATTAAACATCATACTGTATCCAAAAAATTAAGCATAATTTCATCACAGTCTGATTCTATAAGACCATAGCGGCCTTATAGAATCAGCTTTGTTTAACCATGTCCGATATGGTCAGATAACCATTCTTGAGGGTTAGACTGTTCTGCCATTTTTTTAGCTTTTTTAGTAGCTTTTACATTCTGCAAAGCAATAAATGCACTTTTAGTTAAAGTTTTATTGCTAGCGTTAATTGTGATAGGGCTACGTTGGTAACCACCACTTGTTAGGCTAACATGCTGTATGTTGCTAGCATTTTGAAATTCTGATGCTTGTAGTAACCCATCATGATTAGTGTCTAACTGATCAAACAATTGGCCGTAATGTTTGGCAAAATTGATTTCGGATACTTCAGAAGTAGGTGCTTGATAAACATCACCACCTGTATGCAAAGAACCTCCAGCATATACGGAACCTGTCAGGCTCAAGCCTAAAACTAATGCGCTTACGTTAAAAAATGATTTCATTATGATACTCCTAGTTAAAAAAAGTTAAATTAGTTACCAAATAGTATCTGGTGAACATTAGTAGGCGTACAACAAAAAAACTTACAAATATTTTTAAAATTTTTTTCTAGGGTTTAATTTATCTGCTTTGATGAATGGTCTCAGATGAACTTAGTGATTACTTTAATGACTAATTTTGCAAATTAAATAGAGTGGTCATATGAAGAAATCCAGCAAATTACCAATTGATTGGGCACTTATCGAAAACGACAAATCAAGAATCATTGAGATGGCGTGGGAAGATAAAACAACTTTTGATGTCATTCAACAACGCTATGGCTTAGATGAAAATACATTAAAAAAGTTAATGAAACAGTGGTTAACTTTTGGAAGTTATAAACTTTGGCGTAAACGAGTGCGGACAATATCTTGTAAACATTTACAGCTAAGAACGATAAAAATTACGCGAGCATATGGTTCTTCACAATATAAATTACCAAACTAGCCTATGGTTGTGATGAGGAAAAAGCATGAACTGCCAACCAAAACATGTATTGTTTGCCAGCGTGACTTTCATTGGCGAAAAAAATGGGCAAAGGTTTGGGGAGATGTGAAATATTGCTCAAACGCATGCAAAGCACGCAGAAAAATTGATGCTTAATCATCACGAGAAAAAACTATTCTGGTAACACAAAGCCTTTGGGTAATAGTACCCAAATTTTGCCTTGCTGTTTCATTGCTCCAGCTTTAGCGCCAGCTGCATCACCAGCACCCCAGAAGAAGTCAGCACGCACACCACCTTTGATAGCACCACCCGTATCTTGCGCTATCATCAAGTGTTTTAATGGTTTGCTACTATTAGGTGCAGTTGTCGATAGAAAAATAGGTGCACCTAATGGTATGTATTTAGGGTCAATGGCGACGCTGCGCTCTGCTGTAATGGGCACCCCTAATGCGCCTAAAGGACCTGGTAGCCCAGCAGGCAGTTCTCTAAAAAACACATAACTAGGGTTACTGTTGAGTAGCTCCTCAAGTTGGTCTAGATGCGAACGTGCCCAGTTTTTAATCCCCTTCATTGATGCTTTATCGAGTGTTAATTCACCACGCTCTACCAATAAACGACCTATCGATTGGTATGGGTAACCATTTTGGTTTACATAGCCAACTTGAACTTGTTCGCCATCTTTTAGCTGCACGACACCAGAGCCTTGAATATGTAAAAAGAAGACATCAATGATGTCATCTATCCAAAAAAGCTCTTTACCAGCTAAAGGTGATGGATCGGCTTCTATCTGAGCTCTTGTAGGGTAGGGGACTAATTTCTTGCCTTCCAATTTACCTCGAACACGTTTGTATTTAAGGTCCGGATAAATATCTGCTAGTTCTACTGTAATTAAGTCATCTGGCTCTCTGTAGAGAGGGTAAGGATATTTTTCTGACTTTGTTCGGCTACCTTTTAGCAACGGCTGATAATAGCCCGTTATCATGCCCTCTGTTGAACCATCATCATTATGTGCTTGGTAGACATCAAAGTAATTTGAAAGATATTCAATAATCTGAGCATTATTAGGTTTAAACAACGACTCTGCTGCTTCACACGCTGAAGTCCAGGTTTCTTTATTAACAAGTGTTGTACAGCTTTGCAGCCATGCAGGCCAAGCTGCCGTCAAATTATCTTTAAGCAAGCCGTCAAGGTCTTTCCAATCTGCAAGTGCCAGCTGGGCATATGGCGGTTGCGTTGTTTCAGGTAATACAGACTGTTCCTGAGAAGTTTGTTGAGTAGCTTTATCTTTCTTGGGTAACTGCACAGGCGGGAGCGGTTTTGGTTCTACATCTTTGCTTGGTGGGCATTGGCATGGCGTTGTCGTTTCAGGTTTGACTGATTGTTTGGAACAAGCAGTGATGAGCAGAACAAAACAGATACAGAATAATATCTTGGACATTTTAATCATAGAATCTACTAATGTAATATTCTTGGGGCTGCTAGTGTAAATGGTGCAATTTCCGCTTCAAATTGTGTGCCATCAACCGCAACGATTTGGTAGCTGCCATGCATCGAACCTGCCCGGGTGTTGATAACGGTTCCACTTGTATATTCGTAGGATTCATTAGGCTGCAATATGGGTTGTGCACCCACAACCCCTAAGCCACGGACTTCATTAGTATTACCATCTGCATCGGTAATAATCCAGTGCCTACTGATTAACTGTGCTGCAATCGTGCCGGCGTTGGTGATAGTCACCGTATAGGCAAAAGCAAAGCGATTCTCTTCCTCATTCGATTGTTCTGGTAAATAAGCTGTTTTTACGCTTACAGAAAAGATATATTGGTTTTCCACGAACTATCGCGCAATCTGTTGTAAAAGGTTAGTAATAGTATAAAGCTTTTTGCTGATAAGAGGCTTAATTAAGCGCTGATAATGCAATTGGTTGGCGGCTGACTTTGACGTTTCTGAATAAATTCAAAGATAACATCGCAATGGGCAAGCTTTTGTCTGCATTGCGCAACAGATAAACATTATTTATGAAAAAACCTTAATTTATCATGCGTTATTCAACAAAAGCATTAACAAGGTTGAACTAATTTGTTAGATTTCACTCAGTCATGTTACTAAAACAAAATTTTAGTGATTTTAACTCCCAAAAGGAAAAAATAGCATCATGAAAACTGCAACGAAAAGAACAGACCTTAACAAAGTGTCACATCAGGATACTAGCGCTGATATTAAATCGAATAAATCAGATAAAACGAAAAAAGTACGTTTGCTAGATTTAGAAAAAACAAAAATTTTCAATCGATTTATAGAAGCGAGTTGCGACTGCGTTTAACTCCCTCAGATAAAGTAATGCCATCATATTTAATCATCGTTAAATATGATAAAAAAAAGAGGATGACATAAGTCACCCTCTCTCATCTAATCAGCTAAAAACGACTGATTAATCAATCTCGATTTGTGGTCTGCTTGGTTCAGGCCAATCCAAGTGGAAGAATTCACCACGTGGCTTGTCCTTACGCTCATAGGTATGTGCACCAAAGTAGTCACGTTGCGCTTGTAACAAGTTAGCAGGTAAATCTGCGCTACGGTAGCCATCATAGTAAGCTAATGCAGCGGCAAAACCTTGTGCTGGAATACCATTTGTTACGGCAAGTGCAATTACTTTACGCCAGCCCTCTTGGCCTTTGTTCATTTCATCCGTAAAGTATGGGTCTAGCATTAGATTCTTCAAGCGAGAATTCAATTGATATGCATCTGTAATCTTTTGTAAGAACCTAGCACGAATGATACAACCACCACGCCAAATTTGAGAGATTTCACCAAAGTTAAGCTTCCAGTTGTAAGCCACTTGTGCTTTATCAATAAGTTGGAAACCTTGTGCGTAAGCACAAATTTTTGAGCAATAGAGCGCATTTTTAATTGCCTCAATCGTACTTGCTCTCTCTTTAGGATCTGTGATTGTGTTAATTTTTGGACCTTTTAGGATTTTGCTTGCTGCAACACGCTCTTCTTTAACACTGGATAATGCACGTGCATAAACAGCAGCTGCAATCGCGTTAGCAGGTGCGCCCAACTCAAGTGCATTTGCTGCAGTCCATTGACCAGTACCTTTTTGACCAGCGGTATCCAAAATCATGTCTACAAGAAACTCTTTAGACATTGGATCTTTTTGCTGCAAGATGTCTGCGGTAATTTCAATCAAGAAGCTTGATAATTCGCCTTTATTCCACTCTGCGAAAACCTTACCAATCTCATCAGAACGCATACCAAGCAAGTTTTTCATGAGCCAATACGCTTCACAAATCAATTGCATGTCAATGTACTCAATACCATTATGCACCATTTTGACGTAGTGACCAGCACCATCAGGCCCAATGTATTCAGCACAAGAGAAGCCACCTTCTACAGGTTTACCAGGTTTTCCACCTTCTAGTGGCTGACCTGTCACAGGATCTACCTTAGCTGCAATATCAGTCCAGATTGGCTCTAAAGAGGCCCATGCTTGACGTGTTCCAGATGGCATTAGTGATGGCCCGAAGCGTGCACCTGTTTCACCACCAGAAACACCTGAACCTATAAATTCAATGTCTTTTGCTCTTAATTCTTTTTCGCGGCGAATTGTATCTGTCCATAGCGCATTACCACCGTCAATGATAATGTCGCCTTTTTCCAAAAATGGAAGTAGTGCGTTAATGGTTAAGTCAGTTGCTGTACCAGCCTTAACTAATAAAACGATTTTACGAGGACGTTTAATGCTTAGTACAAACGTTGCTAAGTCGGCATGGCCAATAACACGTTCATGTGACGGTTCATTTTTTTTGCAGTACTCAATGAAGTCTCTCATTTTATCTGTACTACGGTTATAGACTGCTACGTTGTAGCCATGGTCAGCCATATTTAACACGAGGTTTTGCCCCATAACGGCAAGGCCAATCAGGCCAATATCAGCGTTCTTTGTGGTCATTTTTAATACTTTCTTTAAATTGATAATTTAAATTAATAATTAAGCTCTTGCTTTTGGCGTAAGCTTGCTAGGGGGTACTACTAAACTTTACTACTTTAAGGTGTTACAAAACATTTGTATTGCTAGCTGATAGCCAGTCATTGCAAGTTGTGGATCATATCGCTCACCTTCATCACGCATAAATGCATGCTGACCGTTGAATTCATGCCAAGAAAAACTGATATTAGCATCTGTAAGCTTTTGGTAGACAAGCTGGCGTCCTTCGGTTGGAATATGATTGTCTTGCTTGCCCCATATCATCATTAATTCGCCTTTGATATCACTCAGGCGATCCATACTATGTTGATTAGGCTTGTTAGGAATCGTGTTGGTATGTAGGTCTGTAGCGTAGAAGCAAGCAGTTGCTTTGACCTCTGGCTGCAATGCAGCACGAAATGCCAAGTGACCGCCAATACAGAAACCCATTGCACCAAGATTACCATCATACCAATCTTGTGTTTTTAGATAATCTATCATGGCGCGATTATCGGTATCATAGCCTTGAACATCTTTGGTCGCCTTATCTGCATTCCCTTTGTCACGGCCAGCATCATCATAACCAAGTACAGTGCCAATCGGATTCAGCTCATGGAATACTTCTGAAACAAGCACAGCATAGCCTTGACCAGCCATCATTCTTGCTGCCCGCTCTATCGGGCCTGTTTGATGGAATATCTCTGAGTAAAATAAAATCGCTGGTACTTTTCTATCATGAGCTGGGCGGTGAATATAGGTACGCATAACACCTGTTGGTGTGGTTAAGTCAACAACCTCAGATTTGATTAACATGATTCCTGCTCTTAAATTTTGAATGGACAAACCTCTATTCTACAAGGCTTTAATGTCTGTTTCATCCCTAATCAAATAAAAAATGATAATTAATTCGTATTTATTTATTAGCACTTGTTACTTTACAGTAGCTACAACATGAATTAACGTAGCTCAATAGGTTAATCCCAAGTGTTAAGGGGCGTAGAATGATTCGTAAATTACTTGCGATATTACTGTTAATGTTAGTGCATCAAACTCTAATGGCTGAGTCGAGAAATGAATTGAGCTACCGACTTAAGTCTTCTGTGGTTAAGGTACATGTAGCCACTAAAAATGGTGGTCACGGAGTTGGTAGTGGCGTAGCAATTGGCAAAGATTTAATTGCAACAAACTGTCATGTATTAGCCAATAGTGTTGGTGTTAAGGTCACAAAATTTGGTGATGGTTTGGTGCCAGTGGCGCTCAAGGCAGATTGGAAGCATGATTTATGTATTTTACGATTTCAGTTTGCAGACTTTACGCCAGTTGAGCTAGGCGACTCAGAACATTTGCAATACGAGCAAGAAATTTTCTCTATTGGATTCCCTGGTGGGCCACCAAAACCGCAATATACAGAAGGTAAAATAAAGGCTCTTTATCCATTTGAGGATAGTGTGATTATTCGTACCGATGCTTCTTTTGTAATGGGAGCAAGTGGCAGCCCTGTTTTTGATGTGAATGGAAAACTGCTGGGCATTAGCACTTTTAAAAGTCCTGGAAAGCATGCCTACTACTACAATATACCAGTCAAGTGGGTCAAGGCGCTGCTGAACAAGCCTGATATCATTTCTATGGAGACAAATGAGTTACCTTTTTGGGATGCGCCAGAAGAGGCTCGACCATTTTTCATGCGGGTAGTACTTCCATTCAAGTATCAACAATGGGAGACGCTTGAAACGGTCGCAAAAGAGTGGATAAAGGCTGAAAGTGGATCTGTAGAAGCTTACTATTATGCGGGACTAGCAGCTGAAAAGTTAGGTGATAATGCGCAGGCTAGAAACTATTATAAGCAAGTATTGGCTATACAGGCTGACCACCCTGCTGCCCTAGCGGGGATGAATTGCGTGGAAGAAATCAAGCTGGCATGCAATAGCCAATTCTAATAGTCGCTACTGCGGCCAGTAGAATAACCCTGCGGTACATCATTTTGCCACTCGCCACACCCATTACATATATGATCTTGCATTGTTGGGCTGAAGCTTAAATCATGGTGCTCGCAATGCCTACACTTTACAGGATGTAATGCAGGCCCTTCTTTATGATGCGCTTCATGATGTACTTGCGCTACCTTCGCACTACCTAAACCATACTTATTATCCATCAAGAACTCCAAGTACACGACTGAGTACTAACAAAAGTACTCCCTTTTGTCTTTGATATCAAGCAGTTTTAGTTAAGTTTTTGCGATGCTCTTTGCAATCGATCTCTTATTGCTAACCATGCCTCGTCATTAGGTGGTAGCTCAACAAGCAAAGTATTTACATTTAGTGCATCCATCTGGTGGAGTGTGTCATATAACTGTTCAGCTGCTTTGCTTGGGTCGGCAGATAAAATATATGTTTTATGACTACTTGTATCTGACCAGCCTGTTAATAACATTGCACAATCTTGTTCAGTTTTTGAAAACGCTAATAATGCTTCGCGGGATTCAAATAGCTTAATTGGTGTTTTTGGTGAGTAATGTAAACGATGCTGGCCAGGTGCTTTGGGCAAGTAACCTTGATTTTCCTGCGCAGGCATTCCTGCTACAGCTTCCAGTTCACTTGCCGAAATCATGCCTAATCGGAGTATTTGCCATTGATTATCAAGCACACTAACAATGGTTGATTCGATACCCACTTTGCAGGCACCACCATCCAGTACTACGATATTTTCTCCCAGACTTTCTGATACATGCTGTGCAGTCGTTGGGCTTAATTGGGTATATTTATTCGCAGATGGTGCGGCAAGACCAAGTTTGCTTTGTAATAGTAATTCACGTGCGACAGGGTGTGCTGGTACTCTTAATGCGACAGTAGGTTCACCTGCGCGAACTATCTTTGATACATTTTCTCTCGCAGGAAGTACCAGCGTTAACGGGCCTGGCCAAAAAGCATCTGCAAATTTTTTTGCTAAAGGTGAAAATTCTTTTGCCCAATCTAATACTTGTTCACTACTGGCGATATGAACAATGAGCGGGTTGCTTGCAGGTCTTTCTTTTGTGAAATAAATTTTTTTGATCGCTTGTTCATTACGTGCATCTGCAGCAAGTCCATAAACAGTCTCTGTGGGAATCGCGACGACTTCGCCTTGTTTTAATAGGGTAATGGCCTGTGCCAAATTAACAAGCATTTAATTAGATGAAGAAAATTAAAAATTACATTTTACCTGCTTTACGAAAGGTTAAGTTGATTCGTCGTTCACCAAGTATGGGGTGCAAACCTGTTTTGATCGGTAATACACCGTGAAAGCGTCTCCTGCTTGCGCCTCCCCAAACTACTATATCACCATGCGTTAGCGGGATTCTAATTGTTGGCTCGGATCGTAATTGGCCGCCGAATTGGAAGGTCGCTGGTAGGCCTAGTGAAACAGAAACGATGGGTTGGCTAAAATCTTGTTCATCTTTATCTTGATGCAAGCCCATTTTGCAGCCAATTTCGTAAACGTTAACCAAGCAAGTGTCTGGTACAAAATTTCGATAACCAGCTGCTGCTGCTGCATCACTTGCAAGCGCCAACAATATAGTTGGGATTGCAGGATAGGGCTTCTGACTAATCGGATCTGCCTTGGCATACCCGTAGCCATTTTTGGTGCCCACCCAACCAAACTGACCAAAGCTTGTGGTGCGAACAGACATTTTATGTCCCATCGGTGTCATCATCTGTTGTGGCGGATGGGATTTAAAATGTGTATCCAACAGCTGACATATAGTTGCGGCTCTTGATAACGCAAAGCCTTGCAAATATGCTGCACCATCAGCAATCACTATTGGTTCTTGATCTGTGTTAAATAAATCAGTGGTCATTAATTTTATTTGGAATAGCGTGACTACTTACTTAGCCATTGTAGTTCGATGTTGTTGGCTTCGGCAATTGCTTCCATTTCTGGTATTGCTTCCTCTAAATGAATGAGAAAATCTGAAGCCGTTTCTTGATGAAAGCCTAGCACCATGACTTTTTTATTGGCTAGAATAAGCTTGTTAAATAAAGTAAGTAATTGCTTACTCGTTGTGTAGTCAGCCAAAGCAGCGTTATTTGGATATTCGACTATGGTCTTAGTGAGCGCGTATGGTTGGTCTAAAGGCGTAGCGTCAGGATGTAAATGCTTTAACATTTGCACGATACCGCTTTGCTCGTGCCAGCGAGTGGTCAACAAGTCGGCATCAATAATTGAACTATCCCAAATAAAGTTGTTGGCTTCTAATGCTGCAAGGAGTTTTGGCCCAAACTGCCAGCCGCCAGCGCGAAAATGGACTGGACGATGGAAGCCATTTTCGACCAAGATTTTATTGCTGCAGTCAATCAGTTTGGTAAGCTCCGCTTCAGAGTAGGCAAATTCCAAACTGACGGTGTAACCACAGTCCCCAGTTTTGCAGTTTTCATCAATGTCCGCAAAGGAGAATTGATGTTGATATTCAATGCCGCAATATTGTGTTAACGATTTCCATGGATGTACATGCAAGCCCTGAGTATCTGAGGATAGAAATGTAGACTGAATGATTTTTGTCAGCCGTTGCTCATTGCCATGGCTCTTCACAAAATAAGCTGGATTAATAAGTTGCAAGATGGGAATATGCGGAAACTTTTGCCGGAATTGCTGCATGGCGATGATGTTCTCATCATGGAGCGATTGACCTTCCCAATCCACCGTCACGTAAAGTTGCATCGTTTTGGGCGTGCGCTGTTGTGCTGTGAACTGGCAGCTTGATAATAATAAACAGCACAAGATTAAATATAAACGCAATTGGTTTTACCTCATTTAGTTATTGTTGAGGGTTAGCACGCCTAATCTATATCAGCAGAGTCACACTAGGTCAATGACGGCTCATCGATATGCTAGGCATACAGACTGCTTTATTCACCGTGCTAACACTTGTATTTTACACAATCACAATTCGTTACACTCGGCTAAACTATTTGTCTCTATAATCTCGGCCATGCAGCTTTCTATTCATCAGTTATTTAGCAATCATCAGTTTGCCTTTACCAAACTACTCGCTTTTCGAGTGCAAATGGTGTTGGCATATCAAATCATGGCTGTGGTGGCTGGATGGCATATTTATGAGGTGACGCATGATCCGCTAGCACTAGGTTTAATCGGCTTGGCTGAAGTTATCCCCTACTTTTCTAGTGCATTGTTTGCAGGACATGCCGTTGATCATTACTATTCAAGGCGTTCATTTGGTATGTTGGCGGCAGGATTATTAGGTTTTGCTGCATTGACCTTAGCAGCTGTTGCCAGAGGATTTCTCGGTGGTAATATCACTATATGGATATATGGAGCGATTGCTCTAACTGGTCTAGCACGAGCTTTTATCTCGCCAAGTTACAACACATTGTTTGCGATTATCATTCCAAGAGCATCGTTTGCCAGAGGTGCAAGTGTCGGCAGTTCATTTTTTCAAATAGGTTTGATTGTCGGGCCAGCAATTGGTGGATTATTAGTTGGGTTTGTGAACAAAACAGCCGCTTACTCTTTGGCATGTGTTCTATGTATTGGCGCAGTGATTGCCTTGTTTAATTTAAAGGTAAATGAGCCACCAGCTAAAGAAAGCCCACCTGTTTTAAAAAGTATTGCTGAAGGTTTACGCTTTGTTTGGGGTAACCAAATCCTATTAGGTGCACAAATGCTCGATATGTTTGCCGTACTATTTGGTGGTGCCGTTGCGCTATTGCCTGCTTTTGTACATGATATCTATCAATTAGGACCGGAAGGTTTGGGTATATTGCGGGCAGCCCCTGCGACAGGTGCAATTCTAACGGGCTTATGGCTGACGAAACATCCAATTAATTTACATGCAGGAAAATGGTTGCTATCAGCTGTCGCTGGGTTTGGCATTTGTATGATTGCGTTTGCCTTGAGTAAATCGTTTTGGTTGTCAGTGTGTATATTAGCTATCGCAGGAGCTTTAGATGGTGTTTCTGTTGTATTGCGTAGCACGATTATGCAGCTTGCAACGCCTGATTTAATGCGAGGCAGAGTTTCTGCGATTAATGGTATTTTTATTGGTTCATCCAATGAAGTGGGTGCATTCGAATCAGGGGTTACAGCCCGATTAATGGGTATCGTTCCCTCAGTCATTTTTGGGGGGTTAATGACATTAGCTGTGGTTGGTATTACCTCCAAAAAGGCACCCAAGCTAAGAGAGCTAGAATTACAGCAACTACATTAAGTAAGCTAGAATACCTGCTTATCGGACTATTATTATTTCAAGGACATACATGAGCAATATCATTGTTAGTAAAGCCACACAAGATGAGCTGAATCAGCTAAATGTAAGCAAATGGCCAACCTGGAAGAAGGAAGTTTCAGTATTTGACTGGCACTTCCCAGAGCAGGAAATTGCTTATATTATTGCTGGTGAGTGTGTGGTCACTCCTGTTGATAGCCAAGGTAAATTGGGTGTGCCAGTCAGTTTTGCTGCAGGTGATTTAGTCACATTCCCAGAAGGACTATCAGTCAAGTGGGAGGTTAAAAAAGCGCTACATAAACATTACAAACTAGATGGGAATGTTTTAATGCAAGCATTTAAGCGCATTAAAGCAAAATTGTTCAATTAATGTAGGAGATCAGGTGAATGGTCAGTATGTATGAGATTACGATTCCTCCACTAGTATTAGCTTTAAACAACTTGGCGCATATCCTTAAAGTAGGAAAGCGAAATGCTGATGCACGTAAGATAGACCATAGTATCTATTTAAATGGCCGATTAGCGCCCGACATGTATCCACTAACTCGACAAGTGCAAATTGCAACAGATATGAGTAAAGGTGCTGGTGCTCGCTTGGCTGGTTTGGATGTGCCAAGCTACGAAGATAATGAAGCGACCTTTGAGGAATTGTTAGCGCGAATAGATAAAACCATCCAGTTCTTGGAAAGCATAGCGCCAGAAAATTTTGAGGGTGCTGAAGTAAGGCATATTGAGCTGATGGTGCGCGATTCAAAAAGGGAGTTTGTGGGCTTGGACTATTTATTACGCTGGGTAAAGCCAAATGTTTATTTTCATGTGACAACCACTTACAGTATCTTGCGTCATTTTGGTGTTGAGCTAGGTAAGCGTGATTTTTTAGGGCCTAAATAGAACTTAAAATGATGGCAATATGAGAGATCTAGATCAGCTCTTTATTGCATTGCAACAGTCTGCTTTTCGCGCTGGATTTAAATTGAATGCTCAAGACCGTGCTTATCTGCACGAAAAGGGCATGAGCAAAATAATTGATCATGCAGAAGATTTTATTGGTAAGCGATTAGCGCCCGCTTTCATTCCGAATGATGGGAAACAAACGCCAATGCGAGGCCACCCCGTCTTTGTTGCACAACATGCAACAGCTTGCTGTTGTCGCGGTTGTCTGCAAAAGTGGCATGGCATACCGCAGGGAAAGCAGTTGACATTAGACGAGCAAGCCTATGTGATTGTGGTATTGGAACGATGGTTGCAGCAGTATCTGGATACATAATTATTGAAACGAAGAACCTGGTCCAAAAAACTCTTTCATTAAAAAAGCTTCCAGTTGCGCGTTGTCTGACAACCTTGCTGACAGCTCGATAACGCGACCAAGGCGTCTCGAGTCCCAATTAAAGTCGCCATCATAGTCACGTCGAATAATCTCAATCATTTTTCTGATCACAGCCAGCCTTATATCGGTGCCATCAGGTGCTTCAACATCAAAAATCTCTAACCTTGCTGTATTAACATTATTTTTCCAACCTTTGAAGCTAAAGGTTGCATGATGAGGCCCTAAATAACGAATTTCGAAAATGCCATTTTTCCCTTCTAAATCTAAATTTGCCTTAATTTTTGCATCACGTTTGTCACCTGCACTTTGCGGATTATTACTTGCCATCACAGCTTCTACATCTTGTGTGGATAATCCTTGTTTTGCAAGTTTTGCTTGCTGTTGTCTTTTTATATAAGCCTGCATATCTTCTCCGGGTAACGGGTCGGGAGAGCTATCCACTGGCGCCGGCTTGGGAATAGTCTTATTAAGCGTTTCACTTTTTGGTATTGTTTTTGTAGACTCCTTAACAATCTCAACGGGCGTTTCGATTGGTTTAACTTGTTTGAGTGGCTGCGCTTTAATTGGCTTTTGCTTCTGTTTTTGCGGTTTCTTTTCTTGTGCAGGCTCTGGTGTCGGCGGAACAGCTTCACTGGGTGCGACTTCTTCCTTTTGTGGTGGGCCAAGCGTTATTTCTAAAGGCGGCGCCTTTTCTATCGGCGCGCCGATAGAAAACAGTTTTGGTGCAAACAGCCAAAGTAAAGATAAATGCAATAATATGGATAACAGCAACGTCCACATAATATTGCGGTTAATACGTAATGTAATAACCTTGTCTCTACGAGCAGCTTTAGGCCATTCGATATCAGTATGTTTGTGTGGGAATTGCACCATTTGATGAAGTTAAAAGGATAAAGTAGAGCTCAAATTAATCTGTATTTGTGACATTGTATAAGAGTGCTGCATGTAATACTAAATCATCTCAAATTTCAGGAATGAATCATGAGGGTGTATCAAGTATTGGACGAGCAAAACAATCCTGTTGCTGAGTATAGTGATTTAGATTATGCATTACATGACGCAGAAACACTTACTTTTTGGCATATGGATCATTATTACCATGTCGAAGAAGTTGATATTATGGAGCATTGACTCTCATAACAAGACAACGTTCTTTTTTCTATTTTAAATACTCAAATCATCCTGCATTTAATTCTACTGAGCTGGTGCATACGCACTAATATTGTGCGCAGAACTAATTTTCCTTGGCGTAAATAGACACCTGTTAAATATTTATCGCTTTTATATTCAATGAATTATATGATTTTTATGTCAGCTGGCATAGCAATTGCTAAGCAGTGACTCAGTTAGAAAGAAAAGCCATTTATGTTGAAAGTCATGATTGTCGATAATGATCGAACGCGCAGCAAAACATTAGAGCAGTCATTGATCAGGAATGGCTTTGATGTAATAGCGCATGTAGAAGATGATGTGCATTTACAAACAAAATGTTGCGAATTACAGCCTGATATTGTGATTGTAGATACGGAGTCTCCCAGTCGTGATGTGCTCGATAACGTTTGTATGATTACACAACATAACGAAAAACCTGTTGTTATGTTTGCACAAGATGGTGACAGAGAGGTGGTGAAAGCAGCTACCAAAGCAGGTGTCAGCGCATATGTAGTAGGAACGATTGCAAGTGAAAGGTTAACACCAGTGATTGAAGCAGCGATTGCAAGATTTGAAGAGACAAAACAATTACGCGATGATCTGAAAAAGGCTAATGAAAAATTAGACGAGCGTAAGGTAGTAGAACGTGCCAAAGGTATATTAATGCGGCAGCGTAACCTTGATGAAGATGAAGCTTATAAAATGCTGCGTACAATGGCAATGAAACGGAATATGAAATTAGCTGATTTATCTAATCAACTAATTGAAGCAGCTAAATTATTAACAATCTAGTTAATAGACTCCAATGATGGAGTGAAAAAAGAACAAATAATGTAGTTGTTACTAATGTTGGTAATGACTCAACAATCAATATCAAGCATATTGGTTTACAGGACACAGGCGTCCTTATTTACGGCCAAGTACTGGCGTAAGTAAGGGCGCTTTTTTATTTTTAGTACGTAAAGGAAATCAAATGGCAGATAACCATAGTAGCAATAATAAAAATAATATAGCCCCTAGCTCATCTGGGCGTAGAGATTTTATTAAAGCAACAGCAGCGTCTGCAGCAGCGTTGGTATCTGGTGTGACATCAGGTGCCAGCAGTGCAACTAACAATAAAAGTGGCAGCAGCCTTGAAAAAAATCAACTCACATTTGGGATTATTCCACTGACAGATTGCGCGCCAATTGTTATTGCAAAAGAAAAGGGTTTCTTTAAAAAGTATGGGTTAGAAGTCAAAATTTCGAAAGAAGCATCTTGGGCGAATATTCGTGACAAGGTATCTTCAGGGTTGCTAGATGGTGCTCATATGCTGGCAGGTATGCCGATATCAGCTACATTGGGTGTTGGTTCTATCCAAAAGGATACCGTGACTGCTTTTTCTATGGATTTAAACGGTAATGGTATTACGGTTTCAAATGCTCTTTATGATCGCATGATGGCAGCTGACCCTGAAGCAATGCGAACACGTCCAACAACAGCGGTTGCACTCAAAAAAGTGATTGATGCGGATAAAAAGGTAGGTAAGGAGCCGATGGTATTTGCGATGGTTTACCCTGTCTCGTCGCACAACTATGAGATTAGATACTGGATGGCATCTGCGGGCATAGACCCTGATAACGATGTTCGGTTAATTGTGATCCCACCATCAAAAATGGTATCCAATCTAGAGTCAAATAGCATTGATGGCTATTGTGTTGGAGAGCCTTGGAATCAACAAGCGGTAGCATTGGGTATTGGTAAATCCATCATTACCAGTTATGAGATTTGGAATAATAGTCCTGAAAAGGTTTTTGGTGTAACGCGTGAATGGGCTAACAATTATCCATGCACACATAAAGCAACGATTAAAGCGCTGATTGAGGCAACACAATGGATGGACAATCCAGATAATCGTAAAGAGGTTGTGCGTATTATTGCTGCTAAAGAATATATCGACGCACCACAGCCTGTCGTCGAAAACTCAATGACAGGAACTTGGACTTACAGTAAGGATGAGTCGCCTGTGACGATGCCAGACTTTAATGTATTTCACCGATACACAGCTAATTTTCCATGGCAATCACACGCTATTTGGACAATGACACAAATGGTGCGTTGGGGACAGCTTGACCAAGCTGTTGACTTCAAGAAAGTTGCTGAATCTGTTTATTTATCAGATGTTTATCGTGAGGCGGCTGAGGAGCTAGGAATCGCAGCACCAATCACAAACTACAAATCTGAAGGTTCGCATGCAACATCATGGATATTAAAAGAAGCAACTAAGCCCATCGCCATGGGTGCAGATCAATTTTTTGATGGAAACCAGTTTGATCCGCATGACCCAGTGCGCTACCTGAAGAGTTTCTCTACACACAATATGAAGCTGGCATTGGCTGATTTGGCAAAAGCAAACGCTTAACAATCGCACGTTATTTTGAATACTAGCAAATATAAAAACGGATTAATTTTTAAATTTTGATAAAGGGGATAAAAAAATGAAAGTAAAACAAAGACTAATCGGCATTGCATTGCTATCGGCATTGTCATCAATTGGTGCTTCTGCTGCGCACGCAGAGGAAGCTGCTTCTCTTAAAGAAGCGATCACTGAAGGTAAATTTTCTGCCAATATGAAATTTCGTTGGGAAAATGTGAATCAAGACAATGCATTAGATGATGCTAATGCTTATACCTTGCGTACATTAATTGGTTACGAGACAAAACCATTTAATGGCTTTAGTATCAATGCGCAAATTTATGGATTAAGCCCATTGAATGACGATTATAACGATTTAAAAAAGGGTGACCCGATTACTAGCCGCAAGTCCTACTCTGTAATTGCCGATCCTGAAGACTATGATTTCCATCAGGTTTATTTGCAATGGGCCAATGCCGAGAACAAAGTTAAGTTTGGTCGCCAACAAATGTTCTTAGATAACTGGCGTTATATTGGTGATGTTCGTTTCCGTCAAAACTGGGCTGTGTTCAATGGGCTTTCTTATGTCAATACTAGTCTGCCACAAACAACAGTCACGCTGGCTCACTTTGAACAAATCAAACAGATCACAACTAAAATTCAAGATGGTAATTTTGAGATTGCCAATATTAAATACGCGATTACACCCACTACTAACATAGTCGGCTATGGTTATTTTAACGATTGGGATGGTACAGCATTAAAAGGTACTTCCAATAAAACGTTTGGTTTGCGGTTAGATGGGAAAAGTAAACTAAACGATCAATGGAGTGCGCTGTATACGGCTGAATATGCAAAACAAGACGATTATAAAGATGGTAATGAAGATATTGATAACTACTATTATCGCATTGGTGCAGGGGCTGGCTACGGTGATTGGTTCTTAAGAGTTGACCAAGAGAAGCTCTCAGGCAACTCTGATGGAAGGGCATTCCAGACACAATTAGGCACAAACCACCTGTTTCAAGGTTGGGCTGATTTGTTCTTAGTGACACCTAACGCAGGTATCGAAGATACAATCCTGATTGCTGGTGGTAAATTAATGGGTGCCACGTTGAAAGCGGAATATCACTTTATTGATGCTGACCGTAAATTCAACACTATTGGCGGTGGAACTGGCGATCAATTCGGTAAAGAATTAGATCTTGGCGTTTATTACCCATTTAGCAAGAAGCTAACTGGTGCCCTCGAGTACGCTAAATTCACTGAAGATGACAAAGTGGCGGCGGCTGGTGGTCGTAAGCCAACAACACAGAAAATATGGGTGACTGCGATGTATCAGTTCTAGTCATCTTTATTGCAACGGTACGCCAAGCTGCTCCCCGGCAGCTTGGCGCTACTCCTTAAAGAATATTGAACAATGATTTTTAATCAAAAATGATGTAATAAGAAACTGCAGGCGAAATATGATGAAAAAAATGAAATTAGTGGTGATTGGTAACGGTATGGCCGGGATGCGTGTGGTTGAGGAGTTACTGAAAATTTCTCCAGATATCTACGACATTACCGTTTTTGGCGATGAGCCCTATCCTAACTATAACCGCATTATGTTGTCGCCAGTGCTAGCAAATGAGCAAACGATTGACGATATTATTCTTAATACGCGAGAGTGGTATGCGGAGCATAACATTACATTACATACCGATGCTCGGGTAAACAAAATTGACCGAGTGAACCGCGTAGTAACAGCAGAAAATGGCACAACGGCCGCATATGATCGATTATTAATTGCGACGGGATCCAAGCCTTTCATGCCAGCTATTCCTGGCAAAGAGCTTGATGGCGTGCTTGGCTATCGGGATATTAAAGATACCAACGACATGATTGCTGCGGCAAAAAAATATAAGCATGCTGTTGTGATTGGTGGTGGTTTATTGGGTTTAGAGGCTGCTAATGGACTGAAGATTCAGGGGATGGATGTAACGGTCATACACCGAAATGATTGGTTGTTGGAAAAGCAACTAGATAAAACAGCAGGCATTATGTTGCAAAAGTCTCTAGAAGCAAAAGGCTTAAAGTTTCATCTCAAAACAAATACAGAGAGCATTATCGGGAATGATGCCGGACGTGTAAGCGCGGTTAAATTTAAGGAAGGTTTTGAGATACCAGCGGATTTAGTAGTATTTGCTGTAGGGATTAGACCTAATTACGCGCTTGCCGAGTCAGCGGGAATTCATTGTGACAAAGGCATTGTCGTGAATGATACGATGCAAACATTTGACCCACGCATTTATGCTGTTGGTGAATGTGTGTCACATCGTGGCTTATCCTATGGATTAGTCGCCCCATTATTTGAAATGGCTAAGGTGTGCGCCACACACTTAGCTAACTTTGGTATTGGTTCATACAAAGGTTCTGTCACCTCAACAAAATTAAAAGTGACAGGCATTGATTTGTTTTCTGCGGGAGATTTTACTGGAGGGGACGATACTGAAGAAATTGTGTTGCACGATGCAGTTGGCGGGGTATACAAAAAACTCGTCATTAAAGATGACAAAATCATCGGCAGCGTGCTCTATGGCGATACTGCCGACGGAGCCTGGTATTTCCAGATGCTCCGTGACGGCAAACCTATTCATGAGATTCGTGACCATTTAATGTTTGGCCAGGATTCACTGGGAAATACAGGCCATCAAGGACAGAATCAAGCTGCGGCTATGGCAGATGAGATGGAAGTCTGTGGTTGTAATGGTGTATGTAAAGGCACTATCGTCAAAGCCATCCAAGTAGATGGTTTGTTTACTTTAGATGATGTAAAAAAGAAAACCAAAGCAGGTTCAAGTTGTGGTAGTTGTACCGGCCTTGTTGAACAAATTCTTGCCTCTACATTAGGTGGTGCTTATGCGCCACCCTCAACAAGTAAGGCTGTCTGTGCTTGTACTGATCTAAACCATGAAGAAGTGCGTGAAGCAATTCGTAAAAACAAATATTTAACGATACCTGATGCAATGAAAGGCATGGAGTGGCATACACCAAATGGTTGTGCAACTTGTCGGCCAGCGCTCAATTATTATCTTATTTCTACATGGCCTCACGAAGCGACAGATGACCCACAATCTCGATTTATTAATGAGAGAGTGCACGCCAATATTCAAAAAGATGGAACATACTCGGTGGTACCGAGAATGTATGGTGGGGTAACTAATCCTGATCAACTACGCAAAATTGCCGATGTTGCTGATAAGTATAAAGTACCAATGGTGAAACTGACGGGTGGACAGCGGATCGATATGCTTGGCGTTAAAAAAGAAGATCTACAAAACATGTGGGCTGATTTGGATATGCCATCAGGTTATGCCTACGGTAAATCTATCCGCACGGTGAAAACTTGTGTTGGTTCTGAATTTTGTCGGTTTGGCACACAGAATTCTACGCAGTTAGGGATCGATATTGAGAAAGCATTTGACCACATGTGGGCACCACATAAAGTCAAATTTGCTGTTTCTGGTTGTCCACGTAACTGCGCTGAATCTGGCATTAAAGACGTTGGTATTATTGGTGTAGATTCAGGTTGGGAAATATATGTTGGCGGTAATGGTGGTATTAAAACAGAAGCGGGTCAATTTTTATGCAAAGTAAAAACTGCTGAAGAAGTCATCGAATATTCAGGTGCTTTTATTCAAATCTATCGCGAAGAAGCGCGGTATTTAGATCGGACGGTGCATTGGATAGAACGTGTTGGTCTAGAATATGTGAAGCAACGGGTATTAGAAGATGCTGAAGGACGAAAAGCAGCGTTCGATCGCCTGATGTATGCGCTGCAAGGGGCATCAGACCCTTGGGCAGAGAGAGCAAAAAATCGTGAACAACACAAACAATATGAAACCATTACGATTTAATTAAAAATTATTATAGAAAGTATTAACAATGGCTTGGAAAGAAGTTTGCCCTTTAATAGATATCCCAAAACTAGGTGCGCGGGTCGTGCGCACTGAGAATAAAGAAATTGGTATTTTTCGTACTGAAGATGACAGTGTATTTGCTATCAATAATACTTGCCCACACAAGGCAGGCCCATTATCGCAAGGTATCGTGTTTGAAAAAACGGTTGCTTGTCCTCTACATAATTGGCGTATAAGCCTTGAAACAGGTCAGGCTGAAGCGCCAGATGAAGGTGAAACCGCATGTTATCAAACAAAAGTTGAAGGTGGCATTGTTTATCTGGCGGTATAATAAGTTTACACCTATCAGGCACGCTAGATAAATATCGAAATTCAAGAGCTTATACCATTGGATAAAACAGAAACGATTACCGTTCACCCGCGAGCTAAAGAAACAAAAAGTACTTGTTGTTACTGTGGCGTGGGATGTGGCGTCATTATCTCCACACAAAACGATAAAATTATTGGGGTGAAAGGTGATCCAGATCACCCCGCTAATTTTGGTCGTTTGTGTACTAAGGGATCAACTTTACATCATACGGCCAAACTGGACGCGCGTGCGTTGTTTCCAGAGCTGCGCAAAAACCGACAAGACCAGCGTCAAGTGGTGAGCTGGGATGAATCTCTGGACTATGTAGTTGATCAATTTGCCGATATTATCAACAAGCATGGACCTGATGCAGTTGCATTTTATCTCTCGGGTCAGTTATTAACCGAAGATTATTATGTATTTAATAAACTAGCTAAGGGTCTGATTGGCACTAACAATGTTGATACGAATTCACGCTTATGTATGAGCTCTGCCGTATCAGGCTATAAAGCAACGCTGGGTGCAGATTCGCCGCCCACTTGTTACGAGGATATCGACCATACTAAATGCCTGTTTATCGCAGGCAGTAATACCGCGTTTGCGCATCCGATTATCTTTCGCCGTATAGAAGATGCAAAAGCCAAGAATCCCGATATGAAAATGATCGTGGTTGACCCACGGCGGACCGATACAGCACAATTAGCCGACTTACATTTAGCCATATTACCTGGTACAGATGTAGCGTTATTTAATGGTTTGTTACACGTTATGTTGTGGGAAGGCTTGCTTGATATGGACTATATCCGTGAGCATACAGTGGGGTTTGAAGCACTTAAAGATACCGTGCGTGAATACACCCCGAAGATGGTCGCTGATATTTGTGGCATCAATGAACAGGATATTCTGCAAGCAGCCAAGTGGTTTGGCACTGGGCCAACATTGTCAATGTACTGCATGGGTTTGAATCAATCGATACATGGTACAGAAAAAAATGGCGCTCTGATCAACTTGCATTTGGCAACTGGTCAAATTGGCAAGCCTGGCGCAGGACCATTCTCACTCACTGGTCAGCCTAATGCAATGGGAGGGCGTGAAGTTGGTGGTATGGCTACACTGCTCTCAGCGCATCGCGATCTTGATAACCCACAGCACCGTGCTGAGATTGCTAGCCTCTGGGGTGTCGATACTATTCCTGAGACAGCAGGCAAAACCGCGGTAGAAATGTTTGATGCTGTAAAGAATGGTGATATTAAAGCAATATGGATAGCCTGTACAAACCCGATGCAGTCTATGCCTGATTTAAATAGTGTTATTAAAGGATTAGATAAGGCCGAATTAGTAGTACTACAGGATGCATTCAATAATACAGAAAGCAATCAGTACGCAGATGTCGTTTTTCCAGCAACAACATGGGGTGAAAAGGAAGGGACTGTTACAAACTCAGAACGACGTATCACACGACTACAGTCGGCTGTTACCAAGCCACAAGATGCGCGCCATGATTGGGAGATTGCTGTCGACTTTGCACAACGCCTAGAAAAGAAACTGGGGCGTGAACAAACCTTATTTCCATATAACTCCACTGAGAGTATTTTCAATGAACATCGCGAAACAACTCGTGGAAAAGATTTGGACATCACAGGGTTAAGCTATACATTGTTAGAGCAAGATGGGCCGCAGCAGTGGCCATTTAAAGTGGGCGACTCAAAAGGGCAAGCACGCCTATATACGGACGGTGTGTTTCAACAGCCTAATGGTAAAGCACAATTCATCGTCGCAACGTATAAGCCAACTGCAGACACAACGAATGCTAGACAGCCATTGCACTTACTGACAGGAAGATTGCGAGACCAGTGGCATGGTATGAGTCGTACAGGCACGATTGCGCAACTGTATAATCATGTGGAAGAACCGCTGCTTTCTATGAATCAAAGGGATATGGATCGCAGACAATTAAAAAACGATGATATTGTTAAAATCAGTAACAAGCGTGGTGAGTTGAATATTCGGGTGAGAGCCTCTGATGAAGTTAAACCAGCGGAAACCTTTTTGCCAATGCACTGGGGAAGCCAATTCATGACAGGATTGGGTGTGAATGCGCTTACCCCACCAGCGTTTGATAAGAGCTCTAAACAGCCTGAGCTTAAGCACACAACCATTAAATTAGAGAAACTTGATTTGCCTTGGCAAATGACCGTAATGCGAAGTTGTCGAGATTTGGCTCTGATTAGTCAAATCCGTCTATTGCTGAAATATTTTGATTATGCCACTTGTGCATTGTATGGCAGAGATAATTGCATGGTCGTCTTAAGGGCTTCGCATTCAAGCCAACCATCACAAGAAATCATAGATCAGCTGGATCAGATATTGGGCATGGTCGATGGCGCACCAATGCTGAATTACGATGATGCCAAGCGTAGTATCAGCAAGCGTATTCTAGTTGAAGAAGGCCAAGTAACAGGTGTTAGGTTGATAGGCGAAACTTTAGCAGCAGATTGGTTAAAGCAAGTCATGTTGGAGGGCGTATTTACCGATCAGTTACGTAAGTGGGCGCTGGCGCCATTGAACATACCACCAACAGGTCAAAAAAATCGTGGAAAAATTATATGTAACTGCTTGGATGTTTCTGAAAATGAGATTATAGAAACGTGTGAAGAAGGCGCTGATCTACAGACTTTGCAGGCAAAACTTAAATGCGGTACAGAGTGTGGTTCTTGTGTGCCAGAATTGAAGCGTCTGGTAAAAGCGCATAGTAAAAACCCTATTATTCACTAAGCCTGTCAGTGAGTGGCAGGGTTAGTTGCATTGATTCAAAGCTCTTTGTGCTTGTGAGCACTCTTTATCGGCACCTTGTTTAACGCTCTCTTTAAACTTTTCCCAAGTGGATTTTTCTTCATCCTTCGTTGTTTGGGCTGGTGGTTCACTATTCTCTTCAGGTTTTGATTCTGTTACCTTCGATTCTTCAGTCACAATATTGATTGTATCCGACTCGCTTTTTGGTGCGCTTGTCGCTTTTTTGGTCGAGGTTTTCTTTACAGTAGATTTTTGGACAGGTTTATCAACCTCTTCAAGTTTTTGTTGTGTATCTTTATCTTGAGCATCATCACTTGTTTCTGGGGTGTCAGTCTCATCCTTTATCAAGTCGAAACTGGTGTCATCCTCTAGGGCTGCAGGAGCTGCTTGATCAAGTGATGTGTCTGTTGATGCTGGCTGCGCTTCATTGTCAGCGCCTTTCTCTGCGTTCATCCATTTTGTTAAAGCAAACAGCATAATGATTGCTAGTATGATAGGCAGTAAATAATTACGCCAATTTACACTTTTAGACTCAGTTGCTTCCTCATCTTCAATAGCTTTATTGTGGGTAAAAGGAGCAGCATTATCGAGTGAAGTAGCTTTTTCGTTGAGAAGGCGCACGGCATAAATATCATGCTCATAGGCATGCATATCATATTTTTCAAACATTTGAGCGATTTCTAAGGTCAACTTAGATGCCATGTCGTAATAAGCGCGAGAGACTAAAATTTGATTTGGATTGGCAAAGCTCATGATTCGTTGTGCTTCGATCAATCCTTCGCCAATAATTTTGGGTGGCTCATTGATGTTGACACTATTTTCCACCTTTACAGAACCCAAATTAATACCCATTAGTAAATACAGCGGGTATTCCATCTCTGTGTTGGTGTTTAGTATTTCGTCGCGTATTGTTAGGGCAATAAATAAAGCATCTTCAAGTGCATTTTCTAGCGGCCCACTGCAAGTGATTACGACGCCATGTCCAGTGTCTACAATCATGCGATCATTTTCAGGGATATCAATTACAGCCTGAGCAACTAAATCGTCTAATCGCTTCTTATTCGCTTGTTGTTCCTGTTTTGATTTCTTTGCAAAATCAATAATATCTAGGCACACAACACTGGAGATGGATGTTTTTTTCATTTTGTCATTCACTATATGTTAGGAGACGATAATAGGGCTCACCATATTAATGCGTATAAATTAACATTTCAAACGCTTATTATCGTGTAATTATTACTGCATTGCTAGCATATCGTAATCAATCATCGTTTTGTTTGTAGAAAGCTGAGGAAGATAGAACCATGTAGACGAGGGTTAAGTTCGTTTGGACTTACATGAGGAGAACGCAAGAAATTTATATTGCCTTAAAGGGGTTATTTAGTTTCGCGCTTAATCCAATAAGATGGTTTTTTATCAGCCAATTTCATATCAGCACGGCGCAGATTTTCAAGTGCTTCATCAACAGATATATTGGCAGCATTTGCGTCCTTTTTCGCGATTGGCATCGTGTTGTCTAACCATTGCTTATTTTCTTTGTAGCCATGGTCGCGCATACATAATTTAAATACACGTGCTTTCCGGCCGATAATTTCTAACTTTTGGAATTCGACAACAGCCTTCAAGTGCGCAGCTGCACGCTCTGTAATCTCATCACAATCATTAATCGTTTTGGATAGAGCGATATCTTTTTCAGACAGGGCTGGTGTGACTTGTTCTTGATTAGTATAAAAAAAACTAATACCAAACACGACAGCGATAAGCAGGAATACGAGCCCTATTTTTTTTAGCCATGCATCATTAGTCATAGACTACGGATTTTAACTCGTTGGCGGCATTAGCGTCCAATGTCGTCAGCAAAGCAATGTTAGTAAGTGCTTCTTTGTGTTTTCCATTTTCCTCGGCGATGAGTGCAAGATAGTATATTGCTTGACTATGGTTTGCATTTTTAGCCGTGACTTTACGCATATGTGATTCAGCATTGTTTAAATCATGAAATGCGTATTCCGCGGCCGCTAAATAAAACCAAGCTTCCTGATTTTCAGGCTCTTGCATCGTCCATTCTGTTGCTATTGTTAACAGTTTAGCCCAGTTCTTGGTTAAGTATGGATGCACCACTTGCATAAAGTATGGCCATTGTTCGCTAGCGCTAGCCCAAAAAGCAGGTTCTGCTCTAGTGTGAATTGATTGTTCAGGCTTTTCTAGTAGCGCTTCAACCCACTCAACTGGCATGTTGTAGTAGTAGACATCTTTACCTGGGCTTTTTAAGGTAATAATGCCGACCAGATTACCTTGTTCGTCAAATAAGCCGCCGCCACTTTGGCCACGTTCGAACGTGCTGCTTGTACGTACAACCACACTATCGTCCATTGATAATAAGCCTTTTACATGGCCAAAACTAGTGGCTGGATTTGTAGAAAGATTAGGGTAGCCAATTGCAAAAACTGTTTGTTGGTATTGTAAATGTTGGCTGTTGCCTATCGTGGCTACTGGTGCGCTTAGCCCCTCAACCTTGACTAAGCAGATATCATGGTACCAGTCTGGAGTAATGGCATTGGCGACGTAAGATTTTTCTCCCACTCGTACATTGATTGTGGATGCATTAGCAACCACATGGCAATTGGTAACGATACGGTTCTCAGCTATTACAACTCCCGAGCCCATTCCGTCCTTACCATTATTTAGTTTTACTTGTACTTTAACGACCTGTTTGGTGACTTTATCTAATAGCTCTGTACTAGGAAGCGCGAAAGCGATGGTATTAATCGCCAAAAACATTATCGTTAATAATAGTCTTATCATCATTGCCCTCTTTCAACTCAAAGCACATAACAGCTTTGGTAATTGCATGCGAAACTAAAGTCTATAAAAGAGTATTAGCAATGGCCGTGCCATACCGATTGGTAGTTATTAAGACTATTTATAGCGAATGGCTATCAGATGACAGTGTGAATTGCTGTGAAGCTTTGATTCAGACGGAAGAGTGAGAAGTTGAAGGCCTCATTGAAAACAAAAGAAGGTGAAAAGCCGCACCAAATATAGCTTTCAGATATATGGCACATTGTTTTTAATATAGCTGAAAGAGATTGTAAAGTTGGTAAACTAAATTAAATGAATGGCAAAAAATTCAAAATTAATGGTAGTAAACAAAATAGAGGTTTAAAAATTGCTAGGGATAAAAACGCTTAAACGCACCAAACAGGTGCATGTTATGCACCTGTTTAATCATTCTTGCACTTTATTATTTGACTAGCATATAACAATGCTAAGACTAATTAAGCCCAGCAATTTTTGACTTAAGCTTAGTAGCAGCTTCGGCGTCCAATGCTGTCAATAGCGCAATGTTAGTTAATGCTTCCATATGCTTGCCATTTTCTTCTGCAATTAACCCCAAGTAGTAAATTGCTTGGCTATGATGTGCATTCATAGCCGTTACTTTTTTCATATGAGCTTCCGCATTTACGTTATCGTGAATAGCATACTCAGCGGCAGCTAAATAGAACCATGCCTCGATATTGTTGGGCTCTTCATTAGTCCACTTGGTGGCTACTTGCATCAGTGTAGACCAGTTCTCTGTTAAATATGGCTCTACTACTTGCATGAAATATGGCCATTGATCAGCCTGAGATGCCCAAAATGCTGGTGCTGATTTTGCACTAATTGCTTGCTCAGGCTGCTTTAATAATGATTGCACCCATTCGACTGGCATATTGTAATAATAAGCATGCCTACCAGGGCTTTTGAGCGTAATCACACCGACTAAATGACCTTCCTCATCGAATAATCCACCACCACTAGCACCTAATCTAAACGTACTGCTGGCGCGCACGATGACGCTATCATCCATTTTGAATAAGCCTTTTACATAGCCAAATGTGCTGACGGGAGCTGGAGAAAAGTTTGGATATCCGATTGCGTATACGGCTTCTTCGTACTGCAGGTTATTGCTTGAACCTATTGTAGCAATTGGAGCGTCTAAACCTTCAACTTTGACAATACAGACATCATGATACCAATCAGGTGTAATAGATGTTGCTTGATAGAATCGACCGCCACTGCTGACACTAATACCAGCTGCATTGGCAACTACATGGCAATTAGTCACAATACGGTCTTTTGCAACGACAACGCCAGAGCCAGAGCCATAGCTACCGTTAGTTAATGCTGCGTGTACCTTTACAACGTGCTTGGTGATTTTATATAACAACTCGTCTGTAGGCACGGCCGAAGCAGAAGTGGCTATACATAGCCCTATTAAAGCAAATATAAACCTAGTCATGATGATCCCCAATCTTTTTTAATAATAAGTTGGTAAATCTCACAAAACTTAAATCTCATTAGGTTCTAAGCAACCTATGTGCCAGAATTTATGGCTTAGTATTATGCATCAGCATTTTCTGATTGATTCTGCCTAGCTGTAAGTACAGCCTAACCCAGTAAATGTCTTTTTAAACGCGAAATAAGCAGTCAATACACGTGTCAGTTTACGTGTTCAAAGAAAATGATTTGGCTTGAATGTGGCTTAGAATAAGCAAGTTAGCTATATCGATTGCTTGCCGTTATTAATTCTTTATATGAAATATGAACATCAAAATCGCCAAGTGAAGAGCTAACATTAAAGTGATTACGCTATCATCTACTGTGCTGGCAGGTATTGATGTTACTTTTTAGCTCGCTGTGCAGTTTTGGTGCAGTGGTGTCAATTATGCTCTTTGCTGAGCTTTGCCAAATATGCGTTTTTAATCGACTTTTTCGTATATTAGCTTAATATCCTGGGTTTTCAATCGTGTTGCTAACCAGGCAGTTAAGCGTTCTGTGTCCTGTTCAGATAACTTCTTTTTTGCACTAACTAAAAGTAGCGTGACTTTTTTATGGAAAACATCGTACTGCGAAGTTGAGCTGATACCGCTTGCAATGACGATATTACGAATCTCTGGAAACAGCGTGTGTAACTCAGGCGTCACGCTTTCCATGAGCTCTTCTTTTGTTTTGTAAGCACTCAATTTTTCATTGAGTGCAGCTATCTGTTTATCTCTGGAATCTAGTGCAATTTGGCTTTCTTTATATAAATCAGCAACGATGCTTGTTTTTAGTGAGAGCGTATCTATCTTTTGTTCACCAGCTTGATGCACAATTAACGAGGCTGCTTGTAAATCGTTTTTGATTAGTTTATTTTGAATTGCCTCTAATGTGTTTTTTGGAATTGGTTTGCCAATTAACGATAACTCAATCGTTTTTGATTTTGGATTAATTTCAAGATTAGTATAGTAAGTTTCATCAAACTTAAACTCTTCAATCACAAAAGATTTAGCGCGCTGCGTAAAGACCTCTTCTTTAACCAAGTTATAGGCTAGATACATACTTGGCACGACAGTGATCAAAACCAATCCAAATAAATAGACTTTAACGCGACTCTCTGTTTTTGCATCGACATAATTTCTGTGCGGCAGTTTCATCGCTGAAATAATGATTACTGCAGCAATAGCAATAAATACCGAGTTGATAATATAGAGATAGAAAGCACCAAAAAAGAAATGCCATTGTCCATTGGCTAGACCATAGCCAGCAGTACACAGTGGCGGCATTAAAGCTGTTGCAATTGCAACGCCAGGAATCACATTGGTTTTGATTTTTCGGGTAGCGGCAATAATACCCGCCAAGCCACCAAAAAATGCAATCAATACATCCCAAATGGTGGGCGAAGTTCTAGCTAGTAGCTCAGAATGTGCTTCTGATAATGGACTTAAGAGAAAGTAAATGGCGGACGCTAGAAACGCAATGATTGTAGCTACCGTCAGACTTAGCGCTGATTTTCTGATGAGTGGAAAATCATAAACACCTATACCGTAACCAATCCCCATGATTGGTCCCATAAGCGGGGAAATCAACATAGCACCAATAATAACGGCTGTTGAGTTCACATCTAGACCGACCGAAGCAATGAGAATTGCTAAAATCAATACCCATAGGTTGGTGCCGCGTAAACTGACATTCGATCTGATTTCTGTATCTATTAAATCCGCTTCTGATTTATCGTCTGCTAAACTGAATATATGTCGGATGGTATGCGCGATTGTAGTAGGCGTGATATGTTGCATAGCTAGTCATTCATATGAATTTGCAGCAGATTATAGCACTGAACGATTTAGCTAAATTGCCAGCCGATTAAAAATTGTATTAATGTGACAGTTATTTAAATTATGTAATAATGCAGCTAATTATTAGAATAATGATGATATGAACAACATAAGCTTATCCGATATTTCATCTCAGGTGCTATACCTATCGATTGTTTTCATTTTGCTGGTATTCCCTAGGGCAATGCAAAAATATCGTATACCAGCACCATTGTCATGTTTTGCATTGGGCATGATTACAGTGTTCGGTATTGCAGATTACAGTCATGACACCACCTTGAGCTTTTTGGCTGCGCTAGGAATTTCATCATTATTTCTATTTGCAGGCTTAGAAGTCGATATTAAAGAGCTTAAAAAAGGCTTTTGGCCATTACTCAGTCATCTGTTTGTTCGCTGTGCCATCATTGCCGGTTTTACCTGGGTCGGCATGTATTACTATGATTTTTCTATGCAAGTATCAGGGCTGATTGCACTTGCATTATTAACACCGTCAACAGGGTTTATTCTCGAATCCTTACATGGGTTAGGACTGGATGAAAATGAAGAGTTCTGGGTTAAAAGCAAATCAATAGCTGGTGAGTTACTAGCACTTTTATTGTTATTCTTTTTTCTTAAGTCTGGTTCTCCAAAAGCCTTAGGCATATCTAGTGCAGTTCTCATTGCGATTGCATTCGGTCTACCATTGTTATTTATGTTTTTGGGACGTATTGTCATTCCATTTGCGCCAGGTTCAGAGTTCTCATTAATGATTATGGTAGGGCTGATCGCTGCGTATATGACCAAGCAACTTGGGGTTTATTATTTAGTCGGTGCCTTCTTTACGGGCTTAGCGGCTAGGCAGCTACAAGAACGAATGCCAACACTCGCATCGGAAGATAATCTGCATGCGGTGCAGTTATTTGCCTCATTTTTTGTTCCGTTCTATTTCTTTTATGGTGGGATGAGTGTGCCTGAAGGCGCATTGCAATTAGAGTCATTATGGATAGGCTTGGCGATTACAGCCGTATTGTTGCCCTTTAGGGTAGGTACGGTTGCGGTGCAGCGAGTGTATGTTAATGATGACAATGTAAAAAGTAGTTTTGATGTTGCGATTGCTTTAACACCAACTCTGATTTTTACGTTGGTAATTGCTAGCATCTTGCATGAAAAGTTTGGTATTAGTGATACATTGTTTGGTGGTTTATTAGTCTATGCTGGCATTACAACAATCTTACCATCCATTATTTTGAAGAAGTCAATTCAATTGGATGTAGACAACCCACCTGTACATTAAGGACTAGCATTCCTTAATGGCGCTAATAATGCCGACAGTCCGTTGTGGTCAATCTCTTGCATCAGTTGTAGCAAGCGACCCAATTCACCTTTTGGGAAACCCTCGCGTGCAAACCAATTAAGATAATGCCCTGGCAAGTCAGCCAGTACGCGTCCTTTGTATTTGCCATAGGGCATTTCCATTTGCAAGAGTTTTTCTAAGTCATCAGTTTCCATCATATCAGGCTATCACCACAATCACGTATTATCAATCATTACAATTAAGAATGTGTTGAACTTAATTGTCATAAATGGGTTCTATGCTGTGTCAGGGGTTAATCAATACAAGGAAAATATCAGTATGTACCAATTAGCTTTGACCTTTGTCGTATTACTATCTTCATTTAGTTTAATGTTTGCTCAAGTTGCGCAAGCAAAACCCATACAAATGCGGCCAGGTTTGTGGGAAATCAGAACATCGTCTGATTTGCTTAGGTTGGTTCCTCATATCCCAGCAGAGCAAATGCAAAATATGCAGGATTTAGCCAAAGAATATGGCCTTGAGATGCCGGAAATTGAAAATGGTGCAGCAATCTCGCGCACTTGTATCACGCAAGAAATGGTCGCCCAGGAAGTGCTTCCAGAATTGTATCAAGAGGAACTTGGTTGTGTCTCCGAGAGTACTATTCGCGATGGTAATGCTTACAAAATGAACTTCTCATGTAACAGCCCACAGCTGAAAGGTAAGGGTACAGCACAAGGCGTCATTACCAGTCCACAAACTTTTTCTGGTAATTCGCAGTTTAAAGGTAAGGCAAATGGTACAGATGTAGACGAAAGCGCAGAAATTGCTGGGAAATGGGTAGGTGCAAGTTGTGGTAATAGCAGCGCTAATAGAAAGAATTAAGCGCCAATTCGCTACTTTATCTCAAGTTTACGTTATCGTTACCGATGAGATAATTAGCGTTACGTTATTCAGAGATGAGAGGTTTGTAATGAATATTTATGAGCTACTAAAAGAAGAGAACCAAAAGTTTTGGGATTTTTTAAATCTGGAAAATGATATGTTCAGTGCCCAAGATTTGGCCTATTGGGAAGATGAAGAGAATAATCGTATCGAAGAACTCGAATCAGTTTAACTGCGCAATACGCTAATCTTAATCAAAATCATCAGTAGTAATAAACCCCACTTTCGATTCGCTATTTTGCGGTTCGAAACCAGAGTGTTCTAATTGGACACGATATTCGCAGTCTGGTTGATGCCCTTCCAAGCGCCCATTAATCTTTGTTGTTTCTTCTTTACAAATTGCGCAGCGATAACGATGTGGCTGACCTTCAAATGGTTCTTGCGGGTAATCAATATAAAAAGCTTTTTTCATGATTTCACTCCACATTAATTATTGGTTCTTTAATCTTACTCCTAAATAGCAGTAGGTGATTAACTATTCGATATGTATTGTTAGATACGGATTTCTCAAGATCGGGTTAATCAAAAACGTCAGAATGTCATCGTGATGTCA
>JBNLAC010000007.1:0-53804 GCA_050301935.1 Methylophilaceae bacterium | reverse complement strand
ATGCGTGTTGTACATACTGAAGCTGCGCTGATTAATGCTGTTAACATGACCAAAGCTGAGGCTGAATCGGCGTTTGGTAACCCCATGGTTTACATGGAGAAATATTTAGAAAATCCAAGACACATAGAAATTCAAGTCTTAGCGGATCAATTCGGCAATGCTATTTATTTGGGCGACCGCGATTGTTCTATGCAACGCCGCCATCAAAAAATTATTGAAGAAGCGCCAGCTCCGCATCTACCACCACGAGTTCGCGACAAAATTGGTGAGCGTTGCGCAGAAGCGTGTCGGAAAATTAAATACCGTGGTGCTGGTACATTTGAATTTCTTTATGAAAACGGCCAGTTCTTTTTCATCGAAATGAACACACGTTTGCAAGTTGAGCATACGGTGACAGAGATGATTACTGGTTTAGATCTGGTGCAACAGCAAATTCATATTGCTGCTGGTGATAAACTGACATTACGCCAAAAAGATGTAGTACTTAATGGTCATGCTATCGAATGCAGGATTAACGCTGAAGATCCATATAAATTTATTCCATCGCCAGGCACTATTGAACGCTTCCATATGCCCGGTGGACCAGGAGTAAGAATCGATACGCATGCTTATGGCGGCTATGTCGTCCCACCTTATTACGACTCCATGATCTGCAAACTGATAACACACGGCGCAACTCGTGATCAAGCGATTGCACGTATGCGTATTGCTTTATCAGAAATGTCAGTACAAGGTATTAAAACGAACATTCCGCTGCATGCAGATTTAATGGCAGATGCAGCTTTCCACTTAGGTGGCACAAGCATTCATTATCTTGAAGAGAAATTAGGCATTTCGAGTAAGTAGTGGCGTGGCTGTTACTTAAAATAAAAGCTAATAGCGAAAATGCCGATGCCATTAGTGACGCGCTAATGGCGCTAGGTGCTCTTTCTGCTAGCATTGAAGATGCTTACGCCGAAACAGGTGCTGAGCAAGCCATATTTGGTGAACCAGGTGACCCCCCACCTGGCATTTGGCACAATAATATCGTCACGGCTATGTTAGAAGAGTCTACTGATATACCTGCTTTAATCAATGCGCTACAAGACGTTACGGAAATTCCTGAATTCAGCTTCGATACAGAAACAATCGAGGAGCAAGATTGGGTACGTACAACGCAGTCACAATTCGATCCCATTAGAATCACTGATAAGCTATGGATAGTCCCTACCTGGCATAGCAGCCCTGATGAAACAGCTATCAATATTATTTTGGATCCTGGTCTTGCATTTGGAACAGGCAGTCATCCAACTACGCATTTATGTTTAGAGTGGCTCACAAAACAGCCTGATTTAAACACTGTGCTAGATTATGGCTGTGGCTCAGGTATTTTAGCAATAGCAGCGCAAAAACTTGGGGCAAAAAAGGTAGTTGGTGTCGATATTGATGAACAAGCTGTCATTGCTAGTCGTTTCAATGCAACTCAGAATAATAGTCAAATTGACTTTTTTGACGCAAATGCATTTGGCAATCAAACCTTTGACATTGTTGTTGCTAATATACTATCAAGCGCACTGATGGTCCTAGCACCAGCCCTTGCTAAATATTGCAAATCTGGCGGTAAAATGGCGCTCTCTGGTATTCTAGAAGAGCAAATAGAGGCATTAGTTGCTCGCTATTCTGAATGGTTTAAAATGGATGCTCCAATACAAAAAGATGCATGGATATTGCTTACTGGCGTTAAGAAATGAAATATATTACTTCCTGCCCAAAGTGTGACACGCACTTTCTCATCAATGATGAGGTGATAAAAGCCCATAGAGGAAAAGTGCAATGCGGTAGTTGCGAGCTTGTATTTAATGCTAAAACACGCCTCACAGAAGTTGCTGATGAAATTACGAGTGCTGAAGAATACCAAGCAATTGTTGAAGAAATCGAAGACTACGATCAAGTTGAAGAAATTACGATTGGTGTAGACTCTGCAGAAATTCCTGACGCTACTAGCACGGCTGAGACTTTTCTTGGTGAACTTAACCCTAAGGCTAATGATGCAATTGAGTCTCAACCAACCTTAGATATTGATACAACTCCGATTGTTGATGACTTTATTAACAAGAGCAGGGCCGGCAAAAAAACAACTAAGCCACTGACAAAAGTTCTTTTAGCTATTTTTAGCCTTCTGCTGATTTTGACTGCATTACTTCAAATCACTTACAATTCACGCATCCAAATTGCAGCAGAGCACCCTCAATTCAAACCTTTTTTGGTACAAGCTTGCGTATATCTCAACTGCACAATTCATTTACCTAATAACCTTGACCTGATCACGATTGGTGATTCCGACATGCAAGAGGATGATAATTATCAATCTGTTATCAACTTCACAAGCTCATTGAAGAATAATGCGAATTATGCCCAAACTTATCCAAATATTGAATTAACGCTTACGGATTTTAATGATCAAGTAGCGATTAGAAAAATACTCTTGCCAAAAGACTATGTGGCTGCAGATAAAAAAATTGAAGATGGCATTCCTGCTAATGAGGTAGTCTTGATCCATTTACCACTGCATGTTCATGATGCCGAAGTGGCTGGCTATCGGATGCTATTGCATTACTGACTGACTCATGAAAATCACTAGTTCATTTTCATCACTTTACCCATGCCACGAATAGTTGGTTTTGTTAATATTAATGTAACAAATCAGTTTTAATCATTTAGGAGAAATATTATGTGGACAACACCAGCAGCTACAGAAATGCGTTTCGGTTTTGAAGTAACAATGTACGTAATGAACAAATAATTAAGTTCATCTACAAAAAAGGCGCTGTTAAGCGCCTTTTTTTATTGCCAATCCTTAATGAGGCTCATTCAGCATAGCATGGCTAACTTGAGTAATCGCTTGTATTAGTTTCTCTATTGCTTGTGTTCTTACAAAGCTTTTTCGCCAAGCGATAGCAATCCTTCTAGTTGGTCTTGGTTTAGCAAAAGGGATCACTTTTAATAGAGGATTATGATATCTGGCAACCGTTGCCGAAGCAGGCAAAACTGTAATCCCCAAATTTGACGCTACCATATTGCGTATTGTTTCTAATGAATTCCCTTGCAATACCTCTCCTTTGCGAGACAACTCAGGACAAGCTTGCGCTACTTGATTACTAAAACAATGACCGCTATTTAGCAACAGCACTTTTTCATTAGATAATTCCTCAGCGTTTATTTTCTTCCTGTCCGCCCAATGATGATTGGCTGGCACAACAACGGAAAAATCTTCATCGTATAGCGTTTGTGTTTGTATACCCGGCACATCAAATGGTAATGCAATAACGGCAGCATCAATCACACCATTTTTCAGCTGCACCTCTAAATTGGCTGTTAGGTTTTCCTCAATTTCCAATGGCATATTGGGAGCGCTTTGCCGTAAGATAGGAATAATCTCTGGCAGTAAATAGGGGCCAACCGAGTGAATCATCCCCAGCTTAAACATCCCCTCAAGTGCATTAGTGCCGAGTTTAGCCATCTCCTTAAGCCGCATTGCTTGATCCAGTATGACATTTGCTTGCTGTATAATCTGATGACCGATTTCCGTTGGTGTGACTTCACTACGGCTTCTTTCAAATATAGAGACACCTAACTCGTCCTCAAGCTTTTTGATACCTAAACTCAGAGCGGGCTGGGTTACAAAACATTTTTCAGCAGCTCGCCGAAAATTATGCTCTTTGGCAACAGCGACGACAAACTTCAGTTCATTTAACGTCAATAGAAGTCTCCTGATAAATAATAACCATCATATACTGATAAATTTTATTTATCAACAACATCAAAACATACAATTATACAAATCAAACGACGATGCCTAAAATCCATATTACCACTTGAGTAAACGATGAATGGATGGCTTACAAATGAATTATATTGAAATAATTACAGAACTACTGGCGCAATATGCCAATCACTATTAACAACAACGACAAATTGAAAGGAATAATACAATGGAAAATCAATCACCTAAGACAAGCGGAAAATGTCCAGTTATGCATGGCGGGAATACTGGCAGTAGCAATGCTAATAAGGACTGGTGGCCAAAAGCACTAAACCTAGACATATTGCACCAGCATGATACGAAAACCAACCCTATGGGAGAGGATTTCAATTACGCAGAAGCATTTAAAAAACTAGATCTGAACGCGGTGAAGCAAGATCTGCATCAATTAATGACTGATAGTCAGGATTGGTGGCCTGCTGACTGGGGAACTTATGCTGGCCTGATGGTCCGCATGACATGGCATGCAGCAGGCACGTATCGTATCGCAGATGGCCGTGGTGGAGCAGGTACAGGTAATCAACGTTTTGCGCCGCTAAATAGCTGGCCAGATAACGTTAACCTTGATAAAGCGCGCCGCTTATTGTGGCCAATCAAAAAGAAATATGGCAACAATCTTTCATGGGCTGATTTAATTGTATTAGCCGGAACAGTAGCTTACGAATCAGTCGGCTTAAAAACATACGGATTCGCAGGTGGTCGCGCTGATATATGGCATCCAGAAAACGACATTTATTGGGGATCAGAAAAAGAATGGTTAGCACCTAGCGATAACCCCAATAGCCGCTACTCAGGTGAACGTAATCTCGAAAACCCACTGGCAGCAGTCATGATGGGTTTGATTTATGTAAATCCAGAAGGTGTCGATGGCAACCCAGATCCATTAAAAACGGCTAAAGATGTACGTGAAACATTTGCCCGCATGGCGATGAATGACGAGGAAACTGTAGCGCTAACTGCAGGTGGCCACACTATTGGTAAATGCCATGGTAATGGAGATGCTGCTTTGTTAGGAGAAAGCCCTGAGGGTGCTGATGTTCATGAGCAGGGGTTTGGCTGGCATAGTAAAAATGGCAAGGGTTTTGGTAGTGATACTGTGACTAGTGGGCTAGAGGGCGCTTGGACGACAGAGCCAACGAAATGGGACAATGGCTATTTTCATATGCTATTTAACTATGACTGGGAATTGAAAAAGAGCCCAGCTGGCGCTTGGCAATGGGAGCCTATCAACATTAAAGAAGAGGATAAACCAGTAGACTCAGAAAATCCGTCTATTCGTCATAATCCGATTATGACGGATGCTGACATGGCGATGATTAAAGACCCTATTTATAGAGAGATATCAGAGCGCTTTTATAAAGATCCCGCCTATTTCTCTGAGGTATTTGCGCGTGCATGGTTTAAATTAACCCACCGTGACTTAGGTCCAAAAAGTCGTTATTTAGGTGCTGATGTACCTAAAGAAAACTTACTATGGCAAGATCCAATTCCTAGCGTGGATTACACCTTAAGTGACTCTGAAATTGAGTCATTAAAAACGAAAATTCTTAATAGTGGATTAAGCGTATCTGAACTCGTTGCAACAGCTTGGGATAGCGCGCGCACCTTCCGCGGTTCAGATTTTCGTGGCGGTGCGAATGGCGCACGTATTCGGTTAGCACCGCAAATCAGTTGGGTGGGGAATGAGCCCGCAAGATTACAAAAAGTACTGGATGTACTTGAAAATATCCAAGCAGCTTCAGGCAAAAAAGTAAGTCTTGCTGATTTAATTGTACTTGGTGGCACTGCAGCTATTGAAAAAGCCGCGCATGATGCTGGCGTAAAAATTACAGTGCCATTCACCCCTGGCCGCGGTGATGCAACACAAGAAATGACTGATGCTGAGTCTTTTGAACCACTTGAACCCATTCATGACGGGTATCGTAATTGGCTTAAAGATGATTATGTGGTTGCAGCAGAGGAGTTATTGTTAGACCGCACTCAACTGATGGGGCTAACCGCACCTGAGATGACTGTTTTAATGGGTGGCATGCGAGTTTTAGGGACAAATTATGGCGGTACTAAACATGGTGTCTTTACCGAAAAAGAAGGCGTGTTAAGTAATGACTTTTTTGTCAACTTGACTAATATGGCATATGTTTGGGAGCCTGCTGGGAAAAACCTCTACAATATACGTCATCGTAAAACAGGCAAGGTGCAGTGGACTGCGACTCGAGTAGATCTTGTGTTTGGTTCTAATTCGATACTGCGTTCCTACGCTGAAGTGTATGCACAAGATGATGCTAAAGAGAAGTTTGTCAAAGACTTTGCAAAAGCTTGGGTGAAAGTCATGAACGCAGATCGTTTTGATCTTAATTTAAAATAATCAATATCAAAATAAATAATACCCGCGTATGCGGGTATTATTTTGTCATCCTGTTTAAGCAGTTTTGATTTTAGTGGCCATATCATGCCATTTGCTATGCCAGGCCACAAAATCATCCACGGGCATCGGCTTTGCCATAAAATAACCCTGACCGATATCACATCCCATTTGACTTAGCATTTGCCATGAAGCCTCATTTTCAACACCTTCTGCTACAACCTTAAGGTTCAAGTTATGGCCTAAATCAATGGTAGAACGCACAATCGTGGCATCATGCTCATTTTGATCAACTTTCAATACAAATGACTTATCAATTTTCAACTCTTGTACTGGTAACTTTTTAAGATAAGTTAAGGATGAATATCCTGTACCGTAATCATCGATTGATATTTTTAATCCCATCTCTGCCAATTTGAGTAGCGTTTGCTCTGAACGAACGGGGTCATCCATGACACTACTTTCAGTTATTTCCAAACTAATCGCCTCAGGTCCAACTTTATGTTCAAAGAACAACCGCATAATGGTATTAGGTAACTCTTGATCAATTAAATCCCGTGTTGAAATATTCACCGCTATTTGCAAAGCAACACCTTTATTTTTAAGCATCAGGTGTGCCTGACAGGCTTGCTTTAACATCCAATGCGTAATTAATTGAACCACCCCTACTTCTTCCGCAAATGGAATAAATTGGTCAGGGAAGACCATCCCTCTGTCTGGGTGCTGCCAGCGGATAAGTGCTTCTGCGGCATCAACAGATTTAGTCTTGATATTAACTTTAGGCTGTAGAAAAAGTAAAAACTCATTATCAGCCTCGGCTTTCTTCAATTCTGTCGATAGCGTTAAATTAGCTTCCGACTCTTTCTCAAATTTTGCTTCGTATAAAACAATGCCAGACTTTTTCACTTTTGATACTTGTAATGCCGTTTCTGCATGATTAAGCAAGGCTTCTTCATGTTGACCATGTTCCGGATAAATTGAAACTCCAACAGACATCCTTATGTCAATTTTTTGGCCTTCAACTGTCAACGGTTGATCAAAAATACTGAGTATGTTTTTTGCAATCAAAAAGCCATCTTCAAGTGTTGCGTGAGTTAATAATAAAGCATACTCATCTGCACCAATCCTAGCGACGAGATCCGATGACTTTCTGATTCCACTTGAAAGTTTCTGCCCGACTATTTTGAGTACTTTATCTCCGAACGGTCTACCTAAAATTTTATTGATCACTTTAAACCGATCAATATTAAAGACAAGTACAGCGAAGCTTGACTGATTATGTTCTGTTATTGACTTTTTGACCTCCTCCGCAAATGCCACACGGTTTTTTAGTCCTGTGATTTCATCCCAGAAAGCTAATCTGGTAACTTTCTTTTCTCTCATCGCGATTGCTTCTCGCATAGAGTTAAATGATTGACTTAAAACACCAATCTCATCCTGTCTATTGGTTTTAACTTCAATAGAATAATTACCAATTTCAAGTTGTTTCGCCGTATTTGATATTGCCTTTATAGGTGCAGATATATATTTTGATAGCCAAATTGTAGCTATCGTAAAAATGATCAAACCAATGATGACGATTATAATTAAATTGTTTTTTAAGGAGGTATACCCAGCAGTGGCTTCTGTCAAAGACTGCTGCAATAAAGCAACGATTAGTTTTCTATCCTTATGCAGAAAAATAGCTGATGTATCAAATAACTCATCTTCGATTTGAATTTCAATTTTTTGATTTTGGTTGTTCTTTTGATAATTATCTACAAAGCTGCTCAGTAATAACTCTGCTTGATGACTGCTTAAAGTACTTCCTGCTGTAGCCCATTGATTCAGTGCCGTCTTTTGGACGAAGGTAACTTGTAAGTTTGTGATCTTTTGCAGCTTAGTAGCAAGGGTATTGTCAATTTTAAAGCCCATCACGACCCAACCAATGACTAATGGCGCTTTAACGGGCACTGCAACCAATTGATATGGCACACCATTAAAGATTTCAAAATCAAGTGAATTGCCCTCACTATCATAGGTAGCAATTAAATAATTAAGTGCATTTCTAGCATCAAATTTTGATAAGCTTCCTGACACAATTGTTTCGTCAGTCGACTTGGAATAAAAAACGGCGATATCTGCACCAATGCGTGCTTGATGATTGTTTAAAGCGGAAATAATCGTTTGGCTATCATTACTAGCCACGGAAGATCTGAAACCATAATCGGCAGCTAGTATTTTTGCACCTTGCTTTAAATTAGCCGTATTTTGCTCAAGAATGTTTTTAAAAACACCTTCACCTACTTTAAGATCCCTTTCAGCAGATTTATAAGCATTTTCATTAATACTACGCTGCAACGGCACTAAACCAATCAGTTGAATACCAATGATAATCGTAACAAAGGTCACGATAATTTGGCTTTGTATGGTTTTAAATTTCATTTTCTTACTTATCAACAACTAGTAACGTAGGATCTATATCCAAAACTACAGTCAGTTGCTGACTATTTGTATCAATACCTACTTTTTGGTTAACAGGTACACCTTCCTTTTTTAATGCATAGTGCCATATATTAACCATATGCTCCCCAGCAGGCACATTTGTTAGTGTTGCCAAACCATCTTGATGGCTTTTCGCAAACAATGGTGTATCAACAATATAGACATAAGCAAGCATTCTGTCGTGAATATTGCAACCCAAGACCACTGTACCAGCTTGATCAAACACAACTGGCGTGGCGGGTACGCCAGAGTAAAGTTTTAATTCGAATTTCTTTGCGGGGGAAAATGAATACACATGATGCTTAACTCTGTCTTGATTGGGGAAGTTAATACTCGTTCCAGTTTGTACAACTGTAACAAGGGGATTAAATTGTTTACCTTTCTGGGCAATTTCTCGCTTTGATTTATTACTAGTATTATTTAGAGCATTACCTTCTATGTAGGCTACAGCATCTTTTAGAAGATTTCCTTGGCCGTCCTCTACTCGAATAATTAAATCTCCAGCAACCGCAAATGCTGAAAAAATGAATAGTTGAATCAGCAACAAGCCGCTGAGCTTTTGTCGTTTCTGTTGAGTATCTAACATTTTATTTTTTAACTATATCCCTTTTCATCGGTGCCAAAATCTTTAGCAGTTCGTTTTTTTCTCGTGTACCTACATGATTGTTATCCATCGCTTCACGTATGGCGTGAACCATTAATTCAAATTCCGCCATTGTAATTTCTGCATCCGCATGTGAATTTTCCATGGTTTCACCTTCATAAACACAATCACCACCTGTCTCTACACATAGAAAATTAGTGAGGCTTTCTGTGAGTGAATCCATCTTCACACCATCGAATGAGCGCATTGTTTTCGGGTCTTCCGCGACTTTGTCTAGGGTTTCAGCAGAAACTTTGTACAAGACATCTTTACCCCCTATCCGTTGATATAGGCTTAGTTTTTCGGCTTGCTGTGTCGCACAGCTAGAAAATATCAGTAGCACAACCACAAAAAGAGTTTTTAGCATTTCCCCTGCCCATAATTAAATGATGACTCTATTATCATAAATAATTTATCTATGAATCCATTGTTTGAACTAAGCAATATATATACCGCATTTGCACACATACCTTGGTTCATTTATTGCATAACATATTGAAATACCAATTTTTTAAATAATGTAGTGATGAGAAAAACATGCAATATATAAAATACTTTGCTTTTTTGTGCTTTCTATTTACGCCATACTCATTTGCTGGTGACAAGCTACTTGCTACTGGCGGCGTCAGCCAAATTGAAGGGACTGGTGGAGGCGGCTTAGTGCCTTGGGCACTCATCACAGGGTACGGAACTAATGAGCAAATTGGCGCATCTGCATTTTATACTGTTGCTAAAACGCGAGATGGGTATGAAATTGATACTGTTGGTGCTGCTATTGGTTTTTATAATCGCTTAGAGGTAAGTCTGAGCCAAACAAAATTCGGCTTAAGCGAGACTGTCCCGCACACGTCAATAAAATTAAACACATTAGGAATGAAGCTTAGATTAGTTGGTGATGCCATCTATGATCAAGATGTATGGTATCCACAAGTGTCAGTGGGTATCCAGATTAAACATAATGAAGATTTTGATTTTGTACCTAAGTCAATTGGTGCAGAACATAGCTCTGGCGTTGATTATTATTTGACTGCCAGTAAATTATATTTAGCAGGTATGTTTGGTCGAAACGTCTTATTGTCAACAGCTATACGTGCAACAAAAGCCAATCAATTTGGTATTTTAGGCTTTGGTGGTGATAAAAATGATCAATATCAACTGATGCCCTCCTTCACAGCAGCAATCATGCTACGGGATAATCTAATCACAGGCATCGAATACCGAAATAAACCTGACAACATTAATACCTTTAAAGAACAAGATGCAAAATCACTTTATACAACGTGGTTTCCACACAAAAATTTTTCCATTACAGGCGCTTTTGTTGATTTAGGTAATATTGCCGACAAAAGCAACCAAACAGCATGGTATTTATCAGGCCAAGTCAGTTATTAAGACATTTGACATATTGTTGTCACTTAATACGACTATAGTCTTGCCTTGATGTAACTCCCCTCTTAACCCGCGTATGCGGGTTTTTTTTGTAATGGAATTAAAATCACGGCGACATATTTAAATAATTTATTTTAGAATGTTATAACGATTTTAATATGGAGCAGTCATGAAAACTTGGGTATGTAGCGTTTGTGGTTTTATTTATGAAGAAGAAAAAGGCTGGCCTAAGGATGGAATCCCGCCGGGAACTAAATGGGAAGATGTACCCTCTGATTGGATGTGCCCTGAATGCGGGGTATCAAAAGCAGAATTTGACATGGTCGAATTTTAATTCAAATCAAAGTCATAACCCATCAACATAACTATCAAGGATTGCAATATCGAGCAAAAATTATTATACGCCCCACTTCAATTAATTTTAGATGTTAGAATAAAAACACATGCCTAATCATTTAAAAGATAATCATTTTACGGTTGCCATCTTTGGAGAAGTCCTAGCAGATATTTTTCCTGATGATACTGTGCTTGGCGGTGCACCCTATAATGTTGCAAGGCACATAAGGGCATTCCAGCATAAGCCAGTGTTGATTTCTCGCGTAGGCAATGACGCCCTCAAAGACGAGTTGATGCTTGAGCTAGAAACTCTGGACATTGACGCATCAGGTATTCAATTAGACCCTATTTTTCCAACAGGTCAGGTTTTAGTTCACATGGAAAATGGGTCCCATAGCTTCGAGATTAAAGCAAACCAAGCTTACGACCATATTCATGCAGGCATGACGCACTTGACAACACTTGCGACCAAGCCAGATCTTGCATATTTTGGCACATTGGCACAACGTGATGTTGAGTCTCGTTTAGCGTTAGATACTTTCTTGAGTGATGCCAAATGTCAGCGTTTTCTAGATATTAATTTACGCGCACCGTGGTATGACAAACATATGATTAGACGCTCACTTTTGCGTACCGAAATCGTTAAAATCAATGAAGACGAACTGAAAACAGTCACTGACATGTTCGATAAAAATATCAATAATGACCAAAGTCGTGCTGACTACTTGATGAAAAAGTTTGATTTAAAGTTCCTTTTTGTAACATGTGGTGAAAAAGGCGCTTGGTCTTTGAACAACCAAGGAGATAAAACAACGGTAGAAACACCACCATTAGAAGGAAAGTTAGTAGACACGGTTGGTGCTGGCGACGCTTTTGCTGCGATATGTATCTTGGGCTTGCTCTACAATTGGCCAATGGATGAAATGCTTACACGTGCTGGCAAATTTGCATCAGCGGTTTGCACAATTCGAGGAGCTGCTCCTGCCAATTTAGATTTTTATACGCCTTTTATCGAAAGTTGGTTTAGCTAAAATGAGAAATAATGATAGAGATGGCTCGCTATATATTTTGATGATTAGCGTACACGGTCTGATTCGTGCCAAAGACTTAGAGTTAGGCAGTAATGCAGACACTGGAGGTCAAACTAAATACGTAGTAGAACTAACCAAAACACTTGCTGAACATCCTCAGGTAGGTAAGGTCGACCTGCTCACCCGTCTGATTGACGACGATAATCTCTCAAGTGAATATGCACAAACAGAGGAAAAGTTAAGTGAGAACAGTCGAATCATCCGCATGCCATGTGGCCCCAAAAAATATATCCGCAAAGAAGCTTTGTGGCGGCATCTAGACCAAATGGTTGATAAATGTCTACGTTTTCTCCGTAAACAAGGTCAGCTTCCAGATTTTATCCATGCTCATTATGCAGATGCTGGCTATGTCGGTAGGCAACTTTCTAATTTACTTGGCATCCCATTCATTTTTACTGGTCATTCACTAGGGCGCCCCAAGCTTGATCGCTTACTAAAATCAGGCAAAAAAGAGTCCGCCATAGAAAGACAATTCAATCTGGAACGCCGAATTGCGGCTGAAGAAGACATTATCCAAGATGCATCATTGATAGTCACCAGCACGCGCCAAGAAATAGAAGATCAGTACGGCATGTATCGTAATTTTGATGACAAACGCTACCGTGTAATTCCGCCTGGAATAGACACGGCCAGATTCGGTCCTCCAGCAAGAGGTCATCGAATTAACGAGGAGCTTAAGTTACTTGTTGATAAATTTATCTTCAAAAAAGATAAGCCAATTATTTTAACGATTTGTCGTCCAGATATTAGAAAAAACATTCATGGGCTAATTGCCGCTTACGGACAAAATAGAACGCTTCAAGAGATGGCAAACCTAGTGATTGTGGCAGGAACGAGAGATGACATCAAAGAATTAGAAGAATCCCAACAAAAAGTGATGAACAACCTTTTACTGGATATTGATAAATATGATTTATGGGGAAAAGTAGCAATCCCCAAAAATATTACACAGGATGACATCCCTGAACTTTATCGATATGCAGCCAAAAGAAAAGGTGTCTTTATCAATGCTGCTTATACAGAGCCATTTGGCCTAACACTTATAGAAGCAACAGCGAGTGGCCTACCGTTTGTTGCGCCGGATGATGGTGGCCCTCGTGATATAGTAAGTAACTGCCGCAATGGTTTTCTAACGGATACACTGGATAGTGACGCTATCGCAGCCACATTAATCGAAGCATTATCGGACAGTCAAAAATGGCGTTCACTATCTAAAAATGGATTAAAAAATATACAACGCCATTACACCTGGCAAAAACATGTTGAGAAATACATGAAGGAAGTACGCGCCTTGCTTCATAAATATCGTAAACAAATCAAACGACAGTACAAAACTACACTAAATGCAGGAAAATCTACAATGCCTCTCTCCAAAGTTGCGCTTATTACCGATATTGACAATACACTACTGGGCGACAAATATAGTCTACAGCAATTAGTAAACTGGTTACGTGAGCAAGCTGGTCAAATCGCTTTTGGCGTTGCTACGGGTCGTCCATTAGAAAGTGCCATTGGAATACTAAAAGAACACGATGTACCAATGCCTGATGTACTAATTACATCAGTTGGTAGTGAAATTAATTATGGGGCGTCCCTCAAACCTGATACAGGTTGGATTAATCACATTAAGCACAAATGGCGTCGTGATGATTTAGTTGAAGCAATGCAAAGCATCCCAGGTCTAAGATTGCAAACAGCAGAAAACCAGAGAGAATTTAAAATCAGTTATTTGGTTGATACTGCGGCAATGCCTTCCATTGAAGAAATAAACCAACACTTGCAAAAGCTACAATTACACGCTCAAGTAATTTACTCTCATCATGAGTTTCTGGATTTGTTACCAATTCGTGCATCAAAGGGACATGCGATTCGCTACCTTGCCTACAAGTGGGATTTGCCTCTCAGAAAATTTTTAACCTCTGGCGATTCTGGTAATGACAGTGAAATGTTAATCGGTGACACCTTAGGAGTTATTGTTGGCAATCACAGTGAGGAGTTAGAGTCTCTGCGCGGTCTTGAACAAATATATTTTGCAGAAGGGCATTACGCTGCCGGTATTTTAGAAGGTATACAACATTATCAATTTGGACAAATTGCAGATAACGAAACAATTAAATAGACAGCTCAAATTATGTACGAACAAGTATCACATGCCTTACTTAACGATATTCTAATTAAAATTGATATCAAAGATAATAACTATGATTTACAGCACTTTTACACACGCCTAGGGGCAAACTTTTTTGCTATCTATTCGATTTTCCAGCATTTATACGGCGAGCGTGATGACTTTGACAGCCAATTACAACAGCTAGTCAAAACCATGGCGATGCAATATATCAGACGTGATCCAACGCTAAAAGAATCTGATCTAGCCAGAGAAAGAGACCACAACTGGTTTCTAAGTCAAAAGTGGGTTGGAATGGCACTTTATTGTGAAGGATATGCAGGCGACCTAAAAGGCATGCAATCAAAGCTAAGCCATTTACAAGAGCTTGGGATCAATATGATTCATATTATGCCGATTTGCGATTGTCCGGATGTAGAAAATGATGGCGGTTATGCCGTACGAGATTTTCGTAAGGTAGATGAAACTTATGGCAGTATAGATGACCTTGATAAACTCATTAAAAACTTAAAGAGTCGAGAAACACTGATTACATTGGACGTCGTTGTTAACCACACCTCTAATGAACACGCATGGGCACAAAAAGCTCGTCAAGGTGATCAAAAATATCAAGATTACTACTACATGTTCGAAGATAGACAGATTCCTGACATCTATGAAGAATCAATGCCAGAGGTATTTCCAGAGTTTGCGCCTGGCAGTTTTACTTGGGATGAAGAGGCAAAAAAATGGGTGATGACCGTTTTCAATAATTTCCAATGGGATTTAAATTATAAAAACCCAGCAGTCTTTATTGAAATGCTTGATGTCCTCTTATATTGGGCTAATCATGGCGTCGATATTTTACGATTGGATGCAGTAGCGTTTTTATGGAAAAAAATGGGTAGTACCTGTCAAAATGAACGAGAAGCTCATCTAATATTACAACTCTTTAAAGATTGCTGCCAAGTAACCTCACCTGGCGTGCTATTTATTGCTGAGGCAATTGTTGCACCAACTGAGATTGTCAAATACTTTGGCGAAGATGCCATTAATGCTAAAGAGTGTGAAATTGCGTATCACAATGTATTTATGGTGATGATGTGGAGCAGCCTGGCCGAACGAAAAGTGGCATTGATGACCCACGCCTTGAAGCAAATGCCGGACATTCCGTTGGGCGCTTCCTGGTTGATGTATATTCGCTGCCACGATGATATTGGTTGGGGCTTCAGTGATTCAGATATTATTGATGCTGGCTTTGACCCAGTGCTGCATAGACGGTTTTTAGTAGACTACTATACTGGTAACTATGGCATGTCTAATGCCAAGGGATTCGCATTTGGTGTCAATAAAAAAACAGGTGACGCGCGTATCTCTGGCTCACTTGCATCACTAGCAGGGCTTGAAACAGCAATACAATCAGATAACCCAGAAGCGATTAACTCAGCAATCAAAACCATTATCTTATTACACAACGTCATTTTAAGTTTTGGTGGTATCCCCCTTCTCTATTATGGTGATGAGGTAGGTACACTTAATGATGATTCATACCTAAGTGATATTCATAAAAGTAATGATAATCGCTGGACACACAGACCGCAGCTAGATTGGGGCAAAATGGATAAAAGAAAAGAAAGCGGCACCATTCAAAACAGACTATTCACTGCCCTTAAAAAACTGATTGCAATACGTAAGGAAATTCCGGCTTTTGCTGATAAGAATAATCGTGAATTACAGCCTACTGATAACGCTCATCTATTAGCATACTCACGATTTGACCAAAGCGTAGCAAGTAGCCGAGTGTTAGTGGTAAGCAATTTTAACGATATTGAACAAACACTCGATATTAACCCGTTAAGAGAAAAAGGGTTTTTCCACTATACTCAAGTAAAAGACTTAGCCTCAGGCAATCAACTAACCATTGAAAATGACAGCCTAATCATACCTGCGCTATCTTTTTACTGGTTAGAAACATAACTTTAGTTATTATTTACCGATATGTAACATTGAGCCTGCGCTGTGCTGAACTGATTTAATATGATGCGGCAAAGACAAAATACAAAAAATCAATAAAAGGCGAACCCAAAGCATAACACTCCCACTGAGACTAATTCTTCTATATTAATTATTCGATATTTTCAATACTTCACTAAAAGTATATGCGCTAGAGCCTATTTCACCAGACCAAATCAAGTAACTAATCGTAACAATAACAATACTGAGTAAAAACAAAGTTAATATGTGCGACTCACCCATTTGATATCTTGCGGTTTTCATTTCAATTGCTATTATTTTTTAAGAGGTATTTTTTACGGCGAAGCTAAACCAAAATCAATCAAGATTGTCTTGTATATGAAGTAACGGTCTAAATAACAATACTTTAAAGACCATTTAGGGTATTAAATTAACAACAAAAACGTGCAATATTTTTATGTTTGCTGTTTAATAAGACTTACAAATAATTGACAATCAGATTTTTCTATACAGGGGTATATTTTACCACATAATTTATACATATGTACATTTTTTTATATGTATTAATCTAGTGTGGTAAAGATAAGGTTATGAGCGAAAAAAGATCAAGAAGTAGACAGGTAGAAGAAGAGAGATTACGTGAAATCACATTAATTGCTGAAAGCATTATTGCCAAGAAAGGCATCGGCGGTTTAACCCTACAAGAAGCCATCTCAAAGAGTAGTATTTCAAGAGGCACATTTTATAAGCTGATCCCATCCAAGGAAACATTAATCACCTATTTAGGAATCAAAGGGGTTAATTTTTGGCTAGAGCTTGTCAGAAAATCAATGCATTTTGATGCATTATCAAGAGAGCGATTATTGGTGCTATATGCAACGCATGTACTCTTTAACAAACTTAAACCGATTAATTATCAATGCCTTTTCATTGCTAACTCTGAATCTAACAAATTACTAGTTAATCAGGAGTTGAATGATATTCTTGATGTCAGAATTAATGATTTGATCAATTACATTGACCACTGCATACGACTTGGCATTGAAGAAAATAACCTAACCATTAATCAAGATATTAGCACAATGGACTTAGCCTTTTTTATTTGGGCAAACCGCTATGGTGCTACAGTAACGGCCAGCAACTATAAAATTAGCAATACTGATCTTACGCATAAATATAAATTGTTCTCTGACTACAATTTAGACAATATGAACTGGAAGCCTTTGTCTAATGAGTTAAATTACGAGCGTGTCTTGATTGATATTTTTAAAACGTTTTATGAAAAAGAAATTAAACAAGCCAAAAAGCTGCACACGCCGACAAGTCCATTCTCTATCACTGAACAAGAGTTTGGCTAATCTAGCTTTGTAAAAAAACAACTCTTTTGTATGAATCATACTTTGCTTGATTTACATCAAAGTAGGTAGCTTATGTAGCTCGTATCATTCTCTCATCGAAATAACAAATTGATAACGAAATGGAGAATGGTATGAATAAAACTATATTCGCAGCTGCAATGGCTGCTGCACTTGTAGCACCAATGTTTGCGCATGCAGAAGCTGGCGATTGGGTTGTTCGCATCCGTGCAGTGAATGTAAGTCCTAACGAAGATAGTGATTTAGGTAAAACACTTAATAGAAATATCGCACCAGTAATGTCACCAGATGCCGAGTTAAAAGTCAGTGACAAAGTCATTCCTGAATTGGACATTTCTTACTACTTCACAAAAAATATCGCGGCTGAGTTAATTTTGGCAACAGGTACTCGTCATAACGTTCGCATTAATGACGACCAACTGACAACAGTCGGTGATCAAGATTTGGGTAGCGTTAACCTTCTACCACCAACTTTAACCGCACAATGGCACTTTAATCCTGATCAAATGATTGATCCATACGTAGGTGCTGGTATTAATTACACTTTATTCATGGACAAAAAACTTTCTGTGAATAAAGGGCCACTAGCAGGCCACAAAATCAAAGTTGACTCAGATAGCTGGGGCTGGGCATTACAGGCTGGTGTCGATATCAACTTAAAAGATGGCTGGTTGGTTAACTTTGATGCCAAATATGTCACGATTGACACTGATGTAAAACTAAAAGGTGCTGTAACTAGTGGTGTTTGGACAAAAATTGACGACTTAGACATCAACCCATGGGTTATTGGTGTTGGTATTGGTAAAAAATTCTAAGAAACTAACTTAACGATTGCTGGTCCCTCCCTGTCTCTACCGTTCGCGGTAGAGATTTTTTTATCTTAATTACACCAAACTTTTGTTTGATGCATCACATCCATCCAGATAGCCCATCCAGCAATGATGACTAAAAACAAACCAGCTAAACGCATGCTGGTAGCATCACCTAACCACTTAAGTCCATTTCTTAATTTAAACCAAAACCAAGGGCCAATAATAAGCGATACGCTTGTCCCAATTGCAAAAGTAGCCATGCTGAACGCACCATTTAATGCATTTGCATTTAGCGATGCAATTAGCAGTGCAGAGTAAAGTAAGCCGCATGGCATCAGTGCCCATAGCATACCAGTCAATACCCCACCACCTGATAACAATGATACTTTTTTAACTTGCACCCAAATCCGGCGACCAAACTGGTCAGCCCATGATGGTTGTCGTGCGAAGAGGAGCAGCATCAAACCCCAGACAAAAACCAGAACATGAAAAAACGTCCAAAGCGGGTGTAAAGCTAATGTCTGCTCAGAAACCCAGGCAAGCGTGTTGACCGAAGCGGCAGCTATAGCACCTAAAGTTGCATAACCAATTAGCCTACCAGTATGAAATTTCCAGATGTGAATACCAGCAGTTGTGTTTTGGATACCGCCGCATGCTGCACCACACATAGCGATACAGTGTGGCCCACCTGCTAGGCCCATTAAAAATGTTGTTGCTACTAGCGGTGTCTCCATCAGGAGATTTTAAATTATTTTTGAAAAGCGCGCACGTGTCTTATCAGCTTGTAAGTATTTATCAAATACCATTGCAATCGCTCTTACAAAAAACCAGCCCATCTGCGTCACCTCAATACCCACGTCATCAATAGTGACCATCCCAGCATTTTGCAATGGCTTAATCGCCTCTAACTCATGCGAGAAATACGATTTGAAATCAATCATGTATGCTAGCTCTATTGCTTCATATTGCACTTCGCCTTGACACATAATCGACATGATTACTGTACGCCTAATTAGGTCGTCACTAGTCAAGCCCAATCCACGCACTATTGGAAGATGCCCTTGATTAATTGCATCACAGTACTCATCCATTGTTTTAGCATTCTGACTATAAGTGGCGCCAATGCGACCAATGGATGAAACCCCCAATCCAATCATATCGCATTCAGGTTGCGTGCTGTATCCTTGAAAATTTCGCTGTAATCGTCCTTGTCTCTTTGCAATTGCCAAGTCATCTTCAGCCAGTGCGAAATGATCCATGCCAATATAAACATAGCCTGCTTCAATTAATTTATAAATTGCTGTAGACAGCATATTGATTTTATTTGCGGGCGCAGGCAGCTCTTCCGCCCTAATCCGACGCTGTGGCTTAAACCTTTCAGGTAGATGTGCATAAGCATACAGTGCAATTCTATCTGGCCGTAATGTAATTACCTGATCCAAAGTATGGGAAAAAGATGACATAGTCTGCTTAGGCAAGCCATATATTAAATCCATATTGATTGAATCGAACTTCAGCTGACGCGATGCATCAACTAACTGTTTTACTTGCTCATATGGCTGAATTCGGTGAACTGCTTTTTGCACATCATAGTCAAAGTCTTGCACTCCAAAGCTCAACCGATTAAACCCTAAGGCTTTTAAATTCTCTAATCTTTTCTTATCAACAGTCCTTGGGTCAATTTCAATCGAGTACTCGCCAACAGGCGACATTAGAAACTTATTTCTAACTTCACTCATTAATTCTGTCAGTTCAGCATCACTAAAGAATGTTGGTGAACCACCGCCGAGGTGTAACTGTGTAATATGCGGCTTTTTACCCAACTGCTTTATTTGTAAATCAATTTCACGGCTTAGATAAGATAGATAGATTGCACTGCGCTCGTGGTGTTTGGTAACGATTTTATTGCATGCGCAAAAAAAGCAAAGTGACTCACAAAATGGAATGTGGATATAAACTGATAATGGGAGCGAGACTCTGCCAATCTCTCTCATTTGTAATGCCTGTTTGTATTCCTGTTCGCCAAAAGCTTCTACAAATCTATCTGCCGTTGGGTATGAGGTATACCGCGGCCCCGCCACATCATATTTCTCTAATAACTCAGGTGACACTTTAGGCTGATGTAAATTTTCGACATCTATCATTTATTACTCCCAATTTAAATGCTATTATTCATATAAATTAAATTGTTAGCTTTGACACAAATCAAACATTACTTAAACCCATGATTCACATAACATATAGGCAATGTGACTAAGCAGCACTTGCTTATTTAAAACACTGATAAAAAAATAATGAGTTCACCCACAATTTCACAAGAGCTTAAAGTTGCATGTTCAAATTGCAACTTAAGGGAATTGTGTATGCCATTAGGTTTTACAGAAAATGAAATGAAAAAAATTGATGATGTCGTTAAAACGCGTCGTCGTGTAAAGCAAGGTGATTTATTGTTTGGTGATGGTGATACATTCACTTCTCTTTATGCAATACGTACTGGTGTATTTAAAACCAGCGTATCAACAGAAGACGGTCGTGAACAAGTTATAGGCTTCCAAATGGCTGGTGAAATTGTTGGTCTGGACGGTATAGTCAACGATTCACACAGCTGTAACGCAGTCGCGTTAGAGGATTCAGAAGTATGTGTAATGCCTTTTTCTAATATCGAAGATTTGTCACGCGAGTTTCCAGAACTACAGCGTCATGTCCATAAAATCATGAGCCGTGAAATTGTGCGTGAGAATAAGGTCATGATGTTACTAGGTAATATGCGAGCAGAAGAAAGGCTAGCTGCTTTTCTGCTAAATCTAGTCCAACGCTTGCATGCAAGGGGCTTCTCTCAATCTGAAATTGTCTTGAGAATGACGCGAGAGGAAATTGGTAGTTACTTAGGGATGAAACTCGAAACTGTTAGTAGAACTTTTTCGAAATTCAGTGATGAAGGCATCATTCAAGTAAAACAGCGATATGTACGCATCATTCAGCCTGAAGCACTAAAGCAAATATTCAATTTACAAGCTTAGCGGGAATACAATTAAGCTTAAAACCCGAAGTCTCGCAAGTATAAATGGTTTAATCACTTGAAAAAAACACTTACCACAAGCGACCATAACCGAGATGTCAGTGGCTTACAATACGTTTATCCTGTCGTATCTCGTCGCGCAGGCGGCGTATCAATAGGGATTAATCTGAATATAAATAACGCTTGTAATTGGCGCTGTATCTACTGCAATGTTCCTAACTTAACTCGCGGCTCCCCTCCCCCAATTAATCTTAAACTGTTAGCGAAAGAGTTTCGTCTATTTTTAAATGACATAGTTCATGGCGACTTTATGCAACGGCATGTCAAAGAATCAGACCGAGTGCTAAAGGATATTGCATTTTCTGGTAATGGAGAACCAACCTCTGCTAAAGAATTCCCTGAGGCAGTTGCATTAGTGCAGAAAATACTGAAAGAGTTTGATTTATTGGACAAGATAAAGATAAGGCTCATTACAAATGGCAGTATGTTACAAAGACAGCCTGTTAAAGATGGGATCAGGCTATTAGCTCAGCATAACGGCGAAGTATGGTTTAAGTTGGATGCTGCAACAGCCGAGGGTATCGCGCGGATAAATGATGTGAATGTTAATCCGAACAGCCATATAGACAAACTAAAAATATGCGCCCAATTATGCCCAACTTTTATACAGACATGCATGTTTGCACTAGACGAGAATCCGCCATCAGAAGAGGATATAGCAGCTTATATTGATTTGATTAAGCAACTTAAGGGAACAATTGAAGGCGTCCATCTGTATGGTATTGCCAGACAGTCTATGCAGGCAGAAGCGCCTCGGCTTAGTCAACTGCCAAATGAGTGGTTCAATGGTATAGCAAGCAGATTAGAGCAAGCAGGCATTAAGACCTACATCAACCCTTAGTCATTCTTAGTCATTGGGTGTAATGCCCGTTTGCGCGTGATTACGAGCCTTCATAGCGGGCGCTAGCGCTTCTTGTGCCTCCAATGTTTTGTTAATTTCCATGCCTTTGACGTAATAATTTTCAATTACAGGGTCTGGTGTTTTAATCGCAAAGTACAACGTAATAAATGATGCAACAATTACTACAAGTGGGCCACCTATCACTAGCCATACATAGCCATACTTCCACCATGGCTTGTTTTCTTGTTTATTCATTCCTGATCTCTTTTCATCTTTTAATAAAACGCAAATTAACGAGGCACCAAGAATTTTGACTCTTCTTTCAATGTTTCTTTGCTATCCATTGATTCAATTTCAAATTCAATTTCATGCGAGCCTGGCTTAAGTGTTCCATCTGGTACTGATGCATGTACTACAATCCAACGTGCCTCAGCTGGAGCTACTGTAATTAGCTTATTTGTTTTTGTTTTACCTAGTCCGACCTGCAAACCTTCAATGCCACTAACGGCAAGGTGATATTGCTGCATTTCCTCAGTAGCATTCATAATTTGCAATCGATACACATTCTCAAGCATTCCACCATCAACCAAACGTGCCATTACTGAGCGATCTCTTACAATATCGACTTTAAATCCAGTTCTGTACCATAAACTGGTTAATAAACCTATTACTAATACACTTAATATTGTTGAGTAAATAAACACGCGTGGTCTTAATATGCGTTTAAACATTTGACCTTTTGTCCAATTGTTTTGCATGGCATTTTCAGTCGCATATTTAATCAATCCACGTTCATCACCTACCTTATCCATCACACTATCGCAGACATCCACACATAAACCACAGCCAATACACTCATATTGCAGTCCATCGCGTATATCAATCCCAGTTGGACACACCTGAACGCACAAACTACAGTCAATACAAGAACCTAGTGATTCTGTTTTTTGCTTATTTTTACGAGAGCCAGCACCTCTAGGCTCACCTCTTTCTTCATCGTAAGTAACGATCAAGGTATCGTGATCAAACATCGCACTTTGAAAGCGTGCATATGGACACATATATTTACACACTTGCTCACGCATAAACCCTGCATTTCCGTAGGTTGCGAAACTATAAAATACAACCCAAAACGTAGCCCATGGCCCTAAGTCAAATGCTGTAACACCTGTCCACAACTCTCGAATAGGGATGAAGTAGCCTACGAAAGTAAAGCCAGTCCATGCTGCAAAAGCAATCCAAACAAAATGCTTAGCTGTTTTTCTAAATAACTTTTCTGCGGACATCGCGCTTGAATCGAGCTTCATTCTTTTTGCTCGATCACCTTCAATCTTGCGCTCTATCCACAGGAATATTTCAGTGTAAACAGTTTGCGGGCAGGTATACCCGCACCATAACCGGCCCGCCACTGCGGTAAACAAAAAAAGTGATAGTGCTGAGATAATAAGAATGGCTGTGAGATAAATAAGATCTTGCGGATACAGCACCAACTTAAAGATATAGAAACGCTTTGCTTCTAAATCAAACAGTAACGCTTGTCTTTGACCCCATTGTAACCAAGGCACACCATAGAAAAAAAGCTGGGTCAGCCATATCATTAACCATCGCCATTTTGCGAAATAGCCAAAGATACTGCGTGGATAAATTTTCTCTTGTGCTTTGTACAGAGAGATAACCACCTCTTGTGGTGAGGTGGCATCTTCTTTCTTAATTGCTGAATGTTTAGTCATTGACTACTTTCTGACAACATTAGCCACTTATTCAGACGTGTTTACATTGGATAAGCCCCAGATGTAAGCAGCTAAAACTTTGATTTGCTCAGGTGTCAATTTATCTTTCTGCGCAGGCATTTGGTTAACCTTACCATTTTTGATTCGATCAATAATGGCGGCTTCACCAGCGCCATGCAACCAAACATTATCGGTTAAGTTTGGCGCACCTAGTGCTTGATTACCTTGTCCTTCGGGGCCATGGCAAGCCGCGCAGGCAGCAAACTTTTCTTTGCCCAAGCCCAGCTTTTGCTGCATCATGCATACTGCCTGACAAACTCAACACGTAATTAGCAAGATTTTTGATATCCTCATCGCCCCCAATCATTGCACCCATTGGTGGCATCATACCATTGCGACCGTTGGTTATGGTCTCTTGGATCTTTTCTGGACTACCGCCATGCAACCAATCACCGTCAGTCAGGTTTGGAAAACCTCGACTACCTCTGGCATCAGAAGCATGACATTGAGAACAATTGTTCATGTATAAGCGCTCACCGATTGATTTGGCAACAGGCAGTGTAGCTAGCTCTTCGATTGGCATATCAACAAACTTCGCATAGATTGGTTTAAGTGCTTCATTCGCTTCAGCAACTTCTGCTTCGTACTGATTTTCTTGCGTCCAACCTTTAGAGCCATTATAAGTAGCCAATCCAGGATAGAGTGCCAGATAAATAAATCCAAAAATAATGGTGATAATGAAAAGCCATACCCACCAACGTGGCAATGGGTTATTCATTTCAACGATATCCTCATCCCACACGTGACCGCTAGTATTGTCGCCATTAGAACTAGCCACTTTAATTTTACTTGTTAACCACAGCAGTATTGCACAGCCGAGAATACCAACAATGGTTATAACAGCAATGAAGTAGGGCCAAAAACTATTGATAAAATCATTCATATTAAATTCCTTTATTTCTCTTCAAAAGGCAGATTGGCCGCCTCTTCAAATTCTCCAGTGTTGCGACGGCGCCAAACCCATACAACAATGCCAACGAACACTAGAAAACTGATTAGTGTAACTAAGACGCGTAAAGTATTGATATCCATTATGTCCTCCCTATTTCAGGTGAATACCTAGCACTTGCATATACGCAATAATTGCATCCATTTCAGTTTTGCCCTCAAGCTCCTCATCTGCATCGGCAATCTCTTCATCTGTGTATGGAACACCCACCTTACGCAAGGCCTCCATATTTTTAGCGATTCCCTTTTCAACAGGAGTGTTTTCTAACCAAGGATAAGCTGGCATGATGGACTCAGGCACTAAATCACGTGGATTAATCAGATGAATCCGGTGCCACTCGTCATTGTATTTGCCACCTACTCGGTGTAAATCTGGACCAGTACGCTTACTACCCCATTGGAATGGATGGTCATATACGAACTCACCAGCTACGGAATAATGACCATAACGCAATGTTTCCGCTCTCAATGGGCGAATCATTTGCGAGTGGCAGTTATAGCATCCTTCTCGCTGATAGATATCACGTCCTACAAGCTGAAGCGGTGTATAAGGCTCCAAGCCTTTAATCGGCTCTGTTGTAGACTTCTGAAAGAATAAAGGAACAATTTCAACAAGACCACCAATTGAAACCACCAATAAAATAAGTACTATCATCAAAAAGTTATTTGTCTCGATCTTTTCGTGACTAAAACCCTGATTTTTTTTATCTAAATCTGACATCACTATTTCCTTATGCGTGAGAGGCAACTGGTGGAATGGTAGCAACCGCTGCTTTACCACTCATTGCTGTTTTAAGTACGTTCCATAGCATTACTAGCATGCCGCCAAGGTATAAACCACCCCCTAACAAACGTAAGAAGTAGTATGGGAATTTCGCTTTTACACTCTCAACAAATGTGTAAGCCAAAGTACCGTCCGCATTGACAGCACGCCACATTAAACCTTCCATCACACCTGAAATCCAAAGTGAGGCAATATAAAGCACGATACCAATTGTTGCCATCCAGAAATGAACCTCGATTGCTTTAATGCTGTGCATTTGTTTTTGACCAAATAACTTAGGTACTAAGTGGTACAAAGCACCCATAGAAACTAATCCGACCCAACCTAATGCACCAGAGTGTACGTGACCAATTGTCCAATCAGTGTAATGAGATAAGGAGTTAACTGTTTTAATCGCCATCATCGGGCCTTCGAATGTACTCATCCCGTAGAAAGACAATGAAACAATCATAAAGCGTAAGATTGGATCTGTACGTAATTTATGCCATGCGCCAGATAGTGTCATCATCCCGTTAATCATACCGCCCCAACTAGGCGCCAATAGAATGAGTGAGAACACCATACCCAATGACTGAGCCCAGTCTGGCAAAGCTGTGTAATGCAAATGGTGCGGGCCCGCCCACATGTAAGTAAAAATCAATGCCCAGAAATGAACAATTGACAAGCTATATGAATAAACAGGCCGCTCTGCTTGCTTAGGCACAAAGTAATACATGATGCCTAAAAAGCCTGCTGTTAAAAAGAAACCTACTGCATTATGTCCATACCACCACTGTACCATTGCATCCTGAACACCGGCATAGGCGGAATATGATTTCATAAAGCTAACAGGAATTGCGGCACTGTTAACAATATGCAGTAAAGCGACCGCAATAATAAATGCGCCAAAAAACCAGTTTGCAACATAAATATGTTTAACTTTTCGTTTTGCAATCGTTCCAAAAAACACTATGGCAAAAGAAACCCAAACAACTGCAATCAACAAGTCAATTGGCCATTCAAGCTCTGCGTACTCTTTGCTTTGTGTAAATCCTAAAGGTAAAGAAATAGCTGCTGCAACAATCACAATCTGCCAGCCCCAAAAGGTAAACGCAGCTAATTTAGGAAGAAATAAACTTGCTTGACTTGTTCGTTGCACTACGTAGTATGCAGTTGCAAATAATGTACATCCGCCAAAAGCAAAGATGACTGCATTCGTATGCAATGGACGTAAACGCCCAAAACTTGTCCAAGGCAAGCCAAGATTAAGCTCAGGCCAAACAAGTTGTGCGGCAATAATCACACCGACTAACATCCCCACGACGCCCCAAACGACCGCCATTATTGAAAACTGCCTTACAGCAGTATCGTTGTAAGTCAACGATTCACTTCCCAAAGTTTGCATTTTTTTTACCCCTTTACTGAAATTTCTACCAAGATTATCCTTTTAAAGCCAAACTGGCGATTTGATGCAAGTCAATCTTCATGCAATATACGCTCACCCTCATCTTCAATATCTTCAAATTGGCCTGAATTAATGGCCCACCATAAACCACCCAAAATGATTAACACCAAAATGACTGACAAGGGGATAAGTAAGAATAGTATATCCATGCTTAAACTGCTAAACCTTTGATTGTATCAATCTTTGCAAGGCGCGCTGCATTTAAAATAACAAATAATGAACTAAGCGCCATGCCCAAACCAGCAAGCCACGCTGGCAAATAGCCCGCTATAGCCAGCGGCACACATATAGCATTGTAGGCAGCTGCCCATACTAGATTTTGCCTAACGATCTTCATCGTTTGTTTCGCCTGCGCCAATAAATAGGGCACCATAGCAAGCTGACCCTGCATGACAACAAAATCTGATTGTGATTGCGCAAGCGGGACTGCTTGGCCCATCGCAACAGACACATGCGCGCTAGCTAATACTGGCCCATCATTTAGACCATCGCCTACCATCAGTACTTTTCGCCCTCTTCTTTTTAAATCTTGAATATGTGCCAATTTATCTTGCGGCGTACAATCAGCATATACGTGTTTTATTCCTACAGCATCTGCAACTTTTTGCACAGCCGATTTTTTATCACCCGATAATACTTCAACTTGTATATTGTTTTGTGTGACTTCACTCACTGAAAAAGCAGCATCCGCTTTAATAGATTCTAATACTTCGAAGCTTGCTAACCAAGTCTTATCCGAGGTCAAATGGACTATTGTGCCTTTTCTATTTTCTACTTCCGTTTTTTGTAGCTCACAAAACCTGCTGCTACCTAGCCTCAGTTTCCCATATGCAGAGTCAGCCAATAATCCTGCACCAGAAACTTCTTGCACATTTGTTACAGACGCAGGTCTTGTTTTTGATGCTGCATCAACAATTGCCTTTGATACTGGATGCAAAGAGTGCTTTGCCATTGCACCAGCCAGCTGTAAAGCTTTGGTTTTGGTAATGCTTTTATCCGTTGTGATCGCACCAAGTTCCATTCGATCGAGTGTTAAAGTACCAGTTTTATCAAAGATTATCGTATCAATATTCGTCAGCGCTTCTAGCGCTTGCATGCGACGCACCAGAATACCGGAGCGCGCCAATTTACCTGACATCGTTAGCATTGCTGCAGGAGTAGCTAATGAAAGTGCGCATGGACAGGTCACGATTAAAACGGCTACCGCAGTCATTAAGGCTCGGCTATGATCTACATGCCATAAATAAAATGCAGTGAATGCTGCTGCTAATAAGACCAATATCAAAAATGGCTGTGCAATGCGGTCTGCCAGAATAGCCAATCTAGGTTTGTCCACTGACGCGCGCTCCATTAAAGCAACTATTTGCGCATAACGGGTTGTTTCTCCAATTTTTTCAACATTCACTTCGACTGCTGAACTCAGATTATGGCTGCCTGCAATCACCTCATCGCCTAATGCTTTCAATACTGGCCGAGATTCACCCGTTAAAAGGGATTCATCCGCATTGGTCTCTCCCAAGCTAATCTTGCCATCCGCTGGGAACGCTTCTCCAGGTAGCACACGCACAACGTCACCAAGATTCAACCGTCTCACCGCAACTCGCTCAAACTGACCATCGACATTTTTACGAGCGATAGTACTTGGTAAGCGTCGCATCAGCACATCCAGTGCACCAGCTGTTTTATCCCGCATACGCAACTCAATCCATCGCCCCGTTAGCAGAAAAAATACTAGCATTGTTAATGAGTCAAAATAGACCTCCGAACCCCACCAACCATTTGGTTCGAAAGTAGCTGCCGTGCTGACTAGGAACGCAATGACAATGCCTAATGAAACGGGCAAGTCCATACTTATCTGACGTTGCCTAATATCAGTCAATGCACTTTTGAAAAAAGGACCGCTCGAGAAAAACATGACAGGCAGTGTTAAAACCCAAGATGCCCAGCGCAATAAATTCAACGTATCTGGGGACATCTCACCTGGGCTAGCATAATATGTCGGCATGGTGTACATCATCACCTGCATCATACAAAAACCAGCAACTAGCAAGCGCCATAGCATCCGCCTTTGATTCTTACGGCGATTATCTCGCAACAAAACGTCAGCTGCCGGCAGAACTCGATATCCAGCTCTGTTAATTGCATTCATCCAAATCGATGGCTTAATCTTATCGGCTGACCAGACAAGCCTAGCGCGACCGGTGGTTGCATTAGCATCTATGCTGACAACACCCGGCAAATCTTTAACAGCTTTTTCTACATTGAGACCACAGGCTGCGCAATGCATGCCTTCAATAGCTAAGTGAGATTCCCAGTTTTGATGATTGACTACTTTACTGAAAGCGGACCATTCGTCAGGCTCATCCAATCCTATCAGCGCATCATCAGCACTTTCATGAATAATGCTTTCGTCTTTAAGATCTAATAGATTGACAGTTTGCATATGATCTCTATCATAGTCCTCAAAAGCTGTTTTGGCATCAAAAAAAGTATCTTGCATCATTAGATACTAAAAGATTTTCTCTTTATCAACATTGACGTAAATCAACGGCTGTTACCTACTAATGGACAGCAACTTATCTCGAAACATTCCCTTTTTCTTTAGTTTTTGATTTATCACAAGTCAACGCATTACTATTACCTGTACCCTTTTAATGTGTACTATTCGTTGGAGTTATAATCTTGTTAGATGTATTAATCATAGGCGCTGGACCTGCTGGATTGAGCCTGGCTAAACTGATGTCTGGACAAGGTTACAGCATTGGCATACTTGAACGTCAAACACTAGACACTTTAGCTACGCCAATGGATGATGGCAGAGAAATAGCACTTACCCAGCACTCTTACTCATTACTGAATCAGATGGGAGTCACGAAGCATTTTAAACTAGGAGAGTCTTCGCCATTAGGTGCAGCCAAAGTTTTAAATGGAAAATCACAATATCAATTATATTTTTCACCACCAGCAACTGCAAAAAGTAATCTGGGCATGATGGTCTCGAATCATGCAATACGTCGCGGCTTATTTGAGGCTGTTAAAGACCTATCTGATGTTAATTTAATGACAAACAATAGCGCCTTAGCAATCAAGCAATCTCAACATAACCTAACGATCCAAACGACATCGGGAATAGAAATGAAGACCCGCTTACTTGTTGCAGCTGACAGCCGCTTCTCCAGCACAAGAAGACAAATGGGCATAGGCGCTACAATGACTGATTTTGGCAGAAGTATGCTCTTGTGCCGCGTGTCGCATAGCATACCGCATCAAAATATGGCATACGAGATCTTTAATTATGATCAAACGCTGGCATTATTACCATTAGCTGACAATTGCTCCTCCGTTGTCCTTACATTACCCACACCTGAAATCGAAAAATTAGTTAATTTAGATCATGAAGCTTTCATCTACGATATACGCAGACGCTTAAACAATAGACTGGGTGATGTGTCGTTAGTCAGTGACCGTTTTTCTTACCCGCTCGTCGCAACCTTTGCCAAGCAATTCATAGCGCATAGATTTGCACTCATCGGAGACGCCGCAGTTGGCATGCATCCTGTCACTGCACATGGGTTTAATTTTGGCTTATTAGGTGCTGAAACGCTTACCAAGCAACTTAGCAAATCAGAAGACTTAGGAAATGCATCTGCATTAGCACGATATGAAAGAATTCATAAAAAAGCGACCTTACCATTATTCTTAAGTACCAATGCGATTGCCAAACTATATGCTGATGATCGAGTACCCGCGCGTTTGATTAGAAGCGTGGGGTTAAGAATGGCGAATCGCTTTACTCCGCTAAAAAGCAGTATAGTCAATCGGCTTATGCATGTTTAAAAACATCATCGACAATCATTGTCAGACCCTGATCAAGATCAATCTCGGGTTGCCAGTTTGTATGTTTTTGAATTTTTGCATTTTCAAGAATATTCGCTTTCACATCGAACGGTCTCTCAGGCAAATGATTTACCTTTAATGAAGCGCCGTATTTTTTCAATATTCGATTGAGCTTGTTCACGATATCAAGATTAGAATATCCAATACCTGTGCTAATGTTGTATGCGTCGGAAAGCCGCCCTTGCGTCAGCACAGCCACAATACCACGTGCAAGATCAGTAACGTAAAGATAATCCCTTATCGTGCCAGTTTCTCCAAAAATACTAATAGGCTTATTTAACTTAGCACATGCAACAGCCGTCGCGATAAAGCCTTGACCAGCGAATGGCTTCTGACCGACACCATAAGCGTTTGTCGGACGAACAATAACAAACTTTAAACCATGCAGAACTCCATAAAGAAACGCATAATTTTCTAACGTCAGCTTCGTTAATCCGTAAGAGGAGATGGGGCGTTTATTCATCGTCTCCTTCGTTTTATCATAGACCTGTTCACCGTAAACAGTACCCCCAGAGGATACTAGAACCAATTTTTTCCCTCTTTTTGCAATTTCTATGAAAAGCTGGACTGAGGGATACAAGTTCTCTTTTAAATCGGCCAAGGGATCATCGTATGATGTGTTTGGGACTGTCGCATATGCTAAAAGCACGACTTCATCATGTGCCTCAATCAACGGAGCAATGAAGTCTAATGAACCAAAATCACCTTGAATATACTTAACTGAAGGATCGATATCCTGCTTTGCCACAGCAGAACGTCCGAGGATAGTCACTTCCCTTCCTGCTTGCTTCAAATACGGAATCATATGCGAGCCAATAAAACCAGCACCGCCAATTAGTAGTGTTCTTTTTAATTCAGACATGCATCTCAAATACTAATCCAAGGAAGAGTAACTATACCTAATCGCATAATAAATAACATCAAAGCCAAGCACAAAAATCACCTAAATCTGTTAACTTATATTAATCAAGGAAATCCAATTGAGCCAATATGGGTTTTCCAGCGAGCTCTTTCTCAAGCCCACTCAAGCTTAAGCCAATCAACCGTACAGGCTTTTTTCCAGCATCTGTTCGGTTTAATAACATTGGAATCCATTGTTTTAAGGTTATTATATCTACTTTTTTTTCTATTGATTGCGCTCTAGTAACTTGCTGAAAGTTAGCATATTTTACTTTGATAGTAATGGTCTTTGCTTGCAGCTGATACTCTACTAGATTGGCTAGCACTTGCTCAGCTAGTACATTTAGCTTTTCAATTAAGAAATCAAGTGATAATACATCTTCTGTAAAAGTAGTTTCTTTACCTACCGATTTACGGATGCGTGTACTTCTCACAGGTCTATCATCGATTGCTCTCGCTATATTGTAGTAATATTGACCAGACTTACCAAATCTTTCCACAAGTTGTGCCAACGTTTTTTGTCGCAAATCCGCGCCAGTTTGAATGCCTATTTTTTGCATTTTTGCTTCGGTAGCTGGTCCAATTCCGTGGAACTTACCAATTGGTAAATTTGCGACAAAATTCAATCCTTGATCAGGCTGAATCACCGTTAAACCATTTGGTTTATCCATATCAGAGGCAATTTTTGCTAAAAATTTGTTATACGAAACACCCGCTGACGCAGTTAACTGTGTTATTTCTAATATCTCACGCTTAATGGCTTCAGCAATACGGGTGGCTGATCCATCAAAGTCTTGCGTGTAGCTTACATCTAAGTAAGCCTCATCCAAAGATAATGGCTCGACTTGTGAAGCGTACTTCCAAAAAATTTCTCTAATTTGATTTGAAACTTGACGATAGGCATCAAACCTTGGCGGCACAAAAATAGCTGTTGGGCACAAACGATACGCGCGAGAACATGGCATGGCAGAGTGAATGCCAAACTTTCTTGCTTCATAACTACATGCTGCAACCACACCACGACCTGTCGGTTGTCCGCCAACAATAAGAGGCTTTCCTCGAAAAGCAGGTTGATCTCGTTGTTCTACCGATGCAAAAAATGCATCCATATCTACATGTATTATTTTGCGTTGCCTAACCATTAATAGGCATTTTACCTCTACAATACCCCATGTGATTAAAAAAGCAGCTCACCTTATTTCTTTACTCATGCCAGGCATGTTGGTTGCTGCCACAGGCGTAGGCGCAGGCGACCTTGCCACAGCCAGCTTTACTGGCAACCAACTAGGTTTAGCTATCCTCTGGGCTGTAGTAGTGGGTGGTATATTAAAATTTGTACTTACAGAAGGCCTTGCCCGATGGCAGCTGGTTACAGGCCAAACATTCATTCAAGGTGTAGCGACACACTATGGTTTGATAGCAGCTTGGTTGTTTATGCCATACCTTTTAGTCTGGACTTTCTTCGTTGCGTCTGCACTGATAAATGCATGTGGCGTATCCATGCATGCAATACTCCCCATTTATGACAGCTTTACCGACAAGCTTATCTACGGCATTATTTCAAGCCTTGCAGGTTTCGCACTCGTTATGGCTGGCGGCTTTAAATTGTTTGAAAAAATAATGACCGTCTGTATTGGCATCATGTTTATTACTGTGCTGGTTACTGCAATACTACTTTGGCCAGGCACATCACAAGTAGTGACTGGCTTATTTGTACCTGTGATTCCCGATGCTCAGGGGAAGGGTATTGTTTGGACGGTTGCCTTAATTGGCGGAGTTGGCGGTACAGTTACAATACTTTGCTATGGTTACTGGATTAAGGAACTTGGCAGAACATCGTCAACATTTATTAAAACCTGCCGGATTGATTTAGCATCAGGGTATCTGATGACCATATTGTTTGGTATTGCGATGGTGATTATAGGTAATAGTATTGAAATCGAGGGGCATGGTGCTGGATTATTAATTGCACTGGCAAACAGTTTAGAAAAGCCATTGGGTTTAATGGGCCGCTGGCTTTTTTTAATAGGTGCCTTTTGTGCAATATTCAGCAGCCTATTAGGGGTATGGCAAGCTACGCCTTATTTATTTGCAGATAGTTGGCACTTGTTTCTAGCTAAAAAAAATAAGCCACCACATCATATTCTGCATACAAAACCTTATCGCTACTATTTAATAGCAATTACATTCATTCCTATGCTAGGACTGTTTATGCAGTTTAAAGAAGCACAAAAACTATATGCTTTAATAGGCGCACTGTTCATTCCATTACTTGCTATCACCTTACTTATGATGAACAGCAGAAAAAAGTGGCTTGGCAAACACTCCAACGGATTGGTAAGTACACTAACGCTGATTGTTACATTGCTTTTGTTTCTGATGCTAGCATTCCTGCAATGGGACAATATCCAGTAGGATAATAAATTTGTCGTTAAGCATTTAAACATGTAACCATCAATCGATACATGTGAGGAGAGTCATGCGAACTTTAGGTAATATTTTCTGGTTTATTCTTGGCGGTTTGCTGATGGGTCTAGCTTGGTGGCTCGCAGGTCTCATTGCATTGCTTACCATCATTGGCATTCCATGGGCAAAAGCATGTTTTGTGATTGGTCAGTTTTCATTTTTCCCATTTGGTAAAAAAGCAGTCGCCAGAGATGAACTATTATTGCAAAAAGATATTGGCACAGGCACATTGGGCGTGCTTGGTAATATTGTATGGTTCATAATAGCTGGCTGGTGGCTGGCAATTGGACACTTAATTTCTGCTCTTATTTGCTTTGTGACAATCATTGGCATTCCGTTTGGCTTACAGCATCTAAAACTGGCAAGCATTGCCGTATTCCCAATCGGGAAAACGATTGTAGAAATATAGCAAACAATAAAAAACCAGCCTTAGCTGGTTTTTATCACTCTATTTTGCTACTCGCCAAAGACTGCCGATTCGCGCTCTTTTGCTTCCGCTACAATTTTTTGTTTAGTTACATTATCTAAGTCCCACCAATCTTGTATTTCATCTCTACGACGAAAACAGCCTTGACAAAGATCTGTAACATCATCAATGACACAAACACCTATACAAGGTGACTGTACTTCATCCAAATCAGTCATATCAAATTTCAAACTCTTATTTACATATGGTTAAGAAAGCGCGCCATGACACTGTTTATACTTTTTACCAGAACCACAAGGACACGGATCGTTTCGGCCTATTTTTTGCCCTTCTCTAACAACAGGTTGACCAGGTGCAGGCCCAGCGCCATCGTTTGTATTTTCATCTTGCAAATCATTATAATCAGCATGCTGATATTGGACATTCTCTACGCCCTGCGGAGGCTCTACAGCATCAACATCTTCCTGCGTTCTGACCTGAACCAACATCGTCACTTTGGTGACCTCAGATTTTACTGTGTTGAGTAAACCTTCGAATAACTCGAATGCTTCACGCTTGTATTCCTGTTTTGGGTTTTTTTGTGCATATGAACGCAAATGGATACCTTGGCGCAAATGATCTAGTGCGGCCAGATGCTCACGCCAATGATTATCTAGGCTCTGTAGCATCACAGAGCGTTCAAATTGACGCATATTCTCAGGGCTAGCCAATGCTTCTTTGGCCGCGTAGGATTCATTCGCCATGCTCATTACGCGCTCGCGCAATGACTCTTCATGCAGGTCAGGGTTCTCCTCTAACCACTGTCCAATCGGCAGTTTTAGACCCGTTTCCGCTTCAATGGCGTTTTCTAGCCCTGGAACCTCCCACATCTCTTCAACACTACCTGGCGGAATATAATTTGAAATAATATCGTTTAATACGTCATAGCGCATTGCAGCTACTGTCTCACCAATATCAGTTGCTTCTAATAATTCATTTCGTTGCTCATAAATGACTTTGCGCTGATCATTCGCAACATCATCAAACTCAAGTAGTTGCTTACGTATATCAAAGTTACGTCCTTCTACTTTTCGTTGCGCATTTTCAATAGCTCGCGTCACCATCGAGTGTTCAATGGCTTCACCTTCAGGCATTTTCAAACGCTCCATAATGGCAGACACACGATCGCCTGAAAAAATACGCAATAGTTGGTCTTCTAAACACAAGTAAAAACGACTTGATCCTGGGTCACCTTGACGACCAGAGCGACCGCGTAATTGATTATCTACACGACGTGATTCATGACGCTCAGTACCAATAATATGCAAACCACCAGCATTGAGCACTTGCTCATGTAGCTTTTCCCAATTAGCTTTGATCTCAGCAATTTTCTTATCTTTATCTGCTTGCGTTAGTTTCTCGTCTTGTTCTACTGCCAAAATTTCTGGCTCTGGATTACCACCTAAAACAATATCAGTTCCACGGCCAGCCATGTTGGTCGCTATGGTAATCATACCTGGCTGCCCAGCCTGCGCAATGATGTGTGCTTCACGTTCATGCTGCTTAGCATTCAACACTTGATGGTCTAACTTTGCTGCCTTCAAAGCTTTTGAAATAATTTCAGAATTTTCGATTGAAGTCGTGCCGACTAAAACGGGCTGTCCTTTTTGTTGACATTCTTTGATATCTTCAATCACTGCCTTATATTTCTCATTAGCAGTACGATACACCTTGTCCATCGCATCGATACGTTGCATCGGTCTGTGAGTAGGAATAACAACGGTTTCCAATCCGTAGATCTGGTTGAATTCATAAGCCTCTGTATCGGCTGTACCAGTCATACCACTCAGCTTCTCATACATACGGAAGTAGTTCTGGAAGGTAATGGATGCCAACGTTTGATTTTCTTTTTGTATTTCTACACCCTCTTTTGCCTCAACGGCTTGATGCAAACCATCAGACCAGCGCCTGCCAGGCATCATCCGCCCAGAAAACTCATCTACGATGACAATTTCCCCATCACGCACAACATAATGTTGATCACGATGGAATAAATTATGCGCACGTAATGCCGCATTCAAATGATGTACTAAGCTAATATTACCCGCTTCATACAAACTAGACCCAGCCGGTAGCAGACCCGCTTCTTCTAGATATTGCTCAGCATGCTCATGCCCTGCCTCCGAAAAGTTAACTGACTGTCCCTTCTCATCTACCCAAAAATCACCAGGTCCATCTTCTGTTTCCTGTTTAACCAGCCTCTTCGCAACCTCATCAATTTGCTTATATGATTTGACATCACTTTCCGCCTGCCCAGAGATAATAAGTGGAGTACGTGCCTCATCAATTAAAATCGAATCGACCTCATCGACCAACGCATAGTTAAGTGATCGTTGCGCCCGCTGTTCTGGGCTATGCACCATATTGTCACGCAAATAGTCAAAACCAAACTCATTATTCGTACCGTAAGTAATATCTGCAGCGTAAGCAGCCTGTTTATCTTCTGGCTTCATTTGGGACAAATTAATCCCTACCGTCAGACCTAAAAAGTTGTATAACTTGGCCATCCATTCAGCATCACGCTTGGCCAAATAATCATTTACCGTAACAACATGCACACCTTTACCAGTTAATGCGTTCAGGTAAACAGGTAGCGTCGCAACTAAGGTTTTACCTTCACCCGTTTTCATCTCGGCTACTTTGCCTTGATGGAGCACCATGCCCCCAATAAGCTGCACATCAAAATGTCGCATACCTAATGTACGAACACTACCCTCACGCACTACAGCAAATGCTTCAGGTAGCAGCTTTTCTAATGATTCTCCATCTTGGTAACGCTGTTTAAACTCTTCGGTTTTGGCGCGAAGCTCGTCATCTGACAACGCTTGCATACTGGGTTCTAAATCGCCAATCTTTTTGGCGATAAGGGTATAGTTTTTGACTAATCTATCGTTACGACTACCAACAATTTTTTTAAACAACTTGGATAACATGAAATGACACCGATTTTCCGACCCAGCGGAAACCTCAATAATTAGAATGGAATTTGGTTAAGTTGGGGATATTAATTTTTATTTCAATAGGGTTCAAGTACTACTCTAGATTTTTATTCAGATACTTCCTTGGATCAAGCGGGTGTCCATTAAGTCGAATCTCGTAGTGCAAATGTGGCCCTGTCGAGCGCCCAGTACTACCAACCAAAGCAATTGTCTGCCCTTTAACTACACGCTCACCCGTTTTAACGAGCAATTTAGAGGCGTGTGCATAACGGGTTTCGAGACCTGCACCATGGTTAAGTTTGATTAAATTACCGTAAGCAGCCGTCGTGGTCGCCGTAGAGACAATACCGTCCGCCGCAGCTCTGATTGGTGTTCCTGTTTTTGCTGTGAAGTCCAAACCTTCATGAAAAGCTTTGGTGCCACGGAATGGATCAATGCGCCAGCCATAACTCGAAGAGCGATAAGCCGCAGATATTGGTTTACTGTTTGGCAGCATGTCTTTCAATACACTATTTTGCAACACATCCGCCTCAACAGAACTCATATAATCATCGCGACTACCAACAGCAGAAACAAGCTTAGTGATCGCATCTTGCAAGTCTAGCTCTGTCATTGGTCGTGCATTAACCAAAGGACCGCCAAAGTTAGGCTTCATCAAATCGCCAACTGGCTCTAAATCAGCGATATTTGTTTTTTTCAATTTTTCATCTTTAACACCAGCCAACTTAACCAGACGTTGGTTTTGTGCATCAAGACGCATGATTCTTGCTTGCAACTCACCTATTTGTTTGGCGTATGCATCCAAGTGCATTTGCGATGAGTTCATGGATTTTTCTAGCTGAGCGGCAGACATCACTTCCACGACTTGTTGCGTGGCGTCATTTTTTTGAATAAAAAAGAAAGCAGTGAATGCGGCACTCAATGATAGCAGGCCAATGCCAAGCCCAATAATTTGAAATAACGACAAAGTTTTGGGCTTTGCCATTTTGTTCGATACTAAGATAATATTCATTGTATATTAATTAATATTCTCTAAAATTAAGCAAATGCGTAAAATAAACGCCCTGTTAAAAGCTAACAAAACCCCTAACAACCAATTTAACAAATTAGTTGTAGAGGCCGAGAAACATCTGGACTTACAGCAGTTTTGGCAAGCCGCAGTACCTCAGGCTATTTCAATTTCAAGCCATGTTGGCTATCTAAAAAATCAAACCTTAACTGTTTATGCCCACAACAATAGTGTTGCCGCCAAAATCAAGTTAATAAGCGCTAGCCTATTGACTCAATTACAAAATTTGCAAAAAACAGACCCTTTTTACAAACCATATAAACTTACTGGAATTATGGTCAAAGTGCAAGTGAAATCTAACAAAATGCCCAAAAATAGTGCGCCAAGAATCATTAGCAGTCGTGCCGCTGCCACAATCAGAGAACTAGCTAACGACTTAGGAGAAGGTGCATTAGCGGAAAAACTACATAAACTAGCGAACAACGCTTAAAAAAATCTTACACCCACTCCTGATGCACGCGTCTTGTTCAAAATGTTAATTTAATAGTTAACATTATGATTTTATTGTTTATTTTTCTAATAATGCTTCCATTATGAAGTTGTTGTCCGATTGCGCTATTAGTGCCATAATGCCTCAGTTGTTACAAATCATTTACATGTTGTGGCAACTTGCCGAGTAGGGTTTATACAAAAACTCGATAAAATAATTATAGTTAAGATGCAATAGAAAATTAGGAGAAGTTATGTCAGTCGCATTAATGATCGCCATAGCTGCCGCAGTTCTAGCAGTGCTATATGGTTTAGTAATGAGTAAATGGATTACCAATTTGCCCTCGGGTAACGCGCGAATGCAAGAAATTGCTGGCGCAATTCAACAAGGGGCTGCAGCCTACTTAGCCCGCCAATATAAAACAATTGCCTTAGTTGGCATTATTCTAACAATTGCAATCGCCTTCCTACTTGACTACCAAACTGCAATTGGTTTTGTGCTTGGCGCATTATTATCAGGCGCCTGTGGCTTTATTGGCATGAATGTCTCCGTTAAGGCAAACGTCCGTACTGCACAGGCTGCCACCAATGGTATTGTCCCTGCTCTAGATGTCGCCTTCAAGGGCGGCGCTATTACTGGCATGCTAGTTGTCGGCTTGGGTTTGCTTGGTGTTGCTGGATTCTATTGGTTTCTCGGTGCTGAAAGCACAGATAATCTTAACCCTTTGATTGGACTTGCTTTTGGTTCCTCACTTATTTCAATTTTTGCGCGATTGGGTGGTGGCATTTTTACCAAAGGCGCAGATGTAGGTGCAGACTTAGTTGGTAAGGTAGAGGCTGGTATACCAGAAGACGACCCACGTAACCCTGCAGTCATTGCTGATAATGTTGGTGATAACGTGGGCGACTGTGCCGGGATGGCTGCTGATTTATTTGAAACCTATGCCGTGACTATTATTGCTACGATGGTGCTAGGTCACTTAATGGTGACGAATGCAGGCGCAAATGGCATTTTATTTCCACTCATGTTAGGTGCGGCATCGATTGTCGCCTCTATTGTTGGCTGCTTTTTTGTCAAAGCAAAACCTGATATGAAAAATGTTATGCCAGCGCTTTACAAAGGATTAGCAGTAGCTGGTATTTTATCTTTGATTGCTTTTTATTTTGTAGCCACCAAAATGTTTCCAGATGGCGTTGCTGTTGGCGGCAAACTTGTCTCAGCCAATGCTTTATTTGGCGCATGTGCAGTTGGCCTCATCCTTACTGGTTTGCTAGTTTGGATTACTGAATATTACACGGGCACAGAGTACGCTCCTGTTAAACATGTTGCGCAAGCGTCAACAACAGGCCATGCAACTAACATTATCGCGGGTATTGGTATCTCAATGAAATCAACAGCTTGGCCGGTACTATCTGTGTGTTTAGCCATCTGGAGCTCATATGAACTAGCTGGTTTATATGGCGTGGCAATTGCTGCAACATCCATGTTAAGCATGGCAGGGATTGTGGTTGCGCTAGATGCATACGGCCCAATTACTGATAATGCTGGTGGTATTGCAGAAATGGCAGAATTACCAAGCAGCGTTAGAGATGTAACCGACCCTTTAGATGCTGTGGGCAACACAACAAAAGCAGTGACAAAAGGTTATGCCATCGGATCTGCAGGGTTGGCAGCACTAGTTTTATTTGCAGATTACACCCATAAATTAGAAGTTGAAGGGATTGTTGCTAGCTTTGACTTGAGCAACCCAATGGTGATCATTGGCTTGTTTATAGGAGGCTTAATTCCATTTCTATTTGCTGCAATGGCAATGGAAGCAGTCGGTCGTGCAGCAGGTTCAGTTGTTGAGGAAGTGCGACGCCAATTCCGCGAGATTAAGGGCATTATGGAAGGTACAGGCAAACCAGAATATGGTCGCGCGGTCGATATGTTAACTTCAGCTGCTATCAAGGAGATGATGCTCCCTTCACTGTTGCCAGTAGCTGTTCCAATCGCGGTAGGCTTACTTCTTGGTCCTATCGCCCTTGGTGGCTTGTTGATGGGCACCATTATCACTGGCTTATTTGTTGCCATCTCAATGTGCACGGGTGGCGGAGCTTGGGATAATGCCAAAAAGTATATTGAAGATGGCAATCATGGCGGCAAAGGATCTGAAGCGCACAAAGCAGCAGTCACTGGTGATACAGTAGGTGATCCATATAAAGATACTGCTGGACCAGCTATTAATCCATTGATTAAGATCATTAATATTGTGGCATTGTTAATCGTACCGTTATTAAGTTGATTTTACTGAGTACGATAAAAAAACCAGCGCTAGTCGCTGGTTTTTTAATGCTTATGAAACGGGTGGAAGCAAGTCTTCTAGAAAAAAAGCAGATAATTCAGACCGACCAGATAAGCCAGACTTACGATAGATAGCTCTCGCCTGATCTCGAATGGTTCGCTCACTAGTAGCCCTGACATCTGCAATTTGCTGATGGCTTAAACCTTTTAAAATTAACATGCCTACTTCTGCCTCAGATTTAGTGAGTTGCCATTGATCAAACTGTTTCAGTATTTGTTTTGACAGCCCCGCCACCAAATCTCTGTTGGCATCTTGCCATTGCTTTGCTTGCTGATGAGCTGCATCTAAGTCTCGCTTTAAATGACTTATTTTTGATTGCGTAAGCCGGAAATAAAACCAGCCAAAATAAACGATACCAACTACAGAAGCTAACAAAATCAATAGCTCAATAACAATATGACTTAAAGCAATGCCATCTTGATAATCACCAGTAATATCAAGAAGAATTAGTGAAAAGACGATAACGCAGAGCAAAACTGCCCACTTACTAAGCTGTTTCTTAATGTCTTGCTGACTATCTTCAATCATCAAATCGTTTCCTACGTCATATGGCGGATGTATTTATATTCAGTTTATCCCAAAATCTTTCCTATTGAATTATTTTTAATCAGGAGAATATGATGTCAGAAATAAAAATTGTGAAGGTATGGGATCCAATTATTCGGATTGGTCATTGGATGTTAGTAATTGCTTTTTTTACTGCTTATTTGACGGAAGATGATTTCTTGACGCAGCATACATGGGCTGGGTACACCGTCGCAATAATTGTTTTCACCCGTATCATCTGGGGATTTATTGGTGGCCGATATGCCAAATTTAGTCAATTTGTGTATCACCCTTCAATCATTATTCAATACATAAAAAACCTTTTATCTTGCAAACCACAGCACTATATAGGGCACAATCCAGCTGGTGGTGCTATGGTTATAGCCTTATTATTCAGCTTAATGATAACGGTTCTATCTGGCATGAAACTCTATGCGGTAGAAGAAAACAAAGGGCCATTTGCTGTAGTTGAACAGGTTTTAGACACGAGCCAAGACACATTATCAGACAATATAAATCAGCAAAAGCATGTCGTAAACGAGGAAGATGAAGAGTTTTGGGAAGAAATACACGAAACTTTTGTTAATATCACACTCATTCTTATTATTTTGCACATTGGTGGCGTCATAGCATCAAGCATTATTGATAAAGAAAAATTGGTCAAAGCTATGTGGACAGGCAAAAAAGAAGTGGATGATAACTACCATTAAACTGTTAAGTAGTGTTTAGATTAACCATCATTAAAACAGGATAAACTATTGAGACATGCTGAACGCCACCGCTCACACCATACCAATTGGTTGCGTGCAGCGGTATTAGGAGCAAATGACGGTATTATTTCTACTGCTAGCCTTATTATAGGCGTGGCTGCAGCTAATACAACGCACCAAACAATACTACTAACAGGACTAGCTGGGCTGATAGCTGGTGCTATGTCTATGGCAGCTGGAGAATACGTTTCTGTGAGCTCCCAAGCGGACATCGAATCTGCTGATTTAGCCAAAGAGCGTTTAGAGTTAGCATCAGACCATGAAAGCGAACTAAAAGAACTGACCAATATTTATATTGCCAGAGGTTTAAATGCAGATTTGGCGCATCAGGTTGCCATCCAATTAACTGAGCACGATGCGCTTGGTGCACATGCGCGAGATGAGTTAGGTATTAGTGAGATTATGAGTGCTCGCCCATTACAAGCAGCACTAGCATCTGGTGCAGCCTTTACGATTGGTGCGCTCCTGCCTTTACTCGTAACCTTATTTAGCCCACTAAATCAAACTATTTTAACAGTCAGTATCTCCTCATTATTATCACTTGCAGTACTAGGTGGGCTAGCGGCAAAAGTAGGAGGGGCTAATATTTTTATTGGAATGATTAGAGTCACTTTTTGGGGCGCCTTGGCGATGACAACGACAGCATTGATAGGCAACTTATTTGGTGTAATGAAGGGTTAAAAATTGTAATGCCAACAAATAAAAAAGCGCGGCAATCCGCGCTGTTATGTTGGTACAAGGTATTAAAAAGCAGGTTTAACTTTTGCAGAGTTGTAACGCTCTACACCGTCCATAATCTCTTTATGGGCTGCATCAATATCTTCCCAGCCAAGAATCTTAACCCATTTGCCTTTGTCTAGGTCTTTGTAATGCTCGAAGAAGTGAGCAATCATTTCTAGACGCCATGGCGATACATCTTTATAGGATTTTTGAAAAGCATATAGTGGACAAACCTTGATGATCGGAACTGCTAACACTTTCGCATCAGCCCCTGCTTCATCTTCCATATTAAGCATACCCAATGCACGACAACGTACCACAACGCCTGGCAACAAAGGCACTGGTGTCACAACCAAGATATCAACTGGATCGCCATCACCACCTAAGGTGTGTGGAATATAGCCATAGTTGCACGGATACTGCATTGATGTACCCATAAAGCGATCGACGAATAATGCACCGCTGTCCTTATCGACCTCATACTTAACAGGATCACCATTGGCGGGAATCTCAATAATGACATTAAAATCGTTTGGTAAATCTTTACCTGAAGAAACTGCGTTTAAAGACATTACATCACTTTCGTTATTTTTTGAGCCGCCGATTATATCAAGAGCTTGTAACTAAATCATTACAAAGTGCATTATTTTATGTGTTCTCGACATTGCGCGATGACATCAGCTGGTGTTAATTTCATTGCCAAAGATATTAGCAAAGGAACCATCACCAAGTCATCCAACTGCCCCAGGACTGGTATGAAATCTGGAATTAAATCAAACGGCAGCAGCAAATATCCTATTGCCAATCCAAAAAAAAGCTTCGCTAACACGGGTGTTGCTGGATGCTTTGCGATTTGTTGATATAACAGCAATTCTTGCTTAATACGCCGAGCAATTTCTTTTAACTGCTTCATCATTGAATGCTATTTAATGATAATAACCCTATTATGATAAAAGTTTTGTAACTACAGCGCTTTGCCTGTTAGCTTAGTATATACCTCTAGATATTTTTCACTTGTTTTTTGAGCAACATCTTCGGGGAGCACAGGACCTGGTGCAGTTTTATCCCAATCCAGCGTCTCTAGCCAATCACGCACATATTGTTTGTCATAACTTTGTGGATTTTTACCTACCTCGTAACTGTCTAAGGGCCAGAAGCGTGATGAGTCAGGTGTGAGCACTTCATCCATGACATGTAGCACCCCATTATTGTCCAGACCAAACTCAAACTTAGTATCAGCGATAATGATACCCTTCGTTAGCGCATAGCTAGCAGCTTCCTTGTACAAGCGAATGGCAACATCTTTCACTTTTTGCGTCATTTCTTTGCCTATCAAGCTTTCTAATTTAGATATCGTGATATTTTCATCATGATCACCCACTGCTGCTTTACTTGATGGCGTAAAGATTGGTTCAGGTAATTGTTGTGCTAGCTTTAGCCCTTTTGGTAGCTCAATCCCACAAATGCTCCCAGTTGCCTGATAATCTTTCCAGCCACTACCAATAATGTAGCCTCTAACAATTGCCTCCACAGGCAGCGGCTTCAGTTTTTTAACGACAACAGCTCGCCCTTCTAGCTGCTCAGCCTCTTCAGGGCTGACTACCGATTGTGGGTCAATATCCGTCAAATGATTTGGTACGATATGGCTTAACTTATTAAACCAAAAATTAGCCATTTGCGTTAGCATAGCACCCTTATTTTTAATTCCTGTAGGCAAAATGACATCGAATGCTGAAAGACGATCAGAACTAACCATCAGCAAATGCTCTTCATCTACATCATAGATATCGCGCACTTTGCCCTGATGTAACAATTTTAAACTTTTGATATTGGTCTTTAGTAGTGGTGGTGTATTAGACATGTTGAAGTGTAGATAAAGTAATCTGCACATTATAATGTGATGGCATCAGATTGTCTTAATAATCAAATTATCGCTAGTTAGCTTTTTCTATTTTCGCCAATTTTAATGATTTTCATCGTGTTGGTTCCGCCAGGATTGCCAATAGGCTCACCAAAGGTGAAAATCACCATATCGCCCTTGCTAACCACTTGTTCCCTCAACAAAACCTGCTCCATTTCAACCAGAATTTCGTCTCGATTCTTTCCTTCTTGGTCTATAGGGAATGGATAAACGCCTCTGTATAGAGTTAGCTTACGCCGTGCTACACGGTTTGGTGATAGTGCATAAATAAGCACCATATTATCGGCCTGCGCCAGCCAATTCGCAGTATTACCAGACTGCGTGAGTGTCGCAATCGCTTTGACTTTCAAGCGTTGTGCAATATAGATAGTAGCCATCGCAATAGATTCATCAGTTTTTGTGAATGCATCGCGGCGTACTCTGGCATCAAATCGCTTGAAGTATTCCTTTTCTGCTGCTAAGGCAACGCGATGAACAGCCTGGACAGTTTCCAAAGGATAATGGCCTGCTGCAGTTTCTGCCGAGAGCATGACTGCATCAGTACCATCCAGGATTGCATTCGCAACATCAGACACTTCTGCCCTTGTTGGAATTGGATTGTTAATCATTGACTCCATCATTTGTGTCGCTGTAATCACAGGAACATGATGCTGCCGAGCCAAACGAATCAACCTTTTTTGCAAGCCAGGCACAGCAGCATCACCCACTTCAACACCCAAGTCTCCGCGCGCCACCATGATTGCGTCTGATGCTAATATTATTTCTTCTGCCGCATCAATTGCTTCCGCCCGCTCTATCTTAGCAATAATGCCTGCAGAGCCCCCAGCTTCATTGACTAATCTTCTCGCTAACTCAATATCTGCTGCTTCACGTGGGAATGAAATAGCAATGTAATCAGCCTCTAACGCTACAGCCGTTTTGATATCTTCTTTGTCTTTTTCGGTCAGTGCTTCAGCACTTAAACCACCACCTTGTTTGTTTATACCTTTGTTATCAGAAAGCACGCCACCAGCTAGTACAACGCAGTAAATTTTGCTACTGCTTACCCGGTCTACCTGCATGGTAATACGGCCATCATCAAGTAATAGTATTGTGCCTTCACTGACTTCATTGGGCAGTTCTTTATAGTCGAGCCCAACCTGATCTTGATCACCCAATTTGCAATTTGCATTCAGTACAAATAAATCGCCTGTTTTTAGCGTGATTTTGCCATCAACAAACTTCCCTATGCGAATTTTAGGGCCTTGTAAATCACAAAGTACGCCAATTGGTCTGTTTAGCTTAATTGCTATATTGCGTACAATTTCAGCTCGTGCGATATGTTCTTCAGCAGTACCATGCGAAAAATTGAGCCGAACAACATTCACCCCATCTACAATCAAACGTGCGAGCATTTCTTCGCTAGTAGAAGAAGGTCCTAGTGTTGCTACTATTTTGGTGCGGCGTATTGTCAAAGGTGCCTTTTAAAACCTAAAAAATTTTTTATGCAGTCTCAGTTAATGCTAACTCTTCTAGATGCATATATTCCATCACTGTTTTATAGTGGAATAAATGTTGTGTTAGGCGAATCAAATTACATGTGTAACCATATTCATTGTCATACCAAGCCACAACCTTTAGAAAACTGTCATCTAACATGATACCAGCGCTTGCATCAAAGATACTCGCTGCTGGATCACCTCTAAAATCAGTAGAGACGACACATTCTTCTGTATATGCTAACACGTTTTTTAAACGTCCATATGCAGCGGTTTTCATCGCCTTACATATTTCTTCGTAACTTGTAGATTGATTTAGTTCAACTGTTAAATCAACAACTGAGACATCTGCGCTAGGTACACGCATTGCCATCCCAGTCAATTTTTTATTTAGCGCAGGAATTATTTTGCCAACAGCTTTTGCAGCACCTGTACTTGACGGAATAATATTCTCAAACACGCCCCTACCGCCGCGCCAGTCCTTTTTTGATACGCCATCAACTGTTAGCTGTGTAGCAGTTGCAGCGTGGACAGTTGTCATTAATCCGCGCTTAATACCAAAAGCATCATCCAGCACTTTTGCTATTGGTGCCAACGCATTGGTCGTACAAGAGGCAGCAGATACAATAGCCTCTCCATGATAATCATAATGATTAACACCATAGACAAACATCGGCGTATCATCTTTGGCAGGAGCAGACTGAACGACTTTTTTTGCCCCACTATCAAGGTGCGCTTGGCAACTTTCTTTGGTCAAGAATACCCCTGTGCACTCTGCAACAACGTCTACTTTAGCACCAGCCCAATCAATGTTTGACGGATCTTTTTCAGATGAAATGCGAATCTTTCTACCTTCTATAACTAAAGTATTACCCTCTAATCTAGCATCAAAATTTAAACGACCATGGACCGAATCATACTTCAGCAGGTATAACATATATTCTGGTTCTTCTAGTCCGTTGATTGCGACGACCTGTACATCGGCGAACATTGGCTCGTTTAGCGTTGCACGCAAGAACATCCGGCCAATGCGACCAAATCCATTTATTCCAACTCGTATTGCCATCTTCATCTCCAGAAGTATAAGAATCATTCTGAACAAGCAAGTTTAGTGCTAGATAAAAAAAAAGCCCTGAATCAGGGCCTTTTAAATTTCATTAATATCTACTATGGACTCAGCTGTCAACAGACAGCGTAGCTAACACCGCGACTCTAATATTTCAACGGCTGGCAATGTTTTCCCCTCTAGAAACTCAAGAAAAGCGCCTCCTGCAGTAGAAATATAACTTACTTTATCGTAGATATCATATTTCTGAATCGCGGCTATCGTGTCGCCGCCACCCGCCAGTGTAAAGGCTTTCGTCTCTGCAATGGCTTGTGCAATTTTCTTCGTGCCTTCACCAAATTGATCGAACTCAAACACACCAACTGGTCCATTCCAGACCACAGTGCCTGCATTCATAATAATCTCTACCAATTCGTTTGCTGAGGTTGGTCCTATGTCAAAAATCATGTCATCTGCTGCTACAGCTTCCACATTTTTCAGAACAGCTTTTTCATTAGCATCAAACTTTTTACCACACACGACATCTTTTGCGATCGGCACTGCTGCACCACGTTGCGCCATTTTTTCGATTAATGCACTTGCTGTGGGCACCAAATCATCTTCACATAATGATTGGCCCACCTCATAACCCGATGCCTTTAAGAAAGTATTGGCTATACCACCACCCACAACTAATTGATCTACCTTTTCGGAGAGACTTTCCAGCACTGTAAGCTTAGTCGACACTTTACTACCACCAACAATTGCAACCATTGGTCGCGCCGGGTTGAGTAATGCTTTTGTGAGCGCTTCCAACTCTTCTGCTAGCAATATACCCGCACATGCGACTGGTGCATATTTAGCAATCCCATGTGTGCTTGCCTGTGCACGGTGTGCAGTACCAAAAGCATCCATGACAAAAATATCGCATAAAGCTGCATATTTTTTTGCCAGCGTATCATCATTTTTCTTCTCGCCGACATTAAAACGGCAATTTTCCAGCAGTATCAATTGACCATCCTCGGTGGTTAAACTGTCCTGAGGTGCCTGATCGGCCAGCCAGTTCTTAACTAATCGAACTGGTTGACCTAATTTTTCAGACATGACGTCTGCGACGGGCTGCAGTGAGTTTTCTTCAGAATATACACCCTCCTCTGGCCGACCTAGGTGTGAAGTGACCATCACTTTCGCCCCAGCTTTCAGAGCATACTCAATCGTCGGCATAGAGGCCGTTATACGCGCATCAGAGGTCACTTTGCCATCAGCGACAGGCACATTCAAGTCAGCACGAATAAATACGCGCTTACCACGTAAATCCAAGTCTGTCATTTTGATAAATTTCATCTTTATCTTCCCTGGCAATCGTTGCCTGTGATTATTTTGAGATATGCTGAACCAAACGGAGCAGGTTACAGGTATAACCATATTCGTTATCGTACCAAGCCACAACTTTTACAAAGGTGCTATCTAACATAATGCCTGCATCAGCATCAAAAATGCCTGCACATGGCTCACCTCTGAAATCAGTTGAAACGACTTTGTCATCAGTATAGCCTAGCGCACCTTTCAAAGCGCCCTGCGATGCAAGTTTCATAGCAGCGCATATCGCTTCATAACTGGTCTCTTTTTCTAACTCTACCGTTAAATCAACAACGGAAACATCTGCAGAAGGGACGCGCATAGCCATACCTGTCAGTTTCTTATTGAGTTCTGGAATTACCTTGCCTACTGCTTTAGCAGCCCCGGTGCTGGAAGGTATAATATTCTCAAACACACCCCTACCACCACGCCAGTCTTTTTTACTGGTGCCGTCAACTGTTTTTTGTGAAGCAGTCGCCGCATGAACGGTTGTCATTAGTCCACGTTTAATACCAAAGTTGTCTTGCAAAACCTTTGCTAAAGGTGCGAGAGCATTGGTCGTGCAAGAAGCAGCAGAAACGATAGCCTGACCATTATATTGTTCATGGTTTACACCATAAACAAACATTGACGTATCATCTTTACCTGGCGCTGACTGCACTACTTTCTTCGCACCACCATCGATATGTGGCTGACAAGTTTCTTGGGTTAAAAATACGCCTGTCGATTCGACGACGACATCGACCCCTGCTGTCGCCCAATCAATTTTTGTTGGATCGCGCTCAGCCGTTATCTGAATAGATTTACCGTTGACAATAAACTGATCGTTGTCTGACTTAACATCAGCTTTGAATCTGCCATGTACAGAGTCATACTTCAACATATAGGCCATATAGCCAGTATCATATGAACAGTTGATAGCTACGACTTCAATGTCTTTAAACTCTGGCTCTTGAATTGCTGCACGCAACACCATGCGCCCAATTCGACCAAACCCATTAATACCAATACGAATCGCCATACATCCCCTTCAGTATGCTTATTAATTTAATTAATCTGTGAATTATATAAGTCTAGCAAAATAAAAGGGCCTCACATAGAGGCCCTTTTGAGTTATATCAAGTGCCTATAGATTACAGTACTGACTTAACTGTTTTAACAACATTTTCAACGGTGAAACCAAAATGCTTCATGACTTCACCACCTGGTGCTGATTCACCAAATGTTTCGATGCCAACAACAGCACCTTCCAAACCAACATACTTACGCCAGAAATCTGGATGCGCTGCTTCCACAGCAACACGTTTAACACCCGGTGTTAATACGCTATCTCTGTATGCTTGGTCTTGGCGGTCAAATACATTTGTTGAAGGCATTGAAACCACACGTACTTTTGTACCTGCAGCAGTTAATTCTTCAGCAGCACCAATAGCAAGACTTAGTTCTGAACCGTTAGCAATAATGATAACGTCAGCTTTGCCATCACAATCTGAGAATACATAACCACCCTTACGCACTAGCTCAAAATCTTTAGCGTCATGTTTGATACCTGGCACACCTTGACGGCTTAGCACCAAGCTCGTTGGTCCATCCTTACGCTCAGCTGCTACAACCCAAGCGATTGTTGTTTCTGTTGAATCTGCAGGACGCCATACATCCATATTTGGGATGTAACGCAAACCAGCTGTATTTTCTACTGGTTGGTGTGTTGGACCATCTTCACCTTGACCGATAGAGTCATGGGTTAAGACATAAACTACACGTTGATGCATTAATGCAGACATACGCATACCATTTTTCATGTAGTCAGAGAACATATGGAATGTACCGCCGTATGGTAAGAAACCACCATGCAATGCAATACCGTTCATAATCGCAGCCATACCAAACTCACGTACACCATAAGAGATGTAGTTACCTGGCTCTTTACCACTAACATGTTTAAAGTCTTTAGCAGCGGTTAAGTTAGAACCTGTCAAGTCAGCAGAACCACCCAAGAATTCAGGAAGAATCGGTGCTAGTGCAGTGATTGCATTTTGTGAAGCTTTACGTGTTGCCACTTTTTCAGCTTTTTCGTTAGTTTCAGCAATAATTGCATCTGTTAGTTTTTTCCAGTCAGCTGGCAGATCACCAGCCATACGACGTTTGAACTCAGCAGCTTCTGCAGGATAGGCTTTTTCATATGCTGCAAATTTTTCGTTCCAAGCGGCTTCACGCGCAGCACCTTTATCTTTTTGGTTCCAACCATCATACACATCTTGTGGAATCACAAATGGTTCGTGTGGCCAGTTGATTTCTTTACGTACTAGCGCTACTTCTTCTTCGCCTAACGCAGCACCATGGCAATCATGTGAACCTGATTTGTTTGGTGAACCTTTGCCGATGATCGTTTTACAGCAAATCAATGATGGTTTGTCTGTTACTGCTTTAGAAGCATCAATCGCTTTTTGGATTGCATCTTGGTCATGACCGTCAACTTCAACCACGTGCCAGCCATAAGCTTCAAAACGACCTTTAGTATCGTCTGTATACCAACCTTCGATATGACCATCAATTGAGATACCGTTGTCATCCCAGAAAGCAATTAGCTTACCTAAACCCCATGTACCTGCTAACGCACAAGTCTCATGAGATACGCCTTCCATCATACATCCGTCACCTAAGAATACATATGTGTAATGGTCGACGATGTCATGACCTGGCTTGTTGAATTGATTTGCTAACAACTTCTCAGCCATAGCAAAACCAACACCATTTGAGATACCTTGACCTAGTGGGCCTGTCGTCGTTTCAATACCTGGCGCATAACCATACTCTGGATGGCCAGCACATTTTGAATGCAATTGACGGAATGACTTTATTTGCTCCATCGGCAAATCGTAGCCAGTCAAATGAAGCAATGAATAAATAAGCATTGAGCCATGACCGTTTGACAATACAAAGCGATCACGATTTGCCCAGTTGGCATTATTTGGATTGTGGCTCAAATTATGATTCCACAAAACTTCAGCAATTTCTGCCATGCCCATAGGTGCGCCTGGATGACCAGAATTTGCTTTTTGCACCGCATCCATGCTCAATGCACGGATAGCATTGCACAAGTCTGTACGAGTTGCCATTGTTATCTCCCTAACGATAGTTATTGATAGGTCTTACATTAAACACATAAAACCTTTAGTTGAATTCCTAAAAAAGCGTGTTATCAAACCACTTCTCTACAAAGGGTAAATTATTGCTTATATAGCACTTTTGAGCAACAGCATTGCTTGGAAAAACATAGGTTTTTTTGAGATTATCCGAAAAAATTTAATTAGTTAGCCCAATAATACCGAAATGTCACTAAAGCGCTTACCAAAAAACATTAACTTAATTGATTAAAAGAAACAGGCACCAGGTAGATTACACCCAGTGCCGTCTCCCAAGGAAACTGTTGTTTATTTAATTCGTCTTGCGGTTACTCTGACGACAAAAAATAGCAGTGCAAATGCCATTGTCCAGAAGCAAGAAACCACTGACATAGGCACTTGAGAATGTGCTTCTTCTTTTTTTGCAGATTGCTTGCTTGACACACCAATTTGATTAATAAAGTGTGACTGTCCTGACTGATGTGCGCTGATCGATAATTGATTTTCCACATCCAACTTAGCAATCACTGTTGGCTTATTATCCTGAGCTCCCAGCGTTAGAGAAGTCAGCAATGAGGCCCCTAGCAAAATTGAAATAATTAACTTTTTAAACATATTTACATTTTCTAACTTAAAAATAGTTCCAATGATTGGTTTACTATTTGCAAGTTAGATGCCAGTAAATATGTATATTTTTCTATTTAATAATCAAAAGGTTACAAATTAAGAACAAACAAACACTGTCTCATTTTTGACATTAGTGATGATAAACTGAATGCTGTTTAGACATCCGTAGATATGGATTGCAATACACTTTCTATCGTCATACAGTTGCCTTTGGCATCATCAAATGTCAATAAGGGTGCCAAATCATTCAGTACACAATCACTAAAATGCTCTATTTCTAAATTGAAGTGATTGCTCATTGGCAGCTTTTCTTCCACACTAACGCCGTCTTCAGTTTCCCAACTAATAACAGGCACATCTGTACCATAAACCCATACGTTATGACACTTAATCCAGCCTTTATCACCGATAATCTCATACTCTGCTTTGCGGCTTCGCGC
>JBNLAC010000006.1:0-54273 GCA_050301935.1 Methylophilaceae bacterium | reverse complement strand
TTAACATGGGTGCAAGCAATGCGTATGGATATGATTGCAATACATGTAACAGAAAGCCGCCAATAAATAAGCCAAGCACTAACTTAATTATGCCCAGCATCACAACGCTGCCACCAGTTCTTGCGCCGAAGCTATATTGTGCGGCTAGACCACCGGCACCATGACACATGGGTATTGCGCCAAATGGTACACAAATAATATTCATTAAGCTCACACTGGCAGCCATTTTTTGCGGTTTGATACCACGGCCAGGAAAGTAATCTGCACTGAGTGCACAAATAGCGATAACAGAGTTTAATAGCGTGAGCGGGAGCTGTGGCAATGCACCTTGAAGTAATCCCACCTGCCATTCATCAGCAGTTGGCATGATGATGGTTAGTGGTGGCAATGAAAATACCAAGCCTGAATATAGTGATGGCTGCTCTAAATATAAGAGTAAAAAACCACCAATAAAAACAAATAATAAACCTGGTATTTTTTTAATCAGGAAAAAGAGTAGTAATGCCCCTACTATAACCGCCATCACGATGCTATTTGTGCCTAGTGCTGGTAATTCTAGAATCCACTGTAAGCCCTTTTCAGCTAATTTTAACCCTACCCCTAACTGAATGCCGCGCACTAGTGCATTGGGAATACAGCGGCGGATAAGGTCTATGCTACCCGTGCCTGCAAGAACTCCTAGCAAGATAGCCATCCCGATGCCCGCAGCCACAACATCTCCTTGCGTCATACCACCTGTAATAGCAACGGCTGCAATTGCTTTCATCGGCTGTACGGGAATAGGTTGTCTAAACCAATAGCCTGTCAGAATATTCATTAAACCCGCGGCAATTAATATCGTCCCAAGATTCATATTTGTAGATAAGGCAACGGCAACTACAAGCGGGATAAAAAGCCCTAAATCGCCGAGCGAACCGGAAAACTCTTGTAATGAAAACGAAAAACGCAGTTTAGCGGAGGCTTCTTGATTCATGTTAACCATGTTCCAGTAAGTGAGACAAATATATTTAGACAGGACTAAAACTACTATTGTAACTGGGCAAATGCTAATCTGCGAGCTGGTATTTAAATAGCCATCTTTCTATTGAGTTTTATGCTTATCAGAATACAAAAACATAAGCTGGATAATAAAAAAGCCGTCTAAGACGGCCTTTTTAATTATTTCTGTTATCGATTATTAAAGAATGCAATATTACCAACGCGATCATTCACGAAAGTAATTTCAACTTCTTTATATGTATGCTCAGGGTCATATTTAACGATACCATTGTAGTACCACATTTCAACTTTAACAGGTTTTGAGTTGGCATCTTCTTTGAAGCTTTTGCCTGTTACTTTTTCTGCATTAGTTGGCTTCACTGAGATTTGTTTTTTAACTGGCTTACCTAGCTTATCCATCACTACTTTTTTGGATTGTCCGCTAAAGTTATTTAAAAACTCGTTTTCTGAAAAGGTTTTATCTGCTGCATTGGCTAGACCAACGAATGTAACCGCCATAATGAGTCCAAGACCAAGCTTCTTAAGTGCTGTAAAATTCATTGTAATTTCCTATATTGTTGACTGACAAACGTTTTTACAGTGATTCCGTTGACAATCAATTCACTTGAATTTTCATGCCATCATAACCAACCGCAACGTTCTTTGGTAGCTTTTGCGTTATAGTTTCATATTCTAATTCATGTGTCATATGAATCAAAACACTTTGTTTAGCCCCTATCTGACCAATGTAAGCTAAACTTTGTTCAAAATTTATATGTGTTGGATGTTTTTCTGTGCGTAAACAGTCTATTAGCAACAGATCCAAACCTTGTAAAAGTGTGAATGATGCTTCAGGAATCTCTGAAACATCAGTCATGTAGGCGATATTGCCTATGCGATAAGCAAAAATTTCTATTCGCCCGTGCATCACAGGAATAGGAATCACTTTTTGACCAAACAATTCAAAGGGTGCATCGATTTCTGTAATACTGAGTACGGGTAAATCCCAGAAATTTGAAGGCTCTCTAAGTGTATAGCCGAATTTAGCTTTGATATGCGCTACTGCATCTGTACGGGCATAGAGCGGTATTTGCCGACGATTGATTTGGCAGAAGCTACGCAAGTCATCAATACCGTGTAGATGGTCAGCATGTGTGTGGGTATAGAGCACTGCATCGATATTGGTAATACCTTCTCTTAAGGCTTGCAACCGCAAGTCTGGCCCGGTATCAATCAAGATAGTCTCGCCAGTATCCAATTTAATCATACTTGAACATCTGGTGCGATGGTTTCGGGTATTGTCAGACTGGCAGGTTTGGCAACTACAACCGATGACAGGCGTGCCAGCGCTAGAGCCAGCGCCAAGAATTGTTAGTTGCATAGCACTTCTTCATGATTAACAGCATGCTTGAACAGTTTAAAAAAGTTCTGCGTTGTTGCCGCTGCTACTTCCTCGATGCTAATGCCGCGCAGGTTAGCAATCTCTTGACCAACGTATTTTACATAGGCTGGTTGATTTATCTTGCCTCTAAATGGTACAGGGGCTAAATAAGGTGAGTCTGTTTCTATTAGCATACGTTCTAGCGGTACTTGTTTGGCTACCTCTTTTAATTCTTTCGCATTTTTAAAGGTAACAATGCCTGAAAATGAGATATAAAAACCCATTTCGATAGCTGCTTTTGCCATTTCCCAGCTTTCAGTAAAGCAATGCAAAACACCCCCTATTTTCTCAACGCCCTCTTCCCGCATGATACTTATAGTGTCATCTACTGCGTTACGTGTATGAATAATTAAAGGCTTTTCCGCTAAGATCGCTGCACGAATATGTGTACGGAAGCGCTCTCGCTGCCATTCTAAATCGCCAGTTAGACGAAAATAATCTAAACCTGTCTCGCCAATTGCAACCACTTTTGGGTGCTTGGCTAGATCTACAAGCTCTTCTACTGTTGGCTCTTGTATGTCTTCATAGTCTGGGTGTACGCCAACAGACGCATAAAAATTATCGTATTGCTCAGCTAGGTTAAGCACTTCAGGAAACTTATCTAGCGTTACTGATACGCATAATGCATGACCTATTTTCTCATCTAGCATTAACTGCCGAACAGATGCGATATTTTCTGATAACTCTGGGAAATTGAGATGACAGTGTGAATCAACAAACATAGTCATTTACATTGTGTGCGTTGCGCGATTTGACTTAAGTGCTCCGCCTAATATGGTCTCAATTTTATTTTTGACCTCGTTACCACCATCTTTTTCACTAAACTGCACACCAATACCTTGCGGCCTGCCGTTATGTGGTACTGGTGAGATCCAAATGACCTTACCAACCACTTTTAGCTTTGCTGGGTCATCAATTAAGCTTAAAAGCATGAAAACTTCATCGCCAATATTAAAGGTTTTATTGGTTGGAATGAATAGGCCGCCACCTTTGATATAAGGCATATATGCAGTGTATAAGGCGGCTTTTTCTTTAATTGCTAAAGAAAGTACGCCAGGTTTATTTGCCGCTTGCTGATCGGTATTCGCGTCTAAACTCACTATTACATTCTTTCGTTTAAAATTAAAAAATTACAGGTTAAACACACGTGTGTACTGTAATAGAATATTTTCTAATTGCATTTCATTATTAAGTGGGTGATTTGCGGTTTTTTTGGCATCATCCAAATTACGTTGAAACTGTAGCAAACCGCTTAAGTTTACGCTTTTACATAACGCTTGCAAAGCATTTACATATTGTCCATGGTAACGTAACTCTCGCGCAAGTCTATAGCTTAATAAGTCAAAGGTCCACTTTTGGATTACATCTATTGCTCTCTCTATGCCAAGTGTCATTAACAAAGGTGCAGAGACATATGGGTCTAGCCTGCTTCCTTGAGCTAATTGTTTGATTATTTTCTCATTTTCAGCGATCTGCTCTGCAACTTTAACCGCTGCTAACGGAGCACCCCCAGCATATTCCAGCGCAACTTCTGCCTTTTCAACACCTTGAGACACAAGCCACTCAATAGCATCTTGAGAAGATGGAACAGGTAAATCTAACACTTGGCAACGACTGATAATTGTTGGAAGTAACCGCTGTGATTGGTTAGTAACCAACATAAAAACGGTGTTTTCTGGCGGCTCTTCTAACATTTTGAGCAAGGCATTAGCAGAGGCCAAATTCAATGCTTCAGCAGGTGAAATTAATATGACACGGAGACCACCAACCTGGTGCGTAGTCAAACTCAGGTAATCATATAGTTGTCTGATTTGAGCCACTGTGATTTGACTTTTTTTAGTGGCTTTCTTCCGTGAGTCGCCCTCTCCCGCAATCTCATCTTCCGGGGCAATTAATTTAAAATCAGGGTGAGCACCTTCTTTTAACCATTGGCAGCTGGCGCAGACTCCACATGCAGGTTGATTATTCTTTGACTGTTGGCACAACAATGCATGCGAAAGGTTAACGGCAAAGTCATGCTTACCAATACCTAACCTGCCGCGTAGTAGCAATGCATGCGGCAGCTTTTCTCTACGCTGCATCACACTATCCCATTGTGCTTTTTGCCATTTATACATATAATAAAATCAATTACTTAATATAAATTCTTTAATAATTACATTAACTTCATTTCTTACTTCATCTAATGATTTATCGGCTTCAATGACGCGAAAACGTTGTGGGTCATTATGCGCACGCTGCAAATAGATTTCTCTCAACTTTTCAAAAAAGGCTCTTCCCTCACGTTCAAATTTATCGGGGGTACGTGCTGCAGCAAGCCGCTCTATACTCACCTCCACTGGCACATCGAACAATATGGTCATATCAGGTTGTAAAGTACCTTGCACCCATGATTCCAACTGACTAATTTTATTAAATTCTACGCCTTTGGCGCCAGCTTGATACGCATACGTAGCATCTGTAAAACGATCAGAAAGCACGTAAGCGCCACGCGCAATGGCAGGTGCAATTACTTGCGCAATGTGCTCTCTTCTAGCGGCAAACATCAGCAGCGTTTCAGTTTCAGGATTCATTGCATCATGCAACAATAACTCCCTAAGCTTTTCACCAACTGCAGTTCCACCTGGCTCACGTGTGCAAACAACTTCTTTGCCAGTATCCTTTAATTGCTCAACAATGCTAGGAATGTGCGTACTTTTACCAGCTCCGTCCATTCCTTCAAGTGTAATAAATTTTCCTGTTTTCAATTATCTATTCTTCTGTTTGGTTAACGTTTAAGCTGATATTTAGCTACAGCACGATTATGGTCAACTAGTGAGTTAGAAAAGGCATGGCTACCATCTCCTTTACCAACAAAATATAACGCTTTAGTTTTTGCTGGATGTAACGCAGCTTCTATTGAAGCCAAGCTTGGCATCGCTATCGGTGTTGGCGGCAAGCCATATCGAGTGTAGGTATTGTAACTCGTGTCTTTACGTAAATCTTTGCGTCTAATATTGCCATCAAAACTATCACCCATACCATAGATTACCGTTGGGTCTGTCTGCAGCTTCATCCCAATGCGCATGCGATTAACAAAAACACCCGCTATCATTGGTCTCTCGGATGCTTGGCCTGTCTCTTTTTCGACAATAGAAGCCATGATTAACGCTTCGTAACTATTCTTGTAAGGCAAGCCAGGCTCTCTAGCCTGCCACGCCTGTTCTAGCTTAGCAGTCATGATTTCATGCGCACGTTTCAGCAATACTATATCCTTAGTCCCTCGGTCAAAGTAATAAGTATCAGGGAAAAACAAGCCTTCAGGGTGTGATTGTTCGGGGTTTATTAAAGCCATAATGTCTGCATTAGAAAGCTGTTGCAAGGTGCTTGTTACAGCTGGATTTTTTTCTAGATTAGCAAGCATGTCTCTAAATGTTTTGCCTTCTATAAAGGTGATTTTTGCTTGCGTCGTCTTGCCACTAGTCAGCGACAATAAAAGCTCATACGGTGTTACATTTGCGTTTAATGTGTATTCACCCGCTTGCAATGATGATTCTTTGCCCATTACACGAGCAAGCATGACAAACAATAGCTTGTTATTAATTACCCCTTGGTCCACGAGTTGATTAGCGATGCTAGATAGCCCGCTATTCGCTTTGATAGAGACTTCCTGAGAAGCACTAGGAATATTCAAAGGTGATTTTGCATAGTATGCCAAATAGCCAGCAAAACCAATAATCGCAAGCACGCCCAGCAGTATAATAAATTTAATTATCCGCATCATTGCTTAATAGCCTCACGCAATTGATTAGCCAGTGTTTGTTTTGCCCATTTTTTTTCTGCCAATTGTCTAACTTGCCATACACCAAATAAGCTATTACAAATAAGCACTTCATCTGCAGTTAAGAGTCTTTCCAGTTGCATTTCTTCAGTTTTTGTTTTTAGTTTTAAATTTCCAGCGTGAGACAAAATTCGTTGCCGTGTAATGCCTTCCACCCCACATTTATTCAATATCGGTGTAACTAATGTATCATCAAAACGCGCAAAAATATTAGCAGCTGTACACTCAATTACATTTCCGTCTATATCCAGCATTAGGCCTTCAGCTAAATCAGGATCATGCCACTCCATACGAGCCAATACGTTTTCCAATCGATTAAGGTGTTTGATGCCAGCCAATTTAGGCTGATGACTGATGCGTGTGTCACATAAATGTAAGTGAACGCCTTCTGCAAAATATTCGTCAGGGTAATTTGGAAAGCTTGTTTTAACCATGACTCGCAATGGTGTTGTAATAGATGGAGGCTTATAGCCACGCTCTCCTTCCCCACGCGTCACAATGATTTTAACAACGGAGGCAGCTTCATCTACAGTAGCAAGTTGCTCGAAATCATTTATGAACGTCTCTGCACTAGGGCAAACGATTCCTAGCGCACCGCAGTCTCTAACTAATGTTTGATAATGCATAGGCCAGTGCTCAGGCAAACCATTCACTACCTTGATTGTTCTAAATACACCGTCGCCATATGCAAAGCCTCTATCATGAGCTGAAATCACACCATGAAAATTGCCATTAATGAGTGTTGCACTGTTTATTTGCATAGCCGACATTAAACCATAGCCACGAGCAACAAAAAAGCCTGTGCGGTTAAATGCACAGGCTTTTTAATGATTGACTTATTAAACCTTTTTAAAGACCAATGAACCGTTAGTGCCACCAAAACCGAAATTGTTTTTCAAAGCATATTCAATTTTGATATCACGTGCTGTATTGGCACAATAATCCAGATCGCATTCAGGATCTTGGTCAAAAAGATTAATCGTAGGTGGAGATATTTGGTTATAAACAGACAGTACTGTAAATACTGACTCTAACCCGCCAGCGCCACCTAATAAATGACCAGTCATGGACTTTGTAGAGTTGACCACAAGTTTATAGGCATGATCGCCAAATGTTGCTTTAATGGCATTGGATTCATTCACATCACCAAGTGGTGTAGATGTGCCATGCGCATTCATAAAGTTGACTTGATCTACGTTGATACCTGCATTTTTAAGCGCATTGACCATAGATCGACGTGGACCATCCATATTAGGTGCTGTCATATGATAAGCGTCAGCACTCATACCATAGCCAACTAATTCTGCATAAATTTTTGCGCCGCGTGCTTTAGCATGTTCGTACTCTTCAAGCACCATTACGCCTGCACCTTCACCCATCACAAAGCCATCACGCCCTTTATCCCAAGGTCTGCTAGCAGTTGCGGGGTCATCATTTCTTGTAGACAAAGCTTTAGCAGATGAAAAGCCTCCGACAGAAAGCTCTGTAATAGCAGCTTCAGCCCCGCCCGCTATCATTACATCTGCATCGCCGTACTCAATCATACGCGCGGCATCACCAATGCAGTGCGTACCAGTCGTACAAGCCGTTACCACAGCCACATTTGGTCCTTTTAAGCCCAACATGATACTCAAATTGCCAGAAATCATATTGATAATGGTGCCAGGAATAAAGAACGGCGAAATTTTACGCGGCCCTCCAGCATCGTAGCTATCATTACAACTTTCAATAGTACCAATGCCTCCAATTCCTGAACCGATTTCTACACCAATACGTTCAGCATTCTCCTCAGTGACGACTAAACCACTATCCTTAAAGGCTTCAATACCTGCTGCAAGACCATATTGGATAAAGGTATCCATACGCCGCGCATCTTTCGGAGGTATAAAGTCTTCTACATTGAAGTCATCCACTTCACCTGCAATTTGACAAGCAAATGCACTAGGATCGAATTTTGTGATACGTGTAATGCCCGATTTACCAGCAATTAAATTTGCCCAAGCTGTAGCCACCCCCGTACCTACCGGAGACACAACACCCAAGCCTGTAATAACGACTCTACGTTTAGACATATGTTAGAAATTAGCCCTTTTACAAGGGCTAATTGGATAGGAATTATTTGAGGTTTGCGTTGATATAGTCAATTGCAAGTTGTACTGTAGTAATTTTCTCTGCTTCTTCATCAGGAATCTCAGTGTCGAATTCCTCTTCTAAAGCCATTACTAATTCTACTGTATCTAATGAATCAGCCCCTAAATCATCTACAAATGATGATGTGTTTTTAACGTCAGCTTCGCTTGATCCTAATTGTTCACAAACGATTTTTTTTACTCGTTGTTCGATGTCAGACATCCATTTACCCCTTTGATTAAAAATTAGCTTACTCAGCTAAGTGCGTATTCTAGCAAAAGTCTGCTGGAATACAAAAAAATAATTTCAACAATTTATGCCATATACATGCCACCATTCACATGAATGGTCTCGCCTGTAATATAGGCTGCGGCAGGTGATGCCAAAAAAGCAACCGTTTCTGCAATTTCATTAACACTACCTAGACGATTTATCGGAATACGTGAAAGCATCTGCTTCTTGATATCCTCTGGTAATTCTGCTGTCATATCAGTTTCAATAAATCCTGGCGCCACACAATTGACAGTAATACCTCTTGATCCAACCTCTGTGGCAAGTGATTTTGTAAAACCAGTCATGCCAGCTTTTGCTGCTGCGTAATTTGTTTGCCCAGCATTACCCATATGGCCTACTACACTAGAAATGCTGATGATACGTCCAGCTCTAGCCTTCATCATTGGGCGTAATACAGCTTTACTCATGCGATAAACTGAACTCAGATTAGTTGAAATAACGGCATCCCAATCTTCATCCGACATACGCATCATCAACGTATCTTTTGTAATACCTGCATTGTTAACCAGCAGGCTTACAGCGCCATATGCATCTGTAATATCTGATAGCACTTGATCAATTTGTTCTGCATTATTTACATCTAATGCGATTCCTTTACCCTTAACACCAGCTTGTTTTAAAGCACTAGTGATTTTCTCAGCACCGTCATCTGATGTTGCTGTGCCAATAACAGTAGCACCTTGTCTACCCAATGTTTGTGCAATAGCAGCGCCTATACCTCGGCTAGCGCCAGTGACTAATGCAATTTGATTCTCTAATGACATGTAAAGACCTCTATCAAATTATGAATTATATTCTGCTACAGCTTCAATATTAACTAGACCAGTGCATGGTAAATCAGCAGCGATACGTTTTGTTAATCCCGCAAGTACTTTACCTGGCCCACATTCTGCAGTTTTCTCAATTTGTAATTTATGCATTAGCCTTACTGTATCAGACCAGCGCACAGGTGAATAAAGTTGACGAACCAAAGCATCTTTGATTTTTTCTGGTTCGCTATACGAAACTACATCGACATTATGTATAACTGGCACCTCAGGTGTCTTAACTTCGACATTTTTTAAATAGTCAGCTAATTGGTCTGCCGCTGGCTGCATCAATGAACAATGAGAAGGAACACTCACGGGAAGCTGCAATGCACGCTTAGCGCCTTTTTCTTTTGCCATCATCATGGCACGTTCCACAGCAGCTCTATTGCCTGCAATCACAATTTGTCCTGGAGAGTTTAGATTCACAGCAGAGACAACCTCACCTTTAGCACTTTCATCACAGATATTACGTACAACATCATCTTCAAGGCCTAAGATAGCAGCCATAGCGCCGACACCTTCTGGTACAGCGCTTTGCATTGCTTGTGCTCTAAACCTAACTAATGGAATCGCATCTGAATATGAAATTGCGCCAGCAGCAACTAAGGCGGAATATTCACCCAAACTATGTCCTGCCATAAACGTTGGCACTACACCTTTCATAATCTGATAAACACGCCACACTGCTACCCCTGCAGCCAACATCAACGGTTGTGTATTTTCCGTTTGATTAAGCGCGGTATTTTCCTCTGTTACCATTTGCCACAAATCAACGCCTAACAAGTCAGAAGCCTCGTTAAATGTTTCCTTGATGATTGCTATGCCTTCAAAGCCCGCCATCATACCTACTGATTGTGAACCTTGTCCTGGGAAAAAAAGTGCTGTTTTCATTATAAATTACCTTAATAATAAATATTATCTTATTGATTTAATTGAATAGTTAATATTTAATTAGTGCTGAACCCCATGTAAAACCACCGCCAAAAGCTTCCATCATTAAGGTCTCACCACGTTTTATTCTGCCATCACGGACAGCAACGTCTAATGCTAATGGTATTGATGCAGCAGATGTATTACCGTGTTTATCAACAGTAACGACAACCTTGTCCATACTCATATCTAACTTTTTAGCTGTCGCTTGTAAGATTCGGATATTGGCTTGGTGTGGGACGAGCCAGTCGATATCTGACTTTTGCATATTATTTGCTTTCAACGTATCTTCTACGATTTGATCAAGTGTATTGACCGCCATCTTAAAAACGGCATTTCCTTCCATCAACACAGTATCAACGCCACCCAATTTGCGAGGAACATGCAACATTTTTTCATAGTTTCCATCCGCATAAATGTGCGTAGAAATAATCCCCGGTTCATTAGATGCTTGTAATATCACCGCGCCTGCGCCATCACCCCATAAGATGCAGTTGCTTCTGTCTGAATAATCAGTAATGCGTGAAAATGTGTCCGCGCCGATGACTAAGGCACATTTACTTGTGCCTGCTTTAATGAAATTATTGGCAACGCTTAATGCATAAACAAATCCACTACAAACTGCTTGAATATCAAATGCAGGGCATTGTAAAGCTGTTGCCCCAATTTTACGTTGTACTATACTTGCTACACTGGGGAAAACCTTATCTGGCGTCGTCGTAGCAACGATGATAAGATCAATTTCACTTGCTTGAACATTGGCGCTTGCGATTGCATTTTCAGCTGCTTTTGTTGCCAAGTCACTGGTCAATTCTTCAGGAGATGCAATGTGTCTCTCACGAATGCCTGTGCGCGTAAAAATCCACTCATCCGTGGTGTCCACCATCTTCTCTAAATCTTTATTTGAGAGAATTTTTTTAGGCAGATAGCTACCTGTACCACCAATCTTAGAATACGTCATATGCGCCTACTTATTATTAGCCTAGGTAGTACCGTTAATTTCACTTGTCTGGATATGTTCAATTTCGAGTTGCTCAGTGATTCTGTGTAACACACCATTTCTAGCTTCTTCTATGGCAACATGAATTGCATGATAAAAAGCTATATCATCTGCGCCACCATGACTTTTTACCACAATGCCTCGCAGCCCTAAAAAACTTGCACCGTTATAACGCCTTGGATCCAACCGCTTTTTAAAGGCATTCAACACAGGCAATGCCGCTAGCGCCATAATTTTTGTGATCCAGTTTTTCTTAAATTCGTAGGTGAGAAACTTGCCCATCATGTGCGCAAGACCTTCTGTTGTTTTTAAAGAAACATTGCCCACAAAACCATCACAAACGACCAGATCCGTTGTTCCTTTGAAGATATCGTCACCTTCTATATTGCCATAGAAATTCAGATGACTTGCTTTAAGCAACTCCCCTGCCTTCTTAACAACCTCATTGCCTTTGATATCTTCTGAGCCGATATTTAATAACCCGACTGTAGGGTTAGGCTTATGTTCTACGCTGCTCACTAACATTGCACCCATCACAGCAAATTGCAACAATTGCTCCGCTGTACAATCTGCGTTAGCACCCAAGTCAAGCATATACGTGCTACCTTTTTCAGAAGGTAGCGCAGATGCGATTGCAGGACGTTCTATGCCTGGTAAAGTTTTGAGTACAAATCGAGCCGTTGCCATCAGTGCTCCAGTATTACCAGCACTAACACAAGCATTAGCCTCTCCGTTTTTAGTCAAATTGATTGCCACACGCATGGAAGAATCTTTTTTATTCTTCATAGCACTCTGTGGTGTCTCATCCATCAATACAACTTCACTTGCGTGATGGATGCGTAATCGCGGATTTGTACTTGCTTTATTGGCCTTGAGTTCTGCTTGAATCGACTCTTCAATGCCCACCAGTACAATATTGAGCTGATTATCTTCTTCCAACGCCTTTAATGCGGCTGGCACGGTCACATGTGGCCCGTGGTCTCCCCCCATTGCGTCAATTGCTATTGTGATATCCATTACAACTTTTCTACCGCTTGCGTATATAGATTCATTTTGGTGTGCTTGCAGTCATATTGTCAAGCTTGTCAGTCAGACTATACATACAGAAACGCCGCGCTATGCTGATAGTCGCGGCGTATGATGCGATATTATAATTATTCACGCCTATAGCGATTTACTCGCCTTTAGTCGCCATTACTTTGCGACCGCGATAAAAACCACTAGGACTCACATGGTGACGTAAGTGTGTTTCGCCTGTCGTTGGCTCAACTGCCAGCGCTGGATTAACCAATGAATCGTGGGAACGATGCATACCACGTTTTGAAGGTGACTTTTTGTTTTGTTGAACTGCCATGCTAATGCTCCAAGCTTAAAATTTTTTATTGCTTTTAGATAGGATTAAAATTCTGTTCTAAATTGCTAATCCGCAATGATAATCTATTTATAGTGCTCGTGTAAACTAAAATACACAATATTATGTATTAGTTATGACTTGTTTTTTAACTCTTTGAGTACTTCGAAAGGATTATACCTTTCACCTGCTTCAAATCCTTCTTGCCTGCAATCGTAGTCATGAACTGGGGCAAATGGTATGGCGAGCAGCAGTTCATCTTCAATCAAATTGTTTAAATTCATCTTGGGTGTAATCTCCAGCCAGTCAACCTCTTCATCACCATCAAACTCTTCTGGCTCTGTCTCACTCAACACATAATCATAATGTAATGATAAACCCAGTTGCATACTTTCAAGACAACGTTGGCATTTAACAGTTAAAACCGTGTCAATGGATAAATGCAGACTAGGCAAATGAAATATGCTTTGCGAACCCGATAATTGATAGTGAACCTTTTCTGGCTTATCGCCTTCATTCACTATCATCGCTGATAGTCGCTCTAGAAAAGCAAGATCAATTTCTCCCTCTAGTAGATCTTGTTTCCTTGCTATTTCCAGATTATTAACCAATAAGTCTTTCATACACTTTGAATGTTCCTGCTTTAACGATGGTTTAGATTTTACGCTCAATTACTATTTTGTAGAAAGTCTCTGCATGATACAATCGTCAGGTTTGAGAGACAATTTTAAGGCCTAAGTGTGTTCAAAAAAATTCTTATAGCAAATCGTGGTGAAATCGCTGTGCGCATTGTACGCGCCTGCTCGGAAATGGGCATTAAGTCAGTCGCAATCTATACAGACGCAGATAGAAGAGCCTTGCATGTAAAAAAAGCGGATGAAGCGTATAGCTTGGGATCAGACCCTGTAGCTGGCTACTTAAACGCACATAATATCGTAAACATTGCAACAGCAGCAGGTTGTGATGCATTGCATCCAGGGTATGGCTTTTTATCCGAAAATCCAGAGTTAGCAGAAATTTGTGCCAAACGTGGTATCGCATTTATTGGTCCTAGCGGCGCAGTCATTCGTCAAATGGGCGATAAAGTGCAAGCGCGTACTGCCATGATGAAAGCTGGTATCCCGTGTACGCCGGGCAGTGATGGAAATTTGAGTAATGTAGACGAAGCCGTAGCTTTGGCTAGAAATATAGGCTACCCAGTGATGCTAAAAGCCACTAACGGTGGTGGTGGCCGTGGAATCAGACGTTGTGAGAGTGAAAAAGAATTACTTGCTAACTATGAGCGTGTCATATCTGAAGCAAGCAAAGCATTTGGTAAGCCTGAGGTATTTCTGGAAAAATGTATCGTTAATCCAAAACATATTGAAGTACAAATACTTGCTGACAGTAAAGGTAATGCGATACACCTTTTTGAGCGAGATTGCTCAATACAGCGCCGTAATCAAAAATTAATAGAGATTGCACCCTCACCCCAACTTTCAAAAACGCAACGAGAGCATATCGGCAATTTGGCGGTAAAAGCTGCTAAAGCTGTTGGCTATCGTAACGCTGGTACGGTTGAATTCTTACTTGACTCAGATAATCGTTTCTACTTTATGGAAATGAATACGCGTCTTCAAGTCGAACACACCATTACTGAATCGATTACAGGTGTTGATATTGTCCAAGAACAAATTCGTATCGCGTTTGGATTGGCGCTAAGATATAAGCAAAGTGAGATAGCATTCCGTGGTTTTGCAATGGAGTTTAGGATTAACGCTGAAGATCCTAAAAATGACTTCTTACCTAGTTTTGGTAAAATCACACGCTATTACGCACCTGGGGGCCCCGGGGTACGTATGGACGCGGCCATTTATTCTGGCTATGTTATCCCGCCCTATTATGATTCAATGTGTGCAAAACTCGTCGTTTGGGCACTTGATTGGGAGAGAGTGATCGAGCGTGGCAAGAGAGCCCTAGATGATATGATTATCTATGGTGTAAAAACCACGGTTCCTTATTATCAGGAGATTTTGAACCATCCTGATTTTAGACTGGGTAGTTTTAATACCAGCTTTGTGGAATCACATCCAGAACTTACAAACTATGCTGTGGAATTACCTCCAGAATTAATTGCAGCAGCAATTTCAGCTGCGATTGCAGCACATGAAGGCATTTAAGCATTAATTAACGAAGACTTATAACCATGAAAAAAATTAACATTACAGAATTAGTTTTACGTGACGGCCATCAATGTATGATTGCAACACGTTTACGTACAGACGATATGCTACCAATTTGTTCAAAGTTAGATGCAATTGGTTTTTGGTCACTGGAAGCATGGGGTGGTGCAACGTTTGATGCTTGTGTGCGTTTTTTGAAAGAAGATCCTTGGGAACGCTTAAGCAAACTGCGTAAAGCGCTTCCTAACAGCCGTATTCAGATGTTATTACGTGGACAAAACTTACTCGGCTACCGTCATTATTCAGATGATGTTGTAAAAGCATTTGTGCAAAAATCAGCCGATAACGGCGTTGACGTATTCCGTGTTTTTGATGCAATGAATGATATGCGCAACTTAAAGACATCAGTTGAGGCTGTAAAAAAAGCAAAAAAAATAGCTGAAGGTACAATCAGTTACACAACCAGCCCGAAACATGATATTGCTCACTTTGTATCATTAGCAAAAGAAATCGAAGCGATGGGTTGCGATACGCTTGCGATTAAAGACATGGCTAGTCTATTAACACCGCAAACGACTGCAGAACTGGTTAAAGCGTTGAGCGAAGCGATAAGCATTCCAATCCACTTACATAGCCATGCAACCTCTGGTTTGGCAAGTATCAATTTAATGCGCGGTGTTGAGAATGGTGCAACCATCATTGACACCTGCAACTCTGCATTTAGTGAGGGCGCAAGCCACCCTACTACAGAAAGTATTATTGCCGCATTACAAGGTACAGAATACGACACTGGCTTGGATATCTCAGCAGTGCAGGAAATTAGCGAGTATTTTAGAGAAGTGCGCAAGAAATATTGGCAATTTGAAAGCAGCTATACTGGCGTTGACACCCGAGTTTTGGTTAACCAAGTCCCTGGCGGCATGATTTCAAACTTAAGTAACCAACTTAAAGAACAAGGCTCACTGAGCAAAATGAATGCTGTGCTAGATGAGATTCCTAGAGTTCGCAAAGACTTAGGTTACCCTCCACTAGTGACTCCAACCTCACAGATTGTTGGCACACAAGCTGTTTTAAACGTACTAACAGGTAAACGCTACTCCACTATTACCAATGAAGTGAAAAACTATTTCTTAGGCCAGTATGGTAAGCCAATTGCAGACGTTAACCCTGACGTACAAAAACAAGCTATTGGTGATGCAAAAGTGATTACCTGTCGCCCTGCAGACTTGCTAGAACCAGAAATGGCAAAACTTGCGAGTGATGTTGAACGAATTGCAAAAAGCGAGGAAGACGTACTGACTTATGCAATGTTCCCAGACATTGGTGAAACCTTCTTAAAAGAACGAAATGCTAAATCATTGGTACCTGAAAAATTACTATCAAAAGAAGATGTGCATGCCAGCGGGCCACGCTTTGCGCCTGATGAATTCAATATTACATTACATGGTGAAACATTCCACATCAAATTGACAGGAACCGGACATGAAGGTGTAGAAAAAAGGCCAATCTATGTGACCGTAGATGGAGTTGCGGAAGAGGTGCTTGTTGAAACCCTGAGTGAAATTGAATTACCTAACAGTGGTAGCAGCGCTAGCGGTACTAATGCTAGAAAAAAACAATCAGCGTCTGGTAGCGGACGTCCACGCCCTAGCCACAAAGGCTGCGTAACAACGGCTATGCCAGGAACGATAGTTGCTGTGAAAGTCAATATTGGCGATAAAGTTAAAGCGGGGGATGCTGTGCTTGTTATTGAAGCGATGAAAATGGAGAATGAAATCGAAGCATCTACAACAGGTACTGTGGTCGCTCTCAATGTTGAAAAAGGTGACAATGTCACGCCAGATGAAACGCTATTAGAGATTCAACCTGATTAATTTTATAGATTTCAGTTGATTAGCCTATCCACAAAAGTCGGCAGCCATTACTGTCGACTTTTTCATTTATTTAAGTAGATTGATATATGAAGCAAGCCATCATCTTAGCCTCCTCTTCCATTTATAGAAGAGAGTTATTGCAACGATTACAAATGCCTTTCCACACAGTATCACCTCATGTTGATGAAACCATACTAAGTGGTGAAAAACCACAAGACACTGCTTTACGATTATCAAAAGAGAAAGCAAAAAAAGTAGGTAGTGAATATCCGCATGCGCTGATTATCGGTTGCGATCAAGTAGCTACTCTAGATGGTGAGCAATTAGGCAAACCACTTAATCATAATAATGCGACGAAACAACTTCGATTAATGCGTGGTAAAGAGGTCACCTTCCATAGTGCATTGTGTTTATATAATGCTGAGACTGGTAATATGCAAGCTGAAGTGGTCCCCTACTTAGTCAAATTTAGACAACTAACAGATGAGCAGATTGAAAGTTACTTAATGAAAGAGCAACCCTACCATTGTGCAGGTAGTGCTAAATCAGAGGGCTTGGGCATCGCACTTATCGAAAGCATGGTTGGCGATGATCCAAATGCACTTATTGGTTTGCCTCTAGTAAAATTAATTACAATGTTACAAAATGAAGGCGTCAACGTTATCTAGATGCAATCGTTTGGAATAGCTACATACCATTGGAGATTATTATGTTTCTTAGACCTCGCCTCGTTATTTTAGCGCTTTCTGTATTGTTATCAGCCCCCACCTATGCTTTGGACGGCATGTCAGAGTTTCGCAGCACATTGTCCGATCAAGAGAGTGTCGCTGTCACTATCTACAACAGCAATCTAGCCCTTGTTAAAGATGTACGTAAAGTTCAATTTAATAAAGGTTTAAGCGCAATTGCTCTGCGCGACGTGAGTGCACAAATACGTCCAGAAACGGCGCTATTGCGCAGTATTAATGCACCTGGTAGCCTAACTTTACTAGAACAGAACTTTGATTACGATTTATTGACCCCAGCAAAAATGCTAGAAAAATATGTTGGTAGAACAGTAACGATTCTAAGAACAAATCCAGCTACTGGTGCAGAAACGTCTGAAACTGCAACAGTTTTATCTGTTAATAATGGTGTTGTATTGAAGATTGGCAATCGTATTGAAACAGGTATTCCTGGCAGAATTGTTTATGATAATGTTCCGGAGAATCTTCGCGATCGCCCTACACTAATTACCCAAGTGATTAATAAAGGTGTTAAAAACCAGACTGTTGAGCTCAGTTATTTGACAGGTGGACTTAGTTGGCAGGCAGATTATGTGGCAGAACTTGATGCTAACGAAGACCGCTTAGACTTATCTGGTTGGGTCACGCTCAATAATACTAGTGGCGCAAGTTACAAAAATGCTAAGTTACAATTAGTCGCTGGTGATGTAAATCAAGTTCAACGTCGCATCAGACCAATGGCAAAAAGTATGCGTGATGACGTGATGATGGCAGAAGCTGCGGCACCGATGTCTGAAGAAGGCTTATTGGAATATCATTTATATCGATTAGATCGTCCAACGACTATTGCAGAAAACCAAACGAAACAAGTTGCGCTACTTACTGCCAGCAATATTCCTGCTCGGAAATCATTACTGTTACGCGGTGCTGACTACTATTACCACAGCCAATATGGAGAGATTGGCTCTAAGATGAAAGTAGATGTTTTTGTCGAGTTTGATAACTCTGAGGCAGCTAAAATGGGTATGCCTTTACCAAAAGGCATCATGCGTGTGTATAAGAAAGATAGTCAAGGCAATGCCCAGTTTGTCGGTGAAGACGCTATTGATCACACCCCAAAAAATGAAACTGTGCGCCTAAAACTAGGCAGTGCTTTTGACGTTACTGCTGACAAGAAACAAACTGATTTCAAAAAAGCATCTGATAGAGAGTACAGAACCGCTTTCGAGATTACGCTGAAAAATGCTAAAAAAGAACCTGTTACCGTAACAGTTCAAGAGCCTATCGGTGGTGATTGGACTATACTATCCGAAAGCGCACCCCATACAAAAGTGAATAGTCATTTAGCACAATGGCAGATCAAAATACCTGCGGAAGGAAAAACAACATTAACCTACCGCGCAATCGTTAAATACTAAATGCATAGCACATTCAGCAACAATGGGTTTGGAACTCTTTATTTTATTCCCGTAACAATGGGGGCGGACAATGTTAGCTTAGTCTTACCCCCTGATGTTATTAGCATTGCACAAGGTATAGATGAGTTTGTCGTAGAAAATGAAAAAACAGCACGCCATTTTCTTGGTACTATACGCCATCCTAAGCCTATTCGGGATATCGTCTTAAAGCCGCTCAATAAGCACACTGATGACAAAGATATTCCAAAATTACTTAGCACACTGATTACTGGCAAGGATGTTGGACTGATGTCAGAAGCTGGTTGCCCAGGTATTGCAGATCCTGGTGCAAAACTAGCAGCGTTAGCGCATAAAAAAGGGATTCGCGTTGCTCCACTCGTTGGCCCAAGTTCCATCTTATTAAGCTTGATGGCATCTGGCCTTAACGGGCAACGCTTTACATTTGTTGGCTATTTACCCACAGACAAGTCAGCACGCGTGCAACAATTAAAGCTATTGGAACAACGTGCAAAAACGCACAATGAAACGCAGATTTTTATAGAAACACCCTTTCGTAACCAGCATATGCTTGCAGATATATTGAGTCACTGCAAAGATGATACGTTATTGTGTATCGCTTGTAATGTCACACTGCCAGAAGAGCTTATCGTCACAAAAACAATTGCCAGCTGGAAGCAAGAAAATCAACCTGATTTAAATAAGAAACCAACAGTATTTTTACTATTAGCTTAATTCGGCGCTAAGTTAACAATTTACGTACAGGCCCATAACTTCGTCGATGAACAGGTGACACACCATGCTCCTGTAACAGCGCCAGATGTACTTTCGTTGGATAACCCTTGTGCTGAGCAAAACCATACATAGGATATTGTTTATCTAACTCATACAGTTCTGCATCACGGGCAGTTTTAGCTAAAATTGAAGCTGCAGAAATCGCTTGCACTTTACTATCACCTTTGATAATCGCTTCAGATGGCAAACTGGTTTTAGGACATTTGTTACCATCAACTTGCACCGTTATCGCCTTACCATCAAGAGCATTACCAAATTGCTTAAGCATTGCCTCTATCGCACGCTCCATCGCAAGTAAGCTTGCTTGTAGGATATTAATTTCGTCAATTTCGTCAACACTACTGCTTGCTATTGACCATGCCAATGCATGTTGTTTTATTTCCAAGGCTAGTATATCGCGTTTCTTTTCAGTAATTTTTTTTGAGTCTGCAAGTCCATCGATTCTATACGCTGGGTTTAGAATTACTGCTGCAGCATATACAGCACCTGCTAGTGGTCCTCTGCCTGCTTCATCCACTCCACAAATAAATGTTGTCATGGCAAATAAGATAGAATAACTTCTGCCGCTTTTTGCGCAGAATTTTGTTTGAGCGAATGATGCATATCTGTAAATGTTTCTTCAATCAACTTCAATTGATTTTTATCCGCTAACATTTCATTCATGGCTTCTGTCAACTTTTCAGGGGTTGCATCATGTTGAAGAAGTTCTGGCACGATAAACTGCTTGGCTAATACATTTGGTAGCCCAACATAGGGCAAGTAATGCATAGGCTTGAGTAATCGCCAGCTTGCCGAAGACATACGATAAGTAATAATCATTGGTTTTTTTAGTAAAGCAGCTTCTAGAGTAGCAGTGCCTGATGCAACAATAACAAAGTCTGCTGCTTCCATCGCATCGTGAGAGTGTCCGAATAACAGATGAATATCTAGGTTATGGCTAGCATATTTTTCTATGGCGTGTTGAAACATAGACCTTGTTTCGCGCGTGATCAGTGGTACTAGAAACTTTGCGTTTTTATGATAATGACTAACAAGTTCTGCTGTCTGCACAAAAAGTGCCGCGTGGTGCTCTACTTCAGAGTTTCTGCTGCCTGGTAGCAAAGCAATAATTAATTCTTTTTCCTCCAGTTTCAACATTTCACGTGCTCTTGCTTTATTGGGCAACATTGGTAGCTCATCAGCCAGAGGATGACCGACAAATGTGACTGGCATATTCACTGCCTCATAAAGTGCTGGCTCAAAAGGAAATAATGCCAACATATGGGTAACAGCTCGCTTTATTTTACGAATCCGCCCTCCCCGCCATGCCCAAATAGATGGACTGACATAATGAATTGTTGGAATGCCATGTTTTTTAAGTTTTTTTTCTAACCAGAAGTTAAAGTCTGGTGCATCGATACCAATGAAAATATCTGGTTTTTCAGTAAGAATTTGGTTTAATAGGTTTTTCCGCAACTTGAGCAGCATTGGTAAATGTTTGATGACTTCTAAATAACCTCTTACAGACAACTTCTCCATGGGATAAAGTGATTTTGCACCCTCACGCTGCATTTTAGGTCCAGCGATACCGAAGAAACTCAAATCACTCCGCATGTTTTTCAATGCTGCTATTAAATGGCCTCCAAGCAAATCCCCTGAGGCTTCCCCAGCCACAATTGCAATTTTTGGCATACGTTTTTAGCGGATGATACCGCGTTTGGTTAGGTTAAGAAAATCTGATAAAAGTTGGATCTTGTCACATGTTGTTTGCATTGATGCAATTTCTTTTTTTGCTTCTTCTAAACTGAGGCCTTTACGATACAAAGCTTTGTAAGCACGTTTAATTTGCGCTATCTCTTCACTTGAAAAGCCACGTCTCTTTAAACCCTCTGCATTGATTCCATGTGGCTTAGCATCGTAACCTGCCGCTGTAACATAAGCTGGGACATCTTTAAATATAACAGAGCCAACTGCTGTAATGACATGGGCACCAATCTGACAGAACTGATGAACCAAAGTAAAACCACCTAAAATAGCGTAATCATGAATATCTACATGCCCTGCAAGCGATGAATTATTCGCTAAAATAGTGTTATTCCCGACAAAGCAGTCATGCGCGATATGCACATAAGCCATAATCCAGTTATCGTTTCCAATTTTAGTCAATCCCTTATCTTGAACCGTTCCACGGTTAAAAGTACAAAATTCACGAATCGTATTATTGTCGCCAATCTCAAGACGAGTAGGTTCGTTGTTATATTTTTTATCTTGCGGCTGTTCACCTAGCGATACATATTGGAAAATGTGGTTATTTTTCCCAATCGTTGTAGGGCCTTTTATGACAGCATGACTGCCCACTTTGGTATTCGCGTCAATTTTGACGCCCGCATCTATTATTGTATAAGCGCCGACTTCTACTGTACTGTCTAGCTCTGCCTTTGAATCAACAATAGCAGTGGCATGAATTTTATTTGTCATTTTACTTTCAATTAAATTATTAACTTATTGATTTATATGTTTTTTAATATACACATCATGCTAGCTTCTGCGACTACTTTGCCATCAACAGTAGCCACCCCTTTATATTTCCAAATTCCTTTTAAGATACGATCAATTTTCACATTTATAATAATTTGATCCCCAGGTGATACTGGTTTTTTGAATCTTGCTTCATCAATACCAGCAAAGTAATAAACGGACTCTTCAGTTGGTTTAATCCCCATTGTCTTAAATGATAAAACTGCTGCAGCTTGGGCCATTGCCTCAACAATCAAAACGCCTGGCATCACAGGATGATATGGAAAGTGCCCTGGAAAAAAGGGCTCATTTACTGTGACGTTTTTGAGCGCAGTGATTTCTTTATTTAATTCCATTGAAATCACTCTATCAATGAGAACAAAGGGGTATCGATGTGGAAGGTGATCCAGAATCTCATGAATATTCATGCCGCTATCAGTTGTATCATTCATATGAAGCTTTCTATAGTTTTCTCAAGTTTTCTATGTGCTTGATTTGTGTTTCAAGCGTTTTAATTTTATCGGTTAACTGTGTCAGCTGACGTATATTAGCAGCAGTTTTAAGCCAAGCTGTATGCGGTTGCGATGGCATGAGTGCAGTATATGTTCCCGCTTTTGCTACTGAACGCATAATCATCGTACCAGGAGAAATAGTAACGTTATCAGCAATTGTTAAATGCCCTAGAATCATTGCACTACCACCGAGTTTGCAATGTGCCCCTATTACTGCGCTACCAGCGATGCCTACGCAACCAGCAATGACAGTATGCGCACCTATACGACAGTTATGTGCTATTTGAACAAGATTATCAATTTTGACACCATCTTCAATGACTGTATCGTCAATCGCACCCCTATCAATGGTGGTATTTGCACCAATATCGACATTATCACCAATAATCACTCGGCCAATTTGCGGTATCTTGACCCAATGTTTATTGCCTTCTTCATCTGTTTCTTCTGCATAGCCAAACCCATCATTGCCAATCACTGCGCCAGAGAAAAAATGGCAGTTTTTACCAACTTGTGTTGCATGCTTAATCGTGACATTTGCTTCTAGTAGCGTGTTATCTCCAATAACAGCATCACGCTCAATGACGCTCCCAGGACCAACAATGACTCCTTCACCTAAGTAAACATTACTCTCTATTGTGACATGGGCGCCTATGAAGCAATTAGTGGGTATTTTCGCTGATTTAGAGACTGAAGCCGATTCATCTATGCCAGAGCTTAGAACTGGAACAGGGTTTAGTAGTTGCGATACCTTTGCAAAATAAGCATAGGGATTATCTGTAAGAATACACGGTAGCGTTGTGAGTTGTGCATACTCAGGTTTAATAATAATAGCGCTGGCACGTGTTGCAAGTAATTGCGCTGAATATTTGGTATCGTTGAAGAAGCTAATTGATCCGGCTTCCGCATAGGCCAATGAGCCAACACGTGATACTTTTACCTTATCAGCAACATTAGCGAGTTTTCCACCAAGTCGGTCGGTAATATCCTTAAGCGTTAAACTGTCGTTCATGAGAGTCAAACATGGGTTAATTCCCACTTAACAACTTTAATACTTTATCAGTAATGTCTATCTTGCTGCTTGCATAAGCAACACCTCCATACATTACCAAATCATAACCCTCAGTCTCAGATACGGTTTTTACGGCATTATTAATACGATCTTGTAAAACAGAAAGTTCTTCATTTTTACGGATGTTAATGTCTTCCCGAAGTTCTCGCTGTTTACGCTGAAATTCTATCTTTAGGTTAGACGCTTTGCGTTGTTTATTACGCCTGTCAACCTCACTAAGTGATAAAGCGTCCTGATCCAGCTCTGATTCTATGGATGCAATTTGCTTTTTCATTTTGTCTAACTCTAGCGATCTTGGACTGAATTCACGCTCAAGTTTTTTTCCACTTTCAGCAGTTTGAGGTGCTTCTTTCAGAATCTTATCCACTTGCACATAACCGACTTTAAGCTCAGCGGCATAGCTAACATTCATTGAAAACAGTAGCACGAGCGCTAACAACAGCGTTTTATATAAATACCTCAATTCAAACCTCCAAAATACCCTGCACTTTATACAGGTATGCTCATTCTACTATTAAACACACTACTCATTCAATTTTAACTAAAATTGCTGCCCGAATTGAAATTGCAAGGTTTGCGTTTGGTCTCCGTCTTCTTCATTAATTGGTTTTGCTAACACTAGCTTCAATGGACCGAATGGTGAGAACCAACTAACCCCAACACCAGTACTGTATCTTAAATCACCCAAGCTAATAGACTCTTCATCACCAAACACACGACCAGCATCGAAAAAGGCGCTTAAACGGAATGATTTAGAATCTTTAATTAATGGAACGGGTACAAACACCTCAGCATTACCAACAATCCGAGTTGTTCCACCAACAGAGAAATCATTACCAGTGGCTGGATCAATATCACGTGGTCCAAGTGTACCATTTTCAAAACCACGTACAGAATTGACGCCGCCAGCGAAAAAGTTTTTGAAGAAAGGATATTTATTATTACCGTAGCTGTCTGCGTAACCTAACTCCCCATTAAGCATAACGACAACATCTTTAAATACATCTTTATACCAAGCATGTTGATACTCAAGCTTATAATACTCAAGATCCAAACCAGGTACACTCACCTCACCACTTAGCTTTTGCAAAACGCCACGATTAGGGAATAATAGGTTATCACGAGAATCGAAGGTCCAACCAGCTCTAAACTGAACGGAGTTAGCATCACAGCCGGAAGTATTGCCACAAAAATCTAAATATTGTTTAGGACTATCACTCTGTAAATCAATTTTCGTTATATCCCCAGTCACACCTAGTGAGAAACGGCTCATTTCCGTCAACGGAAAGCCATAGCGAACGCCCAGACCATAAGATGAGCTACTATAAGTACCTATTCTTGAGGTAGTTGAGGTATCCGTATCCACATCGCGTCTATAGACATCGAAACCTCGGCTGATACCGTCTGGCGTATAGTACGGATTCGTATAAGATAGAGAGTAAACTGTATTTAAGTTACTGGTATTTAACTGCGCATTAACGCGATTACCAGTACCTAAGAAATTTTCTTGGCTGATATTAAAGCCTAAAACAACGCCTTCATTACTTGATAAACCCGCACCAAACTGGACACTACCTGTTGATTTTTCTGTAACGTTAATATTTAAATCCACTTGATCAGTACTACCTGGTACCGCAGGCGTTTCAATATCTACATTATCAAAAAATTGCGTACGGTCTAAGCGCTCTTTAGAACGTTTAATTTTATCGCCCGCATACCAAGCAGATTCCATTTGGCGCATTTCACGGCGCAAAGCTTCGTCTTTGGTTTTTGTATTACCAGTTAAATTAATACGCCGTACATAAACGCGACGACCAGGATCCACAAAAAAGGTAAACGCCGCTGTGCGTTCTTCCTTATTGATTTCCGGCACTGCATTAACATTAGCAAATGCATAGCCTTCATTGCCTAAACGATCGCTAATGGCTTTTGTTGTTTCGGTAACCATTTGGCGATTAAAGGTGTCGCCTTTTTTAAGCATGACCAATTTTTGCAACTCTTCTTCAGGTAGCTGCAAGTCCCCAGCAAGCTTTACATCACTGATCGAGTATTTTTCACCTTCGGTTACATTGACTGTAATATAAATATCTTGCTTGTCTGGTGAGATAGACACTTGCGTAGAGTCTACGGAAAATTCTAAATAACCTTGATTAAGATAGAATGATTTAAGTGTTTCCAAATCGGCTGTCAGTTTTTGTTTTGAGTACTGGTCATCTTTATTCCACCAACTCATCCAGTTTGGGGTGGTTAACAAGAACTCTGCTCTTAACTCTTCCAGCGTAAAGGCATGGTTGCCGACAATATTAATATCACGAATCTTGGCAACTTGTCCTTCTTCAATTTCAAATCTAACAGCGACACGATTACGCTCTAAAGGACTCACAACTGTTTTAACTGTTGCGCCATACTTACCAGTAGATAAGTATTGCCTTTTGATTTCCTGCTCAGCACGGTCAAGCTCTGATTTATCAAAAATCAGTCCTTCTGAAATGCCGATTTGCTTTAGACCTTCCAGCATTTTGTCTGATGGAAAGGAGCGATTACCAGTAAACTCTATTTTGGCGATAGCCGAACGCTCTTGAACTGTTACCAATAGTACATTACCATCTGCTTCGATACGCACATCTTTAAAAAAGCCTGTTCCATAAAGAGATTTAACTGCACGCGTGGCCTTTTGATCATTCATTACATCACCCACTTCTACGGGTAAATAATTGAAGATTGTGCCAGGCTCTGTCCGTTGTAAGCCTTCCACTCGAATATCTTTAACAACAAAAGGCTCTAGTGCGAGTGCTTGTTGATGAAATAACGCAAATACTACTGCTGAAATAAGGCGTGGTTTAAACAAATGGTTATCCTGCTACTATTCGGTTAAAGTCATTGAAAATTGCTAATATCATTAGCAAACCTAATAATGCTATTCCTATTTTTTGGCCTACAAGCATCGCTTGTTCAGATACAGCAGACCCTTTTATAATTTCTGCCATATAATACATTAAATGCCCACCATCTAAAACAGGTATTGGTAAAAGGTTTAATACGCCGATACTAATGCTGATTAACGCGATAAAACTGAAAAAAGCAGCAAGACCAAGACCGGCACTTTCTCCGGCGTAGGATGCAATTGTCACTGGCCCGCTAATACCTTTCCAAGAAGTTTGACCACTGACCATATACCACATCATTTTCAAACTAAATGCTGAAGTTTTCCATGTTTTCTCAATAGCCATACCCAAACTATCAAGAATTGAAAAATGTTGCTTAATCAACACCTCTTCTAACTGTGCTTCGTCAACTTTAACTGCAGCACCTATTTTGCCTACATTTAGATTATTCTCTTTAACGGAGTTGGGCGTCACTGATACATTCAGGGTATTACCATGACGCTTAAGTTCGAAATCCAAAGCTTTTCCTGGATTTGCTTTGACAATATCAACAACTGCAGACCATGTTCCAACAGGTTTACCATCAATACGAATGACTTGATCTCCAGCCATCAATCCAGCTGCTTCCGCAGCGCCGTTAGGAAGAACCTCTTCAACAATAGGCAAGACGCTAGGTCTATACATTGTAAAGCCAGATTTCTTTACAATATCCACTTCTGCATCTTGACTTAAACCGGTTAAATCTAGCTTGTGCTGATGTATTTCGTTATTTTGATTAACTGTTTTTATTGTAACTACTTCGTTGTCAAACCCTGCTTCCAGCAATATCCAGCTAACATCCGACCAAGTCGTAACAGCTTTATCATCAATTGTTTGAATTGTTCCACCCGTAACGAAACCAGCCTTTTCTGCTCTGCTGTTAGCATCTACATCACCAATAATGGGGCGCATGCCAACTACACCCTGCATAAGCAATATCCAGTAGATTAATATAGCTAACAATAAATTAGCCACAGGTCCAGCCAACACGATAGCTATCCGTTTATATACTGATTGTCGATTAAAAGCTCTAGCTAAATCTGCTTCTGAATACTCTGTTTGCTTAGTGTGTGCTTCGCCTTGTTCCCTTTCAGCTTTGAGCTCATTTTCATCCAACATTTTAACGTAACCGCCAAATGGAATTGCAGCCAAGACGAATTCTGTCTGATCAGATCCTATTGTTTTACGCCATAACGGTTTACCAAAACCAATCGAAAATCGTAACACTTTTACGCCACACCAACGCGCCACTTGAAAATGCCCATACTCGTGAATGGTGACAATAATGCCGATAGTGACAATAAATGCAATAATCGTTAACAAGCTAGCACCTTCGTCTTAACATGTTGTTTTGCTGATGCACTTGCAACCCAGTCATTCGCATAAACTCTTGCTTTTGCATCCGCTTCTATTAAATGTTCAATGGATGAAACAGTTTCAATAGGCATTTGATCAAGAGCAGATGCAATTAAATCAGCAATACCAGTAAACTGAATTCCACCAGATAAGAAAGCATGAACAGCTACTTCATTGGCGGCATTTAGTATTGTTGATGCTGTGCCACCTGCCTTTAACGCATCATAGGCAAGCTTCAGGCAAGGGAAACGAGATATATCGGGCGCTTCAAACTCTAGTTTTCCAACAGTTAAAAAATCTAATGAGCTAACGCCTGCTTCAATACGTTCTGGGTAAGCCAAGCCATATGCAATAGGTGTACGCATGTCAGGATTACCAAGTTGCGCCAAAACACTACCATCAATATATTCAACCATTGAATGAATAACGCTTTGAGGGTGAACAACGACTTCTATCTGTTCAGGCTTAGCATTGAATAACCAATGCGCCTCAATGACCTCTAATCCTTTATTCATGAGTGAAGCGGAGTCTATTGTAATTTTTGCGCCCATGACCCAGTTGGGATGTTTTAGTGCCATATCAGGTGTTGCAGCAGCAATTTGTTCCTGAGTATGTTGCCTGAAAGGCCCGCCAGAGGCAGTTAAGATAATCTTGCGAATACCTCCGTCTGCTAAGTGATTCAAATGCCTTGGTGGCATTACTTGGAAGATTGCATTATGCTCACTATCAATTGGTAATAGTGAAGCACCACCTTTTTTCACGGCATCCATGAACAACTTCCCAGCCATGACCAGGGTTTCTTTATTGGCTAGCAGGATTCTTTTGCCTGCTTTTGCTGCGGCAATTGCTGGTCTCAAACCTGCGGCACCGACGATAGCCGCCATCACGGTATCAACTTCAGCATCGCTTGAAACCTCTTCAAGGCTAGATATGCCAGTTAATACCTTGGTTATACTATTTTCTTTTCCTAAGGCATCTTGCAGCAATTTAGCAGCCTCTTTGTCTAACATGACGGCAAAGCTCGGTTTATATTGCAGACATTGTTTTAGCATGGCGTTAACATTGGTATTTGCAGTTAGAGCAAACACTTTATATTGAGATGGATGCCTCGCCATCACATCTAGAGTTTGTTCTCCAATCGTGCCCGTACTGCCTAAAATTGTTACATTCTGCAACTAATTACCCACCTGAAAATAATTGAAAAGATAAATGATTAGAACAGCAATTGGTAAACTTGGAATGAGTCCGTCAATCCGATCTAATATACCGCCATGTCCAGGCAGTAAATCCCCACTGTCTTTCTTGTTCATTTGCCGTTTAATCAACGACTCAAATAAGTCCCCACCTACACCTAGTATGGTGACTAACCATAGCAAAACGAAAATTGCCCACGTACTAACAAGCATATTGAAGTATAAAATACCGCCAAATATTGTTACGCCAATTAATGCACCAAGTACGCCTTCCCATGTTTTACCAGGGCTAATACTCGGAGCAAGTTTATGCTTTCCAAAATGCTTACCTGAAAAATAAGCAGCCGTATCGGCAATCCAAATTGTCATCAACAAAGTAAGCAATAGCCAAGGGTCAATTCCTTTTAGGCAAATAAGTGCCAGCCACAGCGGTACAATTAGAAATAAGCCTATTATTGCCAACAAATACTGGTTATGTATGGTCACAAATTTAGTCAGTAGTATTGGAACCCCTAGCACCCAAAACACCAGAGTTAAAACGAAAATAAATAGCGACTGATATATTAGCCAATGAAAACCATTTACAGCCATTGCCCATAGAAAAGCACCACCAAGTGCGGTACTAATAATTGAATAATAGATAACTTTTTTTGGAGTCAGATTAATCAACCTTCCCCACTCATTAACAGCAAGCAGAGAAATAGCTAAAGTGACAAATGCCCACACCATATTAGAAGATAAAAACAATATTGGTAACAATACTGCAACTAGTAACAATGCGGTAATAATACGTGTTTTTAGCATAGAATTAGGCTTTCGCTAGTTGCTCACTGGTTTGACCAAAACGACGCTCGCGTTGCTGATATGATTTAATTGCGGCATCAAAGCAGTTTTTATCAAAATCTGGCCATAGTGTGTCTGTAAAGTAAAGCTCTGTGTAAGCTAACTGCCACAATAAGAAATTACTGATTCGTTTTTCACCCCCCGTTCTGATGAACAAATCAGGCTCAGGCGCATAATGCATTGAAAGGAATGGCGTTAAATCTTCTTCTTTATATTCTTTTGAATCATCGCTCGAGTTTACCATCTGATTAACTGCTTGCAGCAAATCCCAACGTCCACCATAGTTGGCAGCGATTGTTAGTGTTAAGCCAGTATTATTTTCTGTTAATTTTTCCGATGCTTCTATCTGATTAACCAGATCAACATTAAACTCATTTCGATTACCAATTAAAACGAGTCGAATGTTATTTTCATGCAGCTTGTCGACCTCACGCTTCAGTACCTCCATGAACAGGCTCATCAAAAAAGAAACCTCTTCTTCTGGTCGACGCCAGTTTTCACTACTAAAAGCAAATAGTGTCAAATACTTAATATTCAGTTGCGCACAACACTTAACCATGTCACGAACGACCTCTACACCCTTTTTGTGCCCTGATACTCGGGGTAAGAATCGTTTACGCGCCCAGCGACCATTCCCATCCATGATGACAGCAATATGCTGCGGCAATGTTTCTACAGTAGGTATCGCTTCTGTGGAACTTGCGAATAGCCGTTTGGTAAAGCTATTTTTTTTAGAAAAAACCAATGGATATCCAGTTATACAGCCATCAAGTCAGCTTCTTTGGCTTGAAGCAACTGGTCGATATCAGCAACAGCCTTATCCGTGAGCTTCTGAACAACGTCTTGTGCACGGCGCTCATCATCTTCACTAATTTCTTTTTCTTTAACCAGCTTTTTAAGCGCGTCATTAGCATCACGCCTCACATTCCGCACAGCTACTTTTGCATTCTCACCTTCACTACGCACAATCTTAGTCAGGTCGCGACGACGTTCTTCTGTTAGCATCGGCATGGGCACACGTATTAAATTGCCATTGGTTGCTGGATTCAATCCTAAGTCACTGTCACGAATAGCTTTTTCAACTTTTGACACCATGTCTTTTTCAAAAGGCTGTACATTGATTGTATGCGCATCACCCAAACTGACACTTGCAACTTGGTTAATTGCAACCTCAGAGCCATAATATTCAACCATCACATGATCTAAAAGACCAGTATGGGCACGACCAGTACGTATTTTTTGCAAGTCAGTTTTTAATGCTTCCAATGACTTTTGCATCTTTTGCTCAGCCGTTTTTTTAATATCCTCCACCATTTCTTTCTCCAACTCTATTTTCAATACTCTCTATTGTACTAAATTTTATCTTATACTTACTTTACGACACGCGTTCCTTCATCTTGCCCCATGACAACTCGCATCAACGCACCCTCTTTGAATATACTGAACACACAAATAGGTAGGTCTTGATCTCGACAGAGTGTTAATGCTGTCGCATCCATTACTTTAAGGTTCTTAGCAATTGCTTCATCAAAGGTGACAACTTCATAGCGTTTCGCATCTGGATTCTTTTTTGGGTCATCCGTGTAAATACCATCTACCTTAGTGGCTTTAAGGACAACTTCGGCATTGATTTCCATACCTCTCAATGCAGCTGCTGTATCTGTCGTAAAAAATGGATTTCCTGTGCCAGCACCAAAAATAACAACTTTACCCTCTTCTAAATAACGAATTGCCTTGCCTCTGATATAAGGCTCGGCGACCTGCTCAAGCTTTAATGCTGATTGCACTCTGGCATTAATGCCGATACTTCGCATTGCATCTTGTAGCGCCATAGCGTTCATCACAGTCGCAAGCATGCCCATATAATCTGCAGTAGCTCTGTCCATACCAGATGCAGCTGGTGCAACACCTCTGAATATGTTACCGCCACCAATCACGACTGCCACCTCAACACCCAAAGCAACAACTTCTTTAATTTGCGCCACAATATTGTCAATGGTTACTCGATTAATACCATAAGCATCATCGCCCATTAGCGCCTCGCCAGATAGCTTTAGTAGTATTCTTTTATATGCTGCTTTTGCCATTTTTTCCCTCTATTTTCAATATTCCACATTTAATCACAAATGCAGATAGTCTCCAACGACTCTCAACTTAAAACCATGACGATAAACCAAAAAAAATGGGCCGGTTAATACCGCGCCCATTTAAATATCATTACTGTTGAATATTTTACACTTTAGCAGCAGCAGCTACCTCAGCAGCATAGTCTACAACAGCTTTCTCAATACCTTCACCTACCGTGAACATTGAAAATGATGCAATTCTTGCATTCTTGGATTTAAGTAACTGCTCAATCGTCAGCTTGTCATTTTTGACAAAGATTTGGTTTAGCAAAGTCACTTCTTTTAAGAATTTATTCACTGTACCTTCAGCAATTTTTTCTAGCATTGCTTCAGGCTTACCAGCTTCTTTTGCTTTTTCAATTGCTACACGACGTTCCGCTTCAATTGCTTCTGCATCAATGCCTTCTGCATTTAATGCTTTAGGTTTAGCGGCTGCAATGTGCATGGCAATATCTTTTCCTAGCTCGTCGTCTCCACCAATCACATCAACTATAACGCCGATTTTGCCACCATGTACATAGCTAGAAACTTGTCCTTCAGCATTCATGTGTGTGAAACGGCGTGGGGTGATGTTTTCACCAATTTTACCAACCAATTGCGCACGTACATCCTCAGCAGTCGCACCCTGCATAGGCAATGCTGCTACAGCGCCCATATCAGCTGGCGCATTCTCATTAATTACTTGTGCTAAATCATTTACGTAATTTATAAACGCTTCATTTCTGGCACAAAAGTCTGTTTCTGAGTTCACTTCAAGTAAAGTTGCTGTTTTACCGTCTTTCGATACGCTAATTCCAACCACACCCTCTGCCGCAACTCTGCCGGCTGCTTTGCTTGCTTTGTTACCAAATCGGACACGCAAGATTTCTTCTGCGCGACCCATGTCACCTTCTGCTTCTGATAGTGCTTTCTTGCAGTCCATCATTGGCGCATCTGTACGCTCGCGTAATTCTTTTACCATGCTCGCTGTAATTTCAGCCATTTTGAGCTCCTTAATTTGATTATATATAACATTAAGTTACTATTGTAACAATCTGATTAAAAACAAAAAAGCTGGGTAAATTCCCAGCTTTAGTTAGTATTAATTACTCTGCTGACGAGGATACTGCTTCTGATTCAGCAACTTCAACGTACTCTTCTTCTTCACTTGCAGATTTTACTATTTCAGCTAAAGCATTTGCACGGCCTTCAAGTACAGCATCAGCCATACCGCGTGCATACAGTCTGATTGCACGACTCGAATCATCGTTACCAGGAATGACGTATGCAATACCTTCTGGTGAGTTATTAGTATCAACGACGCCAATCAGTGGGATACCCAATTTTTTCGCTTCAACGACAGCACCACTTTCATGTCCTACGTCAATGATAAAAATAGCATCTGGCAAGCCGCCCATTTCTTTAATACCACCAATAGAGCGCTCTAACTTCTCAAGCTCACGCTTGTAACCTAGCGCTTCTTTTTTACCGAATTTCTCCATGCTGCCATCTTCCAACATGGCTTCATAATCTTTTAAACGTTTGATCGATTGCTTAACTGTTTTATAGTTTGTTAGCATCCCGCCTAACCAACGGTGGTTAACATAAGCACAACCTGCACGTTGTGCTTCCTCTTTAACAATCTCACGCGCTTGGCGTTTTGTACCAACAAACAGGATACGTCCTTTATTTGCTGCTAAAGTGCGCACATATTTTTGCGCCTCTTCAAACAAAGGTAAGGTTTTTTCTAGGTTAACGATATGAATTTTGTTACGATCACCAAAAATGAACTCTGCCATTTTAGGATTCCAGTAACGGGTTTGATGGCCGAAGTGAACGCCAGCCTCAAGCATTTGACGCATTGTTACAGACATAGTAATACTCCATGTAAGGGTTAAAATTACACACGTCCAACATTATTTATCCTTTGATAAACACCCTGTACGGGACGGTGCAGTGATTTCGCTAAGTACATTTGCTAGAATAATGTAATATTAATCGAAGCGCATGCGTAGCGGCGCGTATAATACCAAAATTCAGCGTTTACCACAAACTTTAATACATCGTTACACTCTAAATCTTATATGGCTATTTCTATTCATAATGAAGACGATATTGCAAAAATGCGTATCGCAGGCAAACTAGCGGCAGAAGTGCTTGATTATATTACGCCTTTTGTTGTCAAAGGCGTAACAACAGACAAACTAGATACGCTTTGTCACGACTATATTGTCAATGTACAAAAAGCAATTCCAGCTCCTCTCAATTACGCACCAGATGGACATACACCCTACCCCAAATCGATTTGCACTTCCGTTAACCATCAAATATGCCATGGCGTTCCTGGCGACAAAGTACTAAAGAATGGCGATATTATTAATATTGATGTAACCGTCATAAAAGATGGTTATCACGGTGACACCTCTAGAATGTTCCATGTTGGTGAGGTTTCAATACAGGCAAAACGCTTATCGGAATTGACCTTCCAAGCGATGTGGCTTGGGATTAATCAGGTTAAGCCAGGTGCTACACTGGGCGACATAGGATATGCCATACAATCTTTCACCGAAAAAAATGGTTTTAGTGTTGTTAGAGAGTTCTGTGGACATGGCATTGGTAAGAAGTTTCACGAAGACCCACAAGTTTTACATTATGGCAAACCTGGCAGTGGCGTACGGTTGCAAAAGGGAATGATTTTTACCATTGAACCGATGATTAATGCGGGTAAACGAGATATCAAACATATGCCTGATGGCTGGACAGTTGTCACAAAAGACCGAAGCCTTTCTGCACAATGGGAGCATACCATTCTTGTTACTGATGACGGATTTGAGGTATTAACCGTATCTGATGGCACCCCTGCTGCTCCTGAAAATATTGACGCACTATAACGATATGGACACTGTAACGATCAAACCAGAGCAAAATACGACTAAGTGGCGTAATCAATTAAAAACACAGCAGTCATTATTAGAGCAATCTTTTCTAGAAGACAAAAACCCTGCTAATTTATTAAAACAGCACACAAAATTAATAGATAAGGTTTTGCAAGATGTCTGGGAAAGCAGTCCTTTAAGTGATGAAATTAGTTTAATTGCAGTTGGTGGTTATGGGCGTCAGGAGCTATTTCCACACTCTGATATAGATTTACTCATTCTGGTACCAGAAAATGTTTCTGATAGTCAAAACGCCGCTATTGAAAGGGTCATTGGTCTATTATGGGACATAGGTCTTAATATTGGCCACAGTGTGCGTAGTATCCAAGAGTGCATCAAAGAAGCATCTGAAGATGTTTCTATACAGACAAACTTAATTGAAGCACGATTACTGTGCGGTCCTAAAGCAACTTTCGCAAACTTTTACATTTCCATTATGCAAAATATGGATGCAAACAAGTTTTTAATCGAGAAGCTTGCTGAACAAAAACAAAGACATGCAAAATTTAATGATACAGCATACAAATTAGAACCTAATATTAAAGAAAGCCCTGGTGGCCTGAGAGACTTGCATGCTATTTTATGGGTAACACATAGCCAGGGGCTCGGTAACACCTGGCTAGAGCTTGAAAAAAACGGCATCATCAGTCAAAAAGAGCTGAATGCCATCAAAAAACATGAGCGAAATTTAAATACATTACGCATCCGTCTGCACTACTTGGCTAAGCGTCGCGAAGACCGCCTATTATTTGACTTTCAAAACCAACTAGCTGCTAATTTGGGCTTGGTTAATACCAAAAGTAAGCGCGCTAGCGAGCAATTGATGCAAAGCTACTATCGTAGCGTACGTTACATCAGCTTAATAAATGAAATTGTAATCAAGTCTTTTGTTAACACTAGTTTACCTGGAGAAGAAGACAAGGTTATCAATGACGATTTTATTGTGCAAAACAACCTACTTGAGCTCGCCTCCCCTGATCTTTTCCAGATGAGGCCCAGTGCTATTTTAGAATGCTTTTTGTTATTACAAACAAATCCCGAACTCGATGGTTTTAGTCCTGTATTGTTACGACAATTACAAAATGCTAATAAACTGATTACAAAAGCTTTCCGTGAATCAGAAACAAACCAGCAACTCTTCTTGAGTATATTGAAACAAAAAGATGGTGTGCATCATAGCATCAGCCGTATGAATCGATATGGTGTACTAGGAAAGTACATTCCTGCTTTTGGTAAGATTGTTGGTCAAATGCAGCATGACTTGTTCCATGTTTATACGGTAGACGCACACACCATTAATGTGTTGGCAAATTTACGAAGATTTAGCAAGCCTGAACTCAAATATGAGTTTCCATTATGTAGTCAATTATTCTCAGATTTCAAAAAGCCATACCTGCTCTATATCGCTGCTATTTTTCATGATATAGCAAAAGGTCGTGGCGGTGACCACTCGGAACTGGGCAAAATCGATGCAAGAAGGTTCTGCGAATTACACCAGCTAGAGAACGAAGATACAGCACTCGTTTCATGGTTGGTTGAGATGCATTTGCAGCTGTCTAAAGTAGCACAAAAATCAGACTTATCTGACCCTGCTGTCATTGAGCAGTTTGCTAAAAAAATGGGCTCAGAGACGCGCCTAATCGCTCTGTATTTGTTAACAGTCGCCGATGTAAGAGGTACAAGTCCAACTGTATGGAATGCTTGGAAAGCCAGATTGCTAGAGAGTTTATTCCTAGAAACAAGACAGGTTCTGAATAACGAATCATTCAGTGTGAAGAGCGCAATAATTGATCGTCAACATAAAGCAAGCGCAAAATTACAAAAATATGATCTTAAACCGAAATCATACGAGAGTTTCTGGAATGAGGTCGGTGAATCCTATTTTTCACGCTATAACAGTAATGAAATTGCTTGGCAAACACGTTTGCTTATTCCTCATGTTTATACTGAAAAGCCTATTGTACGTGCCCATTTAAGTAGCGAAGGTGATGGCATTGAAGTGATGATTTATACTAGAAATCAGCAGGACTTGTTTGCGAGAATTTGTAACTTCTTTGATCGTCTCGGTTACAACATTGGCCAAGCCAAAATTTATACGACAAATCACAATTACGCACTGAACAATTTTATTGTTTTAGATCAATCAACTACAGAAATAAGTTATAGTGGATTATTAAAACATATAGAAGAAAAACTATCGGAAAAAATTCTATCAACCACACCTATCGAAGCGCCAATCAAAGGCCGACTTAATCGGCAAGTTAAGCATATGCCTATAACAACTGAAGTATCATTTGATAATGCGCCTGATAGCAATTATCTAATGCTAGATATTGTCACGTGTGATTTACCTGGGCTCCTAGCAAGTATAGCTTTTATTTTCATCAAACACGATGTAATGATTCACAATGCAAAAATCAATACACTGGGGAACCGGGCCGAAGATACTTTTTTAATTTCCGATATGAATGACAAACCTTTGAGTCAGGCAAAAATTAATAAACTAAAAGAAGATCTACTCAAACTTTAGACTAATAATTTATGTGGTTAAAGCTATGAACATTAACTTAAATAATATCCGCTAATCTTTACCAAATAGATCTCTACTATAGACCTTTTCTTGCACGTCTTTAATTTCATTAGTAATTCGATTTGCAACAATAATATCTGCTGTTGCTTTGAACTGCTCCAAATCGTTTACTACCTTTGAGTTAAAGAAACGCTCTTCATGATAGGTTGGCTCATAGATAATAACCTTAATACCGCGCGCTTTGATTCGCTTCATAATGCCTTGAACCGAAGATGCCCGATAGTTATCAGAGCCAGCTTTCATGGTTAAGCGATAAATGCCAACTATTTCAGGGTTGCTTTTATAGATACTTCTGGCAATAAAGTCTTTTCTTGTGCTGTTTGCATCAACAATAGCGCTAATGATGTTATTAGGAACATTGTTATAGTTGGCAATTAATTGTTTTGTATCTTTAGGTAGACAATACCCGCCATAACCAAAAGATGGATTATTGTAATAATTGCCTATCCTAGGATCTGCACAAACGCCTAATATGATATCTCTTGAATCAAGGTTTAACATTTGTGCATAAGTGTCTAGTTCATTAAAGTACGCTACTCGCATCGCAAGGTAGCTATTGGCAAATAATTTTACCGCTTCTGCCTCTGTAGGCTCCATATAAAAAATGGGTGGGTCAGTATCTTCTGCTCCTTGCGCTAACAATCTACCAAATTGCTTTGCCCTATCGGACTTTTCACCAATGACAATTCTAGATGGGTGTAAATTATCATAAAGCGCTTTACCTTCACGCAAAAACTCTGGTGAGAAAATTATATTGCTACAGTTAAGCTTTTCTTTAATAGTCTCTGTGTATCCAACAGGTACTGTAGACTTGATGATCATGACAGCATGACTGTTGATTGACATTACATCTCGTATGACACTTTCTATTGACTGGGTATTAAAGTAGTTTGTTTCTGGATCATAATCGGTTGGCGTTGCGATAATGACAAAGTTAGCAGCTTTGTATGCTTCAAGTTTATCTAAAGTACCTCTAAAGTTTAAGTTCTTATTTTTTAAATAGTGCTGGATTTCATGATCTTCTATCGGTGATATCTTTTGATTAATCAATTCAATTCTCTTTGAATCAACATCATGCATCACAACCTGATTATTCTTTGCTAACAATACTCCATTAGATAAGCCTACATAGCCACAACCGACTACCGTTATTTTCATTTTCAACCTGTTGCTTAATTCATCACAGAACCCATCATATGGAAGGTTTGTGACAAATTAGCGACCAAATTGTAAAAAATCTTATATAGCCTTTTCGTACGTCATACAAAGTAGAGTGAAAATAAATACCTATAGTTCTTGCTAGATTATTTCAACATCAACAAGCTATTTAATACAAAAAATCAACTGAATTGATAATGCTTACGGAGCGTTTTTTTTACTTCCCACACACAAGAGAGACCTGCAGGGAAGGTAACCAAATCTCCAGCACCAAAACTAACGGGAGCGCCTCCATTATTAGGCGTTACTGTTACCTCACCCTCTAGAATATAAGCGATTTCTTGACTACTATAATCCCATGGAAAAGTAGAGACTTCTTTTGACCAAGTAGGCCAATTTTTAACACCCAGCGCTTCCAACTTTTCTGAATCAGGTTTTTCAACAGTAATTTTCATAACGCTCTCCTCTAGTTAGATACAAAATCAATAACTGTAAATAACACAATTTCCCAGTAAAAAAGCCTAGCGTAGCTAGGCTTTATTCTAATGCTAAACAATCTATTGATTAAGAATGTTTGTAATGTTTTTTTAGTTGCTTAACAACTTCCCAATTAGACTTAAGCCCTTTAGGGAACACAACCAAGTCTCCAGCTTTTACAACAACCTTCTCACCACCTTCTGGGTACACGTGAAACTCACCCTCTAAAACGTAAGCGGTTTCCGTCATATCAAAATCTAGTGGGAATTTTGACGGCGGACAATCCCAAATTGACCAACTTGCTACGCCTAATTCTTTCAATTTTTCTTCTGATGGGTTATGTTCCAAAACGATTTGACTCATTATTTATTCCTTAATTTGTAACAACTAATAAAAAAATATCGCCAGTTAAGCGATATTTGATATGACCAATCGGTAATATTCGAGCAGATTATACAATATTTCAAGTACTTATTTTAGAATTTTATTACCCGGACAAACCTTAATCAGGCTTTAACGTTAAGAAAATCTTGCTTGTACAACAAGCCAAGTCTAATCAGCAACTTTTCAACTTCCACAGCAATAAATACAACCGAAGATAAAATCAAACACACTGCTAACTCAGTAAGGCTTAAAGCCTGAGTTTTGAAAATATCATTAAACAATGGTATGTATATCGCAGCCATTTGTAATAAAAAAGTCGCAACAACCGCTAATAACAATGGAACGTTGCTGAATAAGCCCATACTGAATAGTGATGCTTGTTCTGAGCGTATTGCCATTACATGCCCAAGTTGTGACAGCGTGATAACAGTAAATGCCATGGTTTGCCAGTGAGATGAACCTGTATGATAAGCCCAAGCTTGGGCAAACAGGGTTAAGCCAGCCATCAACAAGCCGACCCATATCGCATGTTGCCACATACCGTGAGAGAATATACTTTCATTTGGAGAGCGAGGTGGACGCTGCATCACACCTTTTTCTACAGGCTCCGCTGTAAGCGCTAGGGCTGGCAAACCGTCTGTCACCAGATTAATCCATAAAATATGCGTTGGAAGCAATGGTATGGGCAGCCCTAGGAAGGGTGCTAGAAAGATTGTCAGCACTTCGGCAGAATTTGTCGTTACAGCATAGCGAACAAACTTACGAATATTGTCATACAGGCGTCGACCATATCGCACAGCGTTGACGATGGTGGCAAAATTATCATCAAGTAATACCATATGCGCGGCTTCTCTTGCCACATCTGTTCCGGCTTTTCCCATTGCAACACCTATATCAGCTGCCTGCAGGGCGGGTGCATCGTTTACACCATCGCCAGTCATGGCAACAATCTCACCATTATCTTGTAAAGCCCGAACGATTCTCAGTTTTTGAGAGGGATCCACTCTGGCATAAACATTTAACGACTTAACTTGTGCATTTAGTGCGCTTTCGCTTAATTTTGCCAAGTCGTCACCAGTAACAACACGCCCATCAGCACTCGCTAATATACCAAGTTGATAAGCGATTGCACGTGCAGTCGCAGGATGATCACCCGTAATCATCACAGGAGTTATTCCTGCCGCTTTACATAATTCAACCGCCTGCTTGCCTTCATTACGTGGAGGGTCAATCAAGCCCACTAGACCAATAAAAGTGAGTTGACTCTCTAGTTCCTCGCCGATACTCACATCAGGCAAAGAGGTCCATTCTCGATACGCAAATGCCAATACGCGCAAGCCATTCGCCGCCATTGTATCTGCTTCTTTCAATAATTTTGCTTGGTCTATATCATCTATACCACTCGATAACAATGCATGTTTACAGTTTGATAAAACTGCTTCTGGTGAACCTTTGGTATAAGAAATAAATCCATTATCAAGCTTATGAAAAGTCGTCATACGCTTACGCTCAGAATCAAATGCCAGCTCTTTTAATCTGGGCATTTTTTGCTCAAGAGCTGATTTTGACCAGCCAGCATCTTGTGCGGCATTGAGGAATGCTATTTCAGTTGACTCTCCGTGAGTTTTCCCATCTTTTGCAACTTGTGCATCATTACTGAGCGCCATAGCGTTTAGCAAGCTTAACCAAGGCTCAATGTTTTCTTCTTTATTCCATTGATGATAAGAATTACCGTTAATGTAAATGGATGCTACATGCATTTTGTTTTGCGTAAGCGTCCCTGTTTTGTCAGCGCAGACAAAGGTAACTGAGCCCAATGTTTCTACTGCAGGCAGACTTTGAATTAACGCATGCTGCTTAATCATTTTATGCGCACCTATGGCGAGTGATATCGTAACAACTGCTGGTAAAGCAGAAGGGATAGCTGCAACAGCTAAACTAACTGAAGTCATAAACATTAACAAAAGCGGCTCGCCACGTGTTATTCCTATGACAAAAACCAATACACAGATTGTTAAGGCAGCAATTGATATCCATTTACCAAAATTAATTAATCGTTTTTGTAAAGGAGTTTTATTATCTTCACTATCTATCAAAAGACTGGCAATTTTGCCAATTTGAGTTTGCATCCCTGTCGCTGTTACTATGCCGCGCCCCCTACCATAGGTAACAATGGTGCCTTTGTATGCTAAACAGGTCCTATCGCCGACAGGGGCATTTTTGGACATTAAGGCTTGTGTTTGTTTTTCAATAGCAACTGATTCTCCAGTGAGTGATGACTCATCTACTTTTAGCTGGACAGCTTCTATCAATCTAAAATCGGCAGGTACAACATTACCAGCCTCTAATAACACAATATCTCCTGGTACTAATTCAGAAGCATTGACCGTCTCTACTTTACTATCTCTGAATACGCGAGCACTACTTTCTGACATATGCTTTAATGCCGCCATAGCTCGCTCGGCACGGTACTCTTGTACAAACCCGACAATGGCATTGAGTATTACGATAACAATGATAAAGATGGTGTCGCCTAAATCGCCAATAAATCCAGAAATAACAGCAGCTATAATGAGTACGATTATCATGAACTCGCTGAACTGTTTAAAAAGCATGCGCCATGCAGAACGTTTGCGTTTTTCGGATAGTATATTTAATCCGTATTTAGTAGCACGCTCGGCTACTTGAGATGAATTTAATCCTGTTTTTAAATTTAATTCTAGCTGCGCTGCCGCATCATCAATTGACAACATATGCCAATCATCTGCACTCAACTTGATTTGGCTATTCACTGGCAAAATATACCTTCATAAAAAAGTGCTATTAACTTAGTAATATTAATTGTTATTTTTATGATTCCCGCCCTACGACTTCACTAATTCTATACATAAATCTCTAATCATTGCTTCTTCATCAGCAGGAATAATAGCTATTGGCTTATACCCATCACTTTCAATTCTTAATGCTGAGCTTTTGTTAGCCTTAATATCTAGTTCAAAACCCAGTAGTCCTAAGGGCAAACATATTTTTTCACGAATAATTGCAGATCGCTCACCTATTCCTGCTGTAAAAACCAATGCATCTATTCCACCTGCTTTACAAGCCAAAGCACCTATGGCTCCACGCACTTCTTGACAAAAAAAATCGACCGCAAATTTAGCGTTGTTGGTGTTGCTAGATAGCAATGCTTGCATGTCTGCACTCTCTCCGTCTGATAGGGCTAATAAACCCATACCGTGAAAGACTAAATCGCTTAACTCTTTAGAAGAATATTTTTCAGCGAGTGCTAGCATTACACCTGGATCGAGATCACCACTCCTTGTTCCCATTGCAATACCACCTGCTGGCGTATAACCCATTGTAGTATTAACAGACTCAAGATTCTCTATTAAACATAAACTCGCGCCACTGCCTAAATGCGCCACAACGACCTTTCTGTAAGCAGTTTCACCAATTACTTCAGGTAGCTTTTTCGCTATATATGCGTAATTGAGTCCATGAAATCCAAAACGACGTATTCCAAATGACTGAGGAATAGGAAAGCGTTTAACCAACGCTGGCATTGTGTAATGATAGGAGGTATCAAAACAAGCAACCTGTGGCACATTGAAATAGGCCGAACATAAATCTAAGGCCAACAAATTACTCGGCATATGCAGTGGTGCAAGATTAGTAATGCTTTCTAACCTCTCTCGCTCCATGGAGTTAATGACTCTTGCATTATCAGAAATGTCACCTCCATGAACAAAACGATGTCCAACTACATCAGGCTTGTTGCCTTCTAGATCACTAAGTAATTGCTTTAGAACCTCTTCTATGTGATGAAACTCACCTTGTCGCTTAAGTAAATAGTGGAAGTTTTGCCGAGTACCATCGCTTGAAAAGTAACTTGCTTTTAAACTTGAGGATCCACAATTAATTGACAGGACATTTATAGCGGCCATACCCACTCATCTACCTGCGGCAAATCAACGCCATGCTTGTAAGCATACTGACAACACTCAATCTGTTGATTGCGGACCTTTTCTCTAACATGAGCACCTTTTACTTGCAGTTTAGGCAAGAGGTCGATTGCACTAATAACGAGGCTGAATCGATCTATCTTATTCTGGATAGCTAACTCCAATGGCGTATTGATACTACCCTTTTCATTATAGCCATGCACATGAAAGTTATCATGATTAGTTCGACGGTAAGTCATTCGGTGTATTAACCAAGGATAACCATGAAAGTTAAAAATAACAGGCTTATCTTTGCTAAAAAGACTATCAAAGTCATTATCAGAAATACCATGTGGATGCTGACTTGGTGCTGTTAGCTTGTACAAATCAACCACATTAATGAATCGAATTTTTAAGTCAGGAAAGTATTGACGCAAAAGTAGCGTAGCGGCCAAGGCTTCCTTCGTTGGAATGTCTCCTGCACTAGCCATAATAATGTCGGGTTCCATACCATCATCGTTGCTTGCCCACTCCCAAATACCTAACCCTTTTGTACAATGTTTAATCGCATCGTCCATATTTAAATATTGCAGGTGTTTTTGTTTGTCAGCAACAATCACATTGATGTAATCAGTGCTCTTTAAACAATGATTAGCCACTGAGAGTAAGCAGTTTGCATCTGGTGGTAGATAGATGCGAGTTACTGAAGGGCTTTTGTTGACGACAATATCTAAAAAACCTGGATCTTGATGCGTAAAGCCATTGTGATCTTGACGCCATACTGTTGACGTAATCAGTAAATTGAGTGAAGAGATTGGAGCCCGCCATGAAACAGCTTTAGACATATCCAACCACTTTGCATGCTGATTGAACATAGAGTCAATCACATGCACAAATGCTTCGTAAGAGGAGAAGAAACCATGACGACCAGTCATCAGGTAACCTTCTAGCCAGCCTTCAACCGTGTGTTCAGATAGCATCTCCATCACACGCCCATCAGGCGCTAGTTCACCCCCATCCTTGTCCTCAGGTAGATAATCAGCCAACCATGTTTTTTTACTTACTTCATAGACACTATCCAGTTTGTTAGAGGTGTTTTCATCTGGCCCAAAAATACGAAAATTTGTCATATTGCTGCGCATTACATCACGTAAAAACTCACCTAAAGGATGGGTGTTAGCGACATATAGTTTGGCTGGCGATGGAAGCTTAACTGCATAGTCACTAAAGTCTGGCATCCGCAATTCGTGTCGAATTAATCCACCATTCGCATGTGGATTAGCACTCATTCGACGTGCGCCTTTAGGCGCTAACGCTTTTAACTCTGCTCGCAGAGCTCCATTGTCATCAAAAAGCATATCAGGTTTATAACTTAGCAACCAATCTTGCAACTGAGAAAGATGTTCTGGATTTTCACGAACGTTTTTCATCGGCACTTGATGCGCACGCCAAAAGCCTTCAACTTTATGACTATCCACTTCTTCTGGGCCAGTCCAGCCTTTGGGCGACCTTAATATAATCATTGGCCATCGTGCTCTAATTGCTTTGCCAGTTTTACGTGCCTCTACTTGTATACTGCGAATTTCTAGAATACATTGCTCCATTGCTTCTGCCATTTTTGCATGCATCAGCATTGGGTTATCTCCCTCGACAAAGTGTGGTGTCCAACCATAGCCAACAAATAGGCTTTCCAGTTCGTCATGAGAAATGCGCGATAGCAAGGTAGGGTTGTTGATTTTATAGCCATTTAAATGTAACACTGGTAAAACAGCGCCATCGCTAATGGGGTTCAAAAACTTATTTGAATGCCATGAGGTAGCAAGAGGACCTGTCTCAGACTCTCCGTCTCCCACCACAACAGTAACCAACAAATCAGGGTTATCAAAAGCTGCACCAAATGCATGTGAAATGCTGTAACCTAGCTCCCCACCCTCGTGAATTGAGCCAGGTGTTTCTGGCGTACAATGGCTACCAATGCCGCCAGGAAATGAAAATGCTTTAAAAAATTGGCACAATCCCGCTTCATTCTGCCCTTTATTAGGATAAACCTCACTGTAGGTACCTTCTAGGTATATCGGACCCAACACACCTGGCGCGCCATGTCCTGGTCCAGCAAGAAAAATGGCATTCAAATCGTATTTGTTAATGAGTCGATTAACATGTATGTAAGTGAAAGATAGGCCAGGACTTGAGCCCCAGTGTCCTAGTAAACGTTGTTTGATATGTTCGGGTTTGAGCGGCTCTTTTAATAGTGGGTTGTCCCATAAATAAATCATACCCGCTGCTAAATAGTTACAAGCTCTCCAGTAAGCATCTAAACTGTATAATTCTTGTTCTGTGAGCGCTTCTATCTCTTTATCCATTAACAATCCTCAAAAAATAGCTTGTAGTTTAAGTTAACAACACATCACACTCGACCATGCTTGCTACCGTTTTACTGACACTACCTAAAACAAATTCTTGCAGGTTTGTTTTGCCTTGCTTTCCAAGAACGATCAAGTCGGCATTTGCAGTTTCAACTCTTGAACAAATAGTTTCAGGCAAATATCCGTTTACGACCTTACTAGTTATATGCTTGCCCTCTAACTTTTGTTTTAGTTTGTTAAGCTCACTATCAATATGTTGCAATGAAGACTCGCGATATTTTTGAATTTGTTCTTCACTAGTACCTACTTCTCGACTGAGTATTTCTTGCTTAAGATCAAATACATGCAACATTTCTATTTGTGCAGTTGGCGCAATAACACTGGCAGCTGCAACGATATCAAAAGAAATTAGAGATAAGTCAACTGACGCAATCACTTGCCTATAAGGCGTTACATTAACATCGCTCACCATCAATACAGCGCAAGGAGCGGCGCTAAGAATTCTAATTGCAGTTGAACCTAAAACAGCATCAAGAAGATTTCTCTCTCTACGATAACCAACGATAAGCAAGTCTGCAGATACACCTTTAACATATTCAATAATTTGCGTATGTGGTCGCCCTATTCTAGATGCTGTGGTGACATCTATACTAAATTCACTTCTAATTTTAGTAGCTAAAGCATCTAGACTTTCAATTCCGTTCGCCTGTTTTAGCCGCTCATAGTCTTTCACATGCGTATCAAATGTAAGCATGAGTTCGGGATATATCTCTAAAGGGTGTACGATATGGAGTAAATGGAGCGCTTTACCAATTTGCTTGGCAATCTGTGCGCCACGCATTACTGCTGCATCGCCTATTGTTGAGAAATCTGTTGCAGCAACAATGCAATTGATTGGATAGAGTGAACTCATAATTACTATCTCCTAATATCTATTATTCAGTACTAATATCAGTATTGATATAGCTGATGACATAGAAGAAGCTTATCTGAAATAAAAAGTGCTAGAAATACGCGTCAGCACTTAGCAATCATTCTGCGCGTAATGCATCCACTGGACTCATGCGAGAAGCTCTAACTGCTGGCGCCATCCCCGCGAAAAGTCCAATTAGTGCTGAGATAAATACAGCCCCAATTACATAAATCCATGGTGTATGTACAGGAAATGTTGGTAATGTGAATCGTAATAGCTGCGCGATTCCAATTCCAAGGCTTAAACCGAGTAACCCACCTAATAATGAAAGTAGTATGGACTCGCCCATGAATAAACCCAAAATCGTGTGCGGTTTGGCGCCAAGCGCCATAAGCAGGCCGATTTCATTAGTCCGCTCTGTCACCGAAATTGTCATAATCGTTGCAATGCCAACAGCTCCTACTAATAAGGATATTGCGCCGAGTGCACCGACTGCTGCTGTTAAAATATTTAAAATATTAGATAAAGTCTCCAGCATATCCTCTTGTGTTGTTACTGTGAAATCTTCCCGTCCATGTCTTAATATTAGTCGTTCTTTAATAGCTCTGGCCACCTTTGCAGAAGATGCATTTTCAGTATAAATAACATGGATTTCCATTAACCCTTCTCTGTTATAGAGCTCCAAAGCCCGTTCTGCTGGAATAAAAGCTGTATCATCTAAATCTATTCCCAAAAACTGCCCTTTAGAAGCTAGCACACCAATCACACGAAAATGCAATCCACCGATACGAACGCGTGCGCCCAATGGACTTGTAAACCCAAATAACTCTTTGTGCAGCTTACTACCTAAGACAACTTGCGCGCGGGAAGCGCTTCCAGTTGTAGATGGTAAGAAATGGCCCATCGCTACTCTTGAGCTTAAAACTGTCAAAAAGTCTGCATCTACTCCATAAATAGTCGAACGTCGAACTCTCCCGTTGCCTTCTACCTCGGAGTTACCCCAAACTGTAGGTGAGGAACCAATCACTTGAGGTAGCTTTTTAAGTGCTGCGGCATCTTCCATCGTAAGCAAACGTGAAGTCGTAGGAATGCCAGAAGTTGGTGTGCCTCCAGTTTTTGTTTTTCCAGGCGCAACACTAATAACATTAGTGCCAAATTGCGTAAATTCCTTAAGCACAAACTGATGAACACCCTCGCCAATCGAAGTGAGCAGAACAACAGCCGTGATACCTACGGCGATGCCTAGTAGCGTTAAAAAACTACGCAGACGATGAGAGAAAATGGCTTGCAATGCAAAACGAAGAGAGTCGGCTAGTAACATCACTACCTTTTTGTCAAAGCTTCAATGGCGTCCAGTTTGGCTGCTTTTCGCGCTGGCATTACGCCAAATATTAACCCAGAAGCAAGTGCAGTAGACAGCCCTGCCAATACAGCCCATGCCGGTGGGTAAGCAGGAAATGCCGGGTACAAATGACGTAGTAGCATTGCCCCCAAGTAACCTAAACCAACGCCCACTAGTGCACCAGTTAACGATAACAACAAGGCTTCAATCAAAAACAGGTTTTTTACAATTGAAGCCGTTGCGCCAAGAGCCTTGAGTAATCCAACTTCAGACGTGCGTTGTGTAACTGAAACCAGCATGACATTCATGATTAAAATACCAGCAACAGCAAGACTTATAGCAGCAATACCAGCTACACCTAAAGTCAGAACACCTAAAATTTTATCAAATGTTTGTAAGACTGCATCCTGCGTAATAACGGTGACATCTTCTTCTCCCTCATGCCTCAATGAAATTGCTTTGAGTATACGGTCCTTTACTTTAAGAATTTCTTCTCTGCTTTTGGACTCAACCAGCACACGAAATAAAGTATTGGTATTTAACATTGCTTGCGCTGTAGCCACAGGCAGGATGACCAAATCATCGGTTGTCATCCCCATACCTCGGCCTCCTTCCTCTAGCACGCCTATAACTCGCAGCTTTCTATCTCCTACACGCACTGTTTTACCTAAAGGGTTTTCTTTGCCAAAAATATCATTACGTATTCCAGCGCCCAATACGACTTCTGCATTTGCCCGATTTAAGTCAGATTTTGACAATGGTCTTCCAAGCGATAGGTTTAAGTGCCTGACTGCAAAAAAATCAGCATTGGTACCAACCAGCATTGCTTCTCTCAACTTCCCTGCCGCATTGATTTCAGTTGTACCTACTAAAATAGGTGAAACTCTTTTTACATTAGGCAACCGCAAAAGTGATGCTGCATCCTCCACAGTTAAATCTCTTGGTGTACTAGTCACTAAATTAGCAGGATTAAAGCCACCTGTTTCAGATCGCCCAGGAAAAACGATTACTAAATTCGTACCGATTGAAGAAAACTCATCCACAACATAACGCCTAGCTCCATCTCCTAGCGCCGTTAGCAATACAACCGCAGCAACGCCAATAGACATTGCAATAATCAATAAAAAGGCACGTACTGGCGTGCCAATAATCGCTTGATAGGAAAACAATAATGCATCGAATAACTTCATTACGATTCTTTATTGATGTCACTCACAATTGCGCCATCGACCATTTTGATTTGCCGTTTAGCTCTTGCTCCCAATGCTTGGTCATGCGTAACAACAATTAATGTCATTCCCTGTTTATTCAATTTTTCTAATAAATTTACGACCTCATCTCCAGTGACCCTGTCCAAATTGCCGGTAGGTTCATCTGCTAATAATAATGCGGGCTGTGTCACAGTAGCACGAGCAATTGCTACACGTTGGCGTTGCCCACCAGATAATTCGTTGGGTTTATGATTTGCACGATCACTGAGTCCATAATTTACAATAGCTTCTGCTACTCGCTCCGCTCTTTCTGCAGATTTGATGCCTGATAGCATCAGTGGTAATTCGATATTAGCCGCTGCAGATAATCTTGGCACTAAATGAAAACTTTGAAAAATAAATCCTATGCGCTCGCTACGTAGCTTTGCTTGCTCATCAAGGCTTAAAGTCGTGATATCCCTGCCATCTAAAAAGTAAGACCCACTATTAGGTTGATCAAGTAAACCTAACAGATTTAATAATGTTGATTTACCTGAACCAGAAGGACCCATCACAGAAATATATTCGCCTTGTTTAATTGATAAACTCACATCTTGTAAAGCATGAACTTCACTATCTCCAAGATGAAAAATGCGATTTATTCCATTTAGCTCAATCAGTGGCTGGTCTTCAGTCATACTATCTACTAGCAGGTTCAGGCGTTACAAATGCGCCAGCTTTGATACCATCACGTTCTATTGAGGTGACGATTTCCTCACCTTGTTTAAGGCCATCAATCACCTCAGATAACTCCCAATTGGCAATTCCTAAAGTCAAGGAACGTTCCTCTAATGTTTGTGTTTTAGGTTGGTAAACAAGCACCTTATTGCCATCTATTAAGGCAGCTGTAGGTACGCTCAAGACATCGTCACGACGCTCTAAAATAACCTCAACATCAGCGCTATATCCAACTAGCAGTTGCTGAAAGTCTTGCTCATCATTAAAAGAAACTTCAATATCAACTGTACGTGCTTGCTTCTCTACTGCTACAACATAAGGTGCTACACGTTTTACGTGTCCCATAAAAGTGCGATTAGGTAAAGCGTCCAAGGTGATACGTGCCGATTGTCCCAATTTTATTTTAGGGGCATCAATTTCATCCATCGGTGCTTCAACATATAGACATGATGCGTCAATTAAATCGATAGCAGGCGGGGTAGCAACACCTGGTGGCGAGGGCGTTGTATATTCGCCTAATTCACCTACTATATCTGCAACAACCCCATCAAATGGAGCAGATAAGATTGTTCTACCCTTCTCCACTTGCGTGATTTTTACCCTTGCTAGGGCTTGTTTGATGTCCGTTTTTGCAGCATCACAGGATGACCGACGTGATTGCGCTTCAAACCTCGCTTTTTCTTCAGCACCCTCAGATATAAAGCCACGTGCTTGCAGCTTTTTCATTCTATCTGCTTCACGCTCTGCACTATCAGCCAAACTACAAACTTCATTCAACCGCTTGCGTGACGTTTCAACCTGTGCCAAGGCTAAATTATTTTGTGCTTCTTGATCATCATTCCATAACCGGATCAAGACTTGCCCTTTTTTTACATGATCGCCTTTTTTAACGCCGAGATAGTCAATTCTCCCGCCTATGATTGGTGAAAGCCGTGTACGCTGACATGCTTCGATAGAGCCAGCTCTGGTATTAGCAACTGTTGACTCTACGGATCCGCGCTCAACTGTCTTTAGCGTAACATATACTGGCTCTGGTTTAGAAAAATACCATATTGATAAAGCAATCACTGAAAAAATGAATATAGTGATTAAAATACGTCGCATGTATGAGTCAATTTCTTTTTATATTGTCAATTGAGTAAAAAAATGAGAAGTATGCTCTTCTTTATAAAACAAATAAGCTAAGCATAGTAACCAATAAAAAAACTGATTACTGCCACTACGATAATCACTTTCCAGGCATTGGTTCTAACATAACTATCTGTCATTTCAGCAGCAATTTGCTCTTTATTTAATAAATCTTGCTCTGCAATAATCAGTTTCTCTTTAGTCTTTTCTAGTTTTCCTTCGAAGCTATCTTTTAATTCCGCAGCTTCCTTACTTGATTTATCTTTGACATCACTCAACACTTGTTCCAAGTCAGCTAAAACAACCTTAATATCTTTAATCAGTTTTTTATTACTGTCTGTCATCATAGTCTCCTTTAATCAGTCATCATACTGCTTTTATATTAGTGGTTAACAACTGCTTTGTCTCTACGTTCTTCCACTTACATAATAGTTGATTATATATTTTCCGGATAGCCGATCGCGCCAAGTAGGACTTTTATAAAGCCATAAACGAACCAAGACATAACACGCTTAATATAATAATGCTTTTGCCATTCATCTTTTGTGATTTGTACTGCACCTGTATCAATCGTTTGTTTTAAGTGCTGCGATAATTGTTTAGTAAAAAATTTATTATCAATAATTAAGTTTGCTTCTAAAGACAAAAATAAGCTAAAAGGATCAATATTAGAGGAACCGACTATTGAAAATCGCTCATCGACAACAGCAACTTTGCTGTGCATGTGACTTTTATGATACTCATAAATATGAATACCTTGTGATAACAAACTGGTATAAAGTGCTCTAGTGGCAAAATCTAGAAATAGATACTCTGTGCGCTGTTGCAGTAGTAATTTAACGCTTACCCCTCTATCAACAGCATCTCTTAATGCATGCCTAAACCGTAAGCCAGGCAGAAAATAGGCATTGGCAATGATAATTTCGGATTTGGCAGACTCTATGGCTGATAAATACGCACTCTCTATATCACGCCGATGTTTTAGATTGTCACGAACTAAATATGCCGCTCGTATACCTTCAGTAGATGGCTGAGCATTACCTATTTTAACTGGAGTTTGTCGTGTTTGATAAAACTGCCTGCGGCACACCCCTTTCCAGATATGTTTAACATTACCATGAATATCTTTCAATAAAGGACCGCTTACCTGAACAGCATAATCGATACGAGGTGGAATGTGTGACGGTGTGTTGTCATCATCAATAATATTGATGCCGCCCACAAAAGCGACCGCTCCATCCACTACACTGACTTTGCTGTGTAAACGCCTCAATCGGCTGCGTTTTAACGTCCATGGAGAGATTTTAGGTCGAAAAAATAAGACTTCAACGCCAGAATCCTTTAGTTTTCTAATATAGTTTTTTGACAGCGAACGAGAACCAAACCCATCAACTAACAAATGAACACTGACTCCCCTTTTTGCGGCCTGCAGAAGTCCATCACCTATTCGTTTACCTGTTTTGTCTAACTCAAAGATATAGGTTAGTAGATAAATTTCATATTTTGCATTTTCAATAGCGCTTATTAGAGCTGGAAAGTAATCTGTTCCATTACATAACAAGCTGATTTGGTTACCACTTAGGTATTGACTCATAAACGAGTTAAATCTGCAGTTAAAGCAGCATGGTCAGATAAATTTGCCACTACTGCGCCACTATGTACTTGGCAATGCTGTATATCAAAGCCACGTGCGTATATACGATCTAATTTAAACATGGGTAATAGTGAAGGAAAGCTTCTAGCATGTGCACCGTGTGTCATTTTAAACACCTCTTGTAAATGCTGCTGTTCGGACAACAATAGACCAGCCTCTTGTTTCCAATCATTAAAATCTCCTGCGACAATTAGTGGCGCATCCTTTGGAACAAGCTGATTAATACGGGCATTAAGTGATTTTAGCTGTTTGCGACGCCAAAGTGAAAATAATCCCAAATGCACACAAATACAATGCAGATTTTCCTGCCATTCTGGCACATTAATTTCACAGTGCAACAAGCCTCTTTGCTCCGCAAAGCTAGCAGAGATGTTTTCATTCTCCCATTTAACAATAGGATATTTAGACAAAATAGCATTCCCGTGGTGCCCACCAGAAAGAACAGCATTTTTACCATAAGCATAATTGTGCCAGATACTATCTGCCAGAAACTCGTATTGGGTATTTAACGTCAGCTTGCTATGTCTAGCGTGCTCTCCTCTAACCTCTTGCAGAAAAACAATGTCTGCATGTAGTTTTCTGACAAGCTCGCGCTGCTTATTTAAAACGAGGCGTGTATTGAAACTACTCACCCCTTTATGAATATTAAAAGTCGCAATACGTAAAGTAGGTTTCACAAGAAGCCTTCCATCTTTTTACTCATTCATTGCACTTCTGCATAGATATGTAGCCATTATTTGTAAACAATTGATGCATTATTACAACTTTAAAGTTAATTCATTATCAATACAGCTGCTCCTTTTATCTTGCCTTGCTGTAGCTTTTGAATGGCTTCATTAGCTTGGGATAAATTAAAACATTCTACTTTGGTTTGAACACCTAACTTGGGAGCTAAATTGAAAAACTTTTCGCCATCATCACGTGTTAGATTAGCTATTGAGCACACTTCACGTTCACCCCAAAGGATAGCATAAGGAAAGCTAGGAATATCACTCATATGAATCCCAGCACATACGACTTTTCCACCTTTTCTGATATTACTCAATGCCAATGGAATCAAGGAGCCTACTGGTGCAAAAATAATGGCAGCATCCATTTCTTTTGGCGGTGGTTTTTCTGAATCTCCAGCCCAAACTGCACCCATTTCCATTGCAAACTTCTGAGTAACAATATCACCAGGCTTGGTAAAAGCATAAACTTCTCTTTTTTGCGCAGATGCCACTTGAGTGAT